>JAGXGM010000089.1 GCA_024636675.1 Hydrogenophilales bacterium | reverse complement strand
TTCCATTACCGGCTTGGCGGCGAGCGGGCCGCGGTTGCCCAGGCCCAGGATCGCGGTGCCGTCGGTGATCACCGCAACCAGGTTGCCCTTGTTGGTGTAGTCGTAGGCCTTCTCGGGGTTTTTCGCGATTTCCAGCACCGGTTGCGCCACGCCCGGCGTGTAGGCCAGGGACAAATCTTCTTGCGTGGAGCAGGGCTTGGACGACTCGACCGAAAGCTTGCCGGGCTTGGGCAGGCGGTGGTAATCGAGGGCTTTTTTCTTGAGGGCGGCTGGGCTCATGGGAGGCGATGCGGGCAGGTTGGACAAGCTGCCATTATCGCGGATTTGCGCGTGTTCCGCCGCGCCAGCGGCCCCGGCAGGCAGGCCGCGTCAGCTTTTCCAGATCTTCAACTGGGCCCGCAGGCGTGCCACCGCCTGCGAATGCAGCTGGCACACGCGCGATTCGGACACGCCGAGCACCGCGCCGATTTCCTTCAGGTTCATGTCCTGCTCGTAGTACATGCCCATCATGCTGCGCTCGCGTTCGGGCAGATTGTGGATCGCAGAAACCAGACTGTCGCGGAAGCCTTCGTCCTCCAGCACTGCAAGCGGATCGTTGCTGCCGTCGACCAGATAGCGTTCCAGAAAGCTGGCGCTGTCCTCGTCCGAGAAGTCTTCGTAATACAGCAGCTGCGAGCATCTCACGTCGCCCAGCATGGACTGGTACTGGTCGATCGGCATGTCCAGCTCGGCCGAGATTTCCTGCTCGGTCGGCGGCTTGCCGTTGCGCTGTTGCAGCCGGTTGATGGCGGATTCGATTTGCCGCGATTTCTGCCGCACATGGCGCGGCAGCCAGTCGGCTTCGCGCAACTCGTCGAGCATGGAACCGCGGATGCGCTGGGTGGCATAGGATTCGAACTGGGCGCCCTGATTGCCGTCGAAGCGGGACACCGCATCCATCAGGCCGATCAGGCCCACCTGAATGAGGTCGTCGACTTCGACGCTGGCTGGCAGCCGCGCCATCATGTGATAGGCAATGCGCTTGACCAGCGGCGCATATTTGGCAATCTGTTCGTCTGGCGACGTTGCTTGCTGCGTGGGTTTAACAGCCATGTTTCAAGGCCATGCTTTCAGTGTTTTCTGCTTGATAACGCGCCGTCAGGCCCGTCTCCTCGTGCGCCATTCTAACGGCAAGCGTGGCGAATGCGTCATCCTCGTGTGCGGCGTTGTAAACGGCCCGGGTGAAGGCAGGGTCGAGAAAGCGTCCACATGCAGCCTGCAGGTGATCGCAGGCGGCGGCGTTCCCCAGCAGACCGACGCTGATGGACGCCCCCGAGTGGGCCAGCGTTTTGAGCAGGGCGTAGCCCTGCAAGGTCGATGCAGGCAGCGCATTCACTTCCAGAATGACGAATCTGGCCGCGCCCGGCAGCGGGGTCCAGTCCGGCGCGTTCGGGCACGCATCGAAGACGACGCAATCGTGGCCCCCTGCGGCAGCCAACAACGCCGGTTCGTCTCCCAGTATCCCCGGTGCATACCAGCCCTCGCCATACGGCATGGGCAGCGTGTGCAGCTGTCCGCGCTCGAGCTGGCGCGTCCAGCCGAGCAGGCTGCGGGGGGCATCGGCAAAGAGCCGGCCGCAGGCATCGATCAGCAGCGAAGTTCGGCCGCACCGATGCAGCACCTGCGCCAGTCGGACAGTGGAGTCGGCGGTGTCGAAAAAGCAGTGGACGCAAGTGGGCGGCGGCTGGGCGCGCCGCCGTCTGAGCCCGGCGGCCTGGTCAGCCGGCACCTGTGCCCTTTTGGGTACGGCGCTCGGCGCGCTCGGCCTCGACGCCGGCAAACAGCGGCCAGTCCTCGGCCTCCAGCGCATACGGGGTGGCGAGCTGGCCGCCCTTCAACGCACGGTCGACGAGGTAGGCGGCGTTGGGCGCGTGCAGGTCTTCCGGCACGCGCTGGCCGCCGCTGATATACGCCAGCGGCAGGCGGTGGCGGATCAGGCTGTCGAGCGCGGCGCCCGGCTGCGGGGTTTCGTCGAGCTTGGTGAGAATGCAGGCGGCCGCGCCCTGGCCAAAATGCGTCATCGCCTGCTCGATCGCCGCCCCCTGCTGGTTGGCGGAAATCACCAGCAGACGGCGCACGCCCAGGGTATCGAGCGTCTGGCCCGCGCGGACGCGCGGGTCGGTCGGCGCAAACCCTGCGGTGTCGATCAGCACCAGTTTTTTGGCAGCAAGTTGCGGCAGCAACTCGGCCAGTTGGGTTTGATCCTTGACCTCATGCAGCGACACGCCCAGCAGGTCGGCATATACCGTCACTTGCGCCGCTGCGCCGATGCGGTAGGCATCGGCGGCCACCAGCGCGACCTCGCCGGCACCGTGCGCATCCACGCCGCGCGCGGCGAGTTTGGCCAGCGTAGTGGTCTTGCCCGAGCCGGTCGCGCCGACCAGCGCGTAATGGCCGCCCCGCGCCAGCAGGTCGGCATCGCGCCCCAGCAGCGGCAGGTTGCGGATCAGTACCTGGCGCAGCCAGTGCTGGGCAGCGTCGTTATCCAGCCCGCGCGGCAGGCGCGCGGCCAGGGTGCGGGCGAGCGCGCTGCCGAAGCCGGCGGCGAACAGCGTTTGCATCAGCGCCACCCGCACCGGGTCGCGCCGCCGTCCCGTGCCCCAGGCAAAGCCGGCCAGCTGGTTTTGCAGCATGCCGCGCAGGCGCGACAGCTCGTTCAGGATGCGCGAGCTGCCGGCCGTATCCGGCGTCTCGCTGACCGCCGGCACCGCCAGCTCGCCGTAGGCGCTGGCCAGCAGCTCGACGCCCTGCGGGTGCGGCCGGGTGGACAGCACCACGGCGTCGTCGCCCAGTTCGCGCCGAACCCGCGCCAGGCCTTCGCGCGCGTTCGGCGCGACGAATATCTGCACGCTCATGCGCCCTCTCCTATCGACAGTTCCGTCGTCACCTGAACCATTTTATCGGCAGGCACCTCGGCGTAGGCAATTACCGCAAGCCGCGGCAGGTTGCGCCGCAGCAGCCGCGCCAGCATGGCACGCAGGCCGGGCGAGGTCAGCAGCACCGGCGGGTAGCCTGCGCCTTCCTGCTCGGCCAGCGCGTGTTCGGCGGCGTCGTTCAGGGCGTCCAGCGTGGCGGGCGACAGCAGGGCTTCGCCCTCGTCGCCCATCTCGTTCAGCAGGCGGGTTTCGGTGGCGGCGGCCAGACCGATCACCTGCAGCGTGTTGCTGCCTTCGAACAGGCGGTCGACGATGCTGCGCCCCAGCGCTGCGCGCACGGTTTCCACCAGATCGTCGATCGCCTGGCTTTTCGGCGCGCGCGCCGCCAGCGTCTCGAACAGGGTGCGGGTATCGCGGATCGACACGTTCTCCGCGATCAGCTGCTGCAATACCGCCTGCACGCTGGTCAGCGGCAGGTGGCGCGGCGTCACGTCCTCGACCAGCCCGGGATGGTTGCGCGCCAGTGTGTCGAGCAATTGCTGCACTTCGCTGCGCCCCAGCAGTTCGGGCGCGTGCTGGCGGAACACGGCCTCGACCTGGCGCGCGATCAGTTCGGCGGGCTCCAGCACCACGAAACCGCGCAGTTCGGCTTCCTCGACCCGCCCGGCGCCGATCCAGATGCCCGCCAGCCCGGTCAGCGGGTCGTCCCCCGGTGGGCCGTCGAGCTGCCCCAGCACCTCGCCCATGTCGACCGCCAGCACCTGGCCGCCGGGCATCTCCCCGTGGGCGACGTCGACGCCCTTCAGAGTGATGCGATAGCTGTTGGGTTTGAGGTCGAGGTTGTCGCGCACGCGGATGAGTGGCACCACCAGCCCCATGTCGGTGGCGAAGCGGCGGCGCGCCTCGGTAATCCGGGTGAGCGCGGCGCCGCCCTGGTTGCGGTCGACCAGCGGGATCAGCCGGTAACCGACTTCGAGCGCCAGCACGTCGACTGGCGGAATGTCGTCCCAGGTGACATCGGCCGGCGCGATGTCCGCATCGATCAGCGCCAGCGGCTCGTCATCGAACGCCGCGCGCTGACGGCGCATCAGCCAGAATCCCAGCCCGCCTAATACCACAGCGATGGTGAGGAAAGCCAGATGCGGCGTTCCCGGGATCAGCCCCAGCGCGCCCAGCACCGCGGCGGCCACGTACAGCGTCTGCGGCCGGCCGAAAACCTGGGTGGAAAATTCCCGCGACAGGTCCTGCTCGCTCGACGCGCGGCTGACCACGATGCCCGCCGCGGTCGAGATGATCAGCGCCGGAATCTGCGTCACCAGGCCATCGCCCACCGTCAGCAGCGCGTAACGCCCGAGCGCCTCCGTCAGCCCCAGATCGTGCTGGAACAGCCCGACCAGAACGCCGCCCACGAGGTTGACCAGCAGGATGATGATGCCGGCGACCGCGTCGCCGCGCACGAATTTGGAGGCGCCGTCCATCGCGCCGTAGAAATCGGACTCGCGGCCGATTTCGTGGCGGCGCGTGCGCGCCTCGGACTCGTTGATGAAGCCGGCGTTGAGGTCGGCATCCACCGCCAGCTGCTTGCCCGGCATCGAATCGAGGGTGAAGCGCGCCGCCACCTCGGCGATGCGCCCGGCGCCCTTGGTGATGACGACGAAGTTGATGATGACCAGGATCAGGAACACCACGAAGCCGACGACATAGTTGCCGCCGACCAGGAAGTTGCCGAAGGACTCGATCACCTTGCCCGCCGCTTCCGGCCCGGTGTGCCCCTGCATCAGGATGATGCGGGTGGACGCCACGTTGAGCGCCAGGCGCAGCAGGGTGGTCAGCAGCAGCACTGTGGGAAACACCGAGAAATCGAGCGGGCGCCGCGCGTTCAGGCTCACCAGCATCACGATCATCGCCAGCGCGATGTTGAGCGTGAACAGCACGTCGAGCATGAAGGTGGGCAGCGGCAGGATCATCATCGCCAGGATCAGCAGCACCAGCAGCGGCACCGCCAGCCGGTTCACCGGCATGCCCATCACCATCACGCCCTGCGCGTTCATCCGATCACCTCGTCAACATGCCGGCCCGGCCCCGCCTGCTGCTGGCGGCTGCGCAGCCGTGCGCGCATTTCCGGACTGCCTTCGGCTTCGCGCGCCTCGGCCACCACCTCCTGCCAGGTCATCGCGTGCCGGCGCAGGTAGCGCCACCAGCGCCAGCCGGCGTCCAGCGCCGCCGCCAGCGCCAGCGCTCCCGCCAGCGCCAACAGGCCGCGTGCCACCCAGGCAGCCGATGCATCCAGCGCCAGCGCCGGCTCGCCGCCAGCCAGGCTTTGCAGCGCCGGCCATCCGCTTTCCAGCGCCCAGCCGACCGCTGCGGCGGCGAGCGCCAGTTTCAGCAGCGCCATCGCGCCGTCGAAAAGGGAATCGGCTGAAAACAGCCGGGCAAGCGGTTTGAACGGATTGGCACGCGTCAGGTCGGCCTGAGTGATCGCGGGTGCGTACACCCAGCCTGAAAGCAGCATCGGCGCCACCAGCGCGGCAACAAAAATGACGGCCAGCACCGGCACAACCGCCCACAGCGCGGCCTGTGCCGCTTCAAGAAAAACCGGGGAAAAGGGCTGCGCGGCGTGAATGAACGCCGCTGCGGTCAGGGCCTGCAAGGCATCGATCAGGCGCGGCGCCAGCCAGCCCAGCATGCCCAGCGCCGACAGCAATACTGCCCACGCAGCAAGTTCGGCAGAGCGCGGCACATCGCCCGCGCTACGCGCCTGTTGCAGGCGCCGCGGACTGGCGGGTTCGGTACGGGAAAGATCAGACGCCTCGGCCATGCTTGTCTCGGTTTTGGGGCAGTCTAGCAGTCTGACGGTCTTGAAGGAAATCCGCTGCACATCCGCCTGGCCGGCGCATATTCCGGGGCTTTGCCGGGCAATCGAAGGGTGATTCGTCCTTTACGCCGGGATATCGCCCGGCGGATGGCGCTGCCAGATCAGCTTGCCGTCCTGCCACACCTCCCTGACCCGGTGGGACGGGATGCTGTGCGCCGCCCCCGCCTCGTCCAGCAGGTCGAAAAAAGCCGGGTTGTCGGCGTCCCGGCTGACTTCGCGCAGATCGGCGTACAGCACCCTGCCCGCGACCCGATCCCAGTAGCCGATGACGAAGCGGCTTGGGGCGAGTTGCGCGTCCCAGCGGATGCGCGACAGGCATTCGTGGATCGGGATCATGTCAGGGCACCGGGGCGGCCACGCCCCGAACAATGCCGCTGCTTCAATTCCGCTTCAATACGGCCACTTCCATGCCTCCGCTTCCGGCAAATCCACCCCGTGTTCGTGGGCGTAATTGCGGCACTCGATCTGCATGTCGCGCAGCTTTTCCTTGACGTGGGCGCCGGCCACATGCAGGCCGGGGACGCGGTTGATCGCGTCGATGGCCAGGCTGAAGCGGTCGATTTCGTTCTCGATCGCCAGTTCCAGCGGCGTGTTGATGCTGCCCTTCTCCTTGTAGCCGCGCACGTGCATGTTGTCGTGGTTGGTGCGGCGGTAAGCCAGGCGATGGATCAGCCAGGGGTAGCCATGGAAGTTGAATATCACCGGGCGATCGAGGGTGAACAGGCTGTCGAAATCCCGATCCGAGAGGCCGTGCGGATGTTCGCTCGGCGGCACCATCTTGTACAGGTTGACCACGTTGATGAAGCGGACCTTCAGCTCGGGAAAGTGCTCGCGCAGCAGCACCGTCGCCGCCAGCGCCTCCTTGGTGGGAATGTCGCCGGCGCAGGCCATCACCACGTCGGGCTCAGCACCGGCGTCGTTGCTCGCCCATTCCCAGATGCCGATGCCCTTGGTGCAGTGCTTGATCGCCGCGTCCATGTCCAGGTACTGCACGTGCTTCTGCTTGTCGCAGACGATCACGTTGATGTAATCGGTGCTTTTCAGGCAGTGGGCGGCCGTCGCCAGCAGCGTGTTGACATCCGGCGGCAGGTAAATGCGGGTCACGGCGGGGCTCTTGTTCACCACCACGTCGAGGAAGCCCGGATCCTGATGGGTGAAACCGTTGTGGTCCTGGCGCCACACCGTCGAGGTGATCAGCAGATTGAGCGACGCCACCGGCGCCCGCCACGAGATTTCCCTCGACATCGCCAGCCACTTGGCGTGCTGGTTGAACATCGAGTCGATCACATGGACGAAGGCCTCGTAGGTGGACAGGAAGCCGTGCCGGCCGGTCAGCAGATAGCCTTCCAGCCAGCCCTCCAGGGTGTGTTCCGAGAGCATTTCCATCACCCGGCCGTCGGGCGACAGCTCGCTGCCGCCGGCATCTTCCGGGTAGATGTCGGCGAGCCAGGTTTTCTTGGTCACCTCATAGAGATTGTCCAGCCTGTTGGAGGCGTTCTCATCCGGGCCGAAGACGCGGAAATTGTCCATGTTCTGCGCCATCACGTCGCGCAGCAGCTTGCCCAGCGGGCGCGTGTTTTCCGCCGTGATCTTGCCGGGGCCCGGTAATTCGACGGCGTAATCGCGGAAATCCGGCATCCGCAGCGCGCGGCGCAAGTGACCGCCATTGGCATGCGGGTTGGCGCCCATGCGGCGGTTGCCCTGGGGCGCCAGCGCCCTCAGTTCGGGGCGCAGTTTTCCTGTCTCGTCGAACAGGGTGTCGGGGTCATAGCTGCGCAGCCAGGCTTCCAGTTGCTGCAGGTGGGCCGGGTTGCTGCGCACACCGGCCAGCGGCACCTGGTGCGAACGCCAGAAACCCTCGACTTTCTTGCCATCCACCTCGGCCGGACCGGTCCAGCCTTTGGGCGAGCGCAACACGATCATCGGCCAGCGCGGTCGTCCAGGGATGCCGCTTCGCCGCGCCTCGTCCTGGATGCGGCGGATATCCAGCACGCACTGCTCCATCACCCGGGCCATCTCGGCATGCATCGTCATCGGGTCCGATCCCTCGACGAAATACGGGGTCCAGCCATAGCCGAGGAACAGATTCTCCAGTTCATCGTGCGAGATGCGCGCCAGCAGCGTCGGGTTGTGGATCTTGTAGCCGTTGAGATGCAGGATGGGCAGCACCGCGCCATCGCGGATCGGGTTAAGGAACTTGTTGGAATGCCACGATGCCGACAGCGGCCCGGTTTCGGCCTCGCCGTCGCCCACCATCACGGCCACCAGGAGATCGGGGTTGTCGAACGCCGCGCCGAAGGCGTGCGAGACGCTGTAGCCGAGTTCGCCGCCTTCGTGGACCGAGCCTGGGGTTTCCGGGGTGCAGTGGCTGCCGATGCCGCCAGGGAAGGAAAACGCCTTGAAGAAACGGCGCATGCCCGCCTCGTCTTCGCCCTTGTTGGGATACACCTCGCTGTAGACCCCTTCCAGGTACACCGGCGCCAGCACGCCGGGCGCGCCATGGCCGGGGCCGGCCAGGAAGATGGCGTCGAGGTCGTACTTGTTGATCAGCCGGTTGAGATGGACGTAGGCGAAGCTGAGGCCAGGGCTCGCACCCCAGTGACCGAGCAGGCGTTCCTTGATGTGCGCGGGCTGCAGCGGCTCGCGCAGCAGGGGATTGTCGCGCAGGTAGATCATGCCCGCCGCCAGGTAATTGCAGGCGCGCCAGTAGGCGTCGATATTGTCCAGTTCGTCGGCAGCAAGGACGGGATTGGAAGCCGGATGGGTGCTGTTCATGGCGTTCTCCTTTTCAGTGCGTTCAAGGGTGAA
The DNA here is from genome assembly GCA_024636675.1 of Hydrogenophilales bacterium. GTDB lineage: Bacteria > Pseudomonadota > Gammaproteobacteria > Burkholderiales > Thiobacillaceae > Thiobacillus. Next base: position 42,173 of record JAGXGM010000089.1, on the reverse strand, counting down.
GATTGGCTCGATTGTGTCGGCGCCCGGTTACAGGCTGGCCGGGTCGGTCAGCGCCCAGGCGTGACGCGCAATCACCCTTTCCTCATCGGTGGGGATGACCCATGCTGAAACAGGGCTGACTGCCTGGCTGATGCGGGGGCCGTGGTGCTGGTTGGCCGCCATGTCGAGGGTCAGGCCGAGCCAGGTGAGATGGTGGCAAATGGCGGCGCGCACCGGCGCGGCGTGCTCGCCGATGCCCGCGGTGAAGACCAGGGCGTCGATGCCCCCCAGGGCGACGGCATGGCCCGCGATGGCCTGGGCGGTGCGATAGGCGAACAGGTCGAGTGCTTCCGTGGCATGCGGATCGTCGCTTTCCAGCAGTTCCCGCACGTCGCTGCTGATGCCGGAAACGCCGAGCAGCCCGGCCCGATGCTGCAGCAGGTCCTCCAGCTGATCCGGGCTCATGCCCTCCTCGCGCAGCAGATAGAGCAGCACGCCCGGGTCGAGCGCACCGCTGCGGCTGGCCATGGGGATGCCATCCAGCGGGGTGAAGCTCATCGAGGTTTCCACGCTGCGGCCCTGCCGCATCGCGCACAGGCTGGCGCCGTTGCCGAGATGGGCGACCACCACCCGGCCCTCGGCTGCGGCGCCCAGATAGTCCGGCAGCACGCTGGCGATGTGCTCGTAGGACAGGCCATGGAAACCGTAGCGGCGGATGCCGCGTTCGCCGAGTTCGCGCGGCAGGGCGAAGCGCCGGGCTATCGGAGGCAGGGTGTGGTGAAAGGCGGTGTCGAAGCAGGCGATCTGCGGCAAGTCCGGGCGCAACCGGCCCAGTGCGCGGATGCCCGCCAGGTTATGGGGCTGATGCAGGGGACTCAGCGGAATGAGCTTTTCCAGGTCTGCCATCACGGTCGTATCGACCTGCACCGGATGAATGTAATCCGAACCGCCATGCACCACGCGATGGCCGGCTGCGCGGAATGCGCGGTCCGGGTGGCGGGTTTCCAGCCAGTCCAGCACCTGCTGCAGCGCCTGCTCGTGATTGGCTGCGCCGATGGCCTGATCGATCAGGCCATCGGCATCGGGCGCGCGAAACACCTGGAAGCGCCCGTTGCGCCCAATCTCCTCGAAGGCGCCGCGATAGGCCACTTGCAGGTCATCTGTGGCGTTTGCCTGGTAAACGGCGAATTTGAGGCTGGAAGAGCCGGCATTGAGAATCAGCAGGGAGGTGTCCATGTCGGCTTGGCGGGGAATCTTTCGGGAAAAGGCACATTAACGGCGGAGCCTGTCGTTGCGATGGCTGTCGCGCATAGGCTCGGTCAGCGGCAAACCCCTCCGGTTATTCGGAATATCCGCTCCCGTTACGGTATCCCTCGCGAGCGTAATACCGGACATCGCCGAGCGGGAGCACGACGAGCCCGCCTTCGGTGACGTGATAGCCGGCCGCGCGGTCGCGTTCGTGATCGAAGCCGATTTCGGTGCCGGGCGCGATCTTGTTGTGCCGGTCGATGATGACGCGGCGCAGTTTGGCGCCGGCGCCCACGCGCACATAGTCCATGATCACGCAGTCCTCGATCACCGCGCCCGGCTCGACCACCACCTCGCGCCGCAGCAGCGAGTTGCGGATGGTCGCGTCGCTGACGATGGTCGCCGCGCCCATCAGCACATTGTCGAGGTTGCCGCGAATCACCCGCGCGGTCGGTCCCTGGTAATGGCTGGAATAAATCGGCCATTGCGGATTGAACGCGTCGAAACATGGCTCGATACCGAGCACATCCATGTGCGCCTCGAAATAGGTATCCAGCGTGCCCACATCTCGCCAATAGCTCGATTCCTCATAAGGCTTGGTGCCGGGCACTACATTGGTTGCAAAGTCGTAGGCAAACACCCGGTTGGACTTCGCCAGGCGAGGCAGCACATGGTGGCCGAAATCCGTCTCGCCGCGCCGGTGTGCTTCCTCCAGCGCTTCCCTCAACATATCCGCCCTGAACAGATAATTTCCCATCGATGCGTAGGCATGCAGCGGGTCGTTCGGCATCGGATTCGCCTGAGCGGGTTTTTCATGGAAGCCGTGAATTCTTCCTGCCGCATCGGTTTCGATAATGCCAAAATTGGAAACCTGGTCGAGGGGTACAGGCAGCGCGGCCACCGTGACATCGGCATCGTTCTCGCAATGAAAACGGACCATCTGCCTCACATCCATGCGGTAAATATGGTCCGCGCCGAATACCGCCACGAAATCCGGGCGATGCATGTTCATCAGGTTCAGGCTCTGATACACGGCATCGGCCGTACCGCCGAACTGCATATGTTCCTCGGTCATCTGCGGCGGCACCACCGTCACGAACTGCTCCGAAAAGAGCGCAGAAACCGTCCATGCCTTGCGGATATGCTCGATGAGCGACTGCGGCATGTATTGCACCAGCAAATAAATTGACCGAATATCGGAGTTCGCCAGATTGCTCAACACAAAATCTACAATGCGGTAACGGCTCCCAAATGGCACCGCCGGCTTGCAGCGGTCTCCCGTCAGGGGCCGCAGGCGTGAACCCTCACCTCCCGCCATGACAAACGCCATCACTTTTTCACGTCCCCGCCGTTCAAGCATCGGCTTCTCCACAATGTTTTCCTCGTCTGTTGATATGTCCTATCTTTTATTTATAGCCAACGAAACTGTCGTGCACCCAAAAATATGAAAATCTGGCCAGGGAATTCCTATCCGCTCGGCGCTACTTGTGACAATGGAGGTACCAATTTCTCGCTGTTCTCGGAAGTCGCCGAGCGCGTGGAGCTATGCCTGTTTGACGACGCGGGCCGCGAAACCCGCGTCGACTTGCCGGAGGTCAGCGGTCACTGCTGGCACGGCTACTTTCCGGAAATCAAACCGGGACAGCGTTACGGGTTTCGTGTGCACGGTCCGTGGGAACCGTACAACGGACATCGCTGCAACCCCGCCAAGCTGCTGCTCGACCCCTATGCCAAAGCCATCGACGACGACGTTCGCATGGATGAGGTGGTATTCCCCTATCACTTCAGCGATGGCCCGAACGTGCGCAACGACGCAGACAGCGCGCCCTTCATGCCAAAGTGCATCGTCCAGCAGTCTGCCTTCGACTGGGCAGGTGACCGTTTGCTGCGGCGGCCCTGGCACGAAACCGTCATTTACGAACTGCACGTCAAGGGCTTCACCGCCCGGCATCCTGAGGTGCCGCCCGACCTGCGCGGCACGTATGCCGGTCTCGCACATCCGGCATCGATCGCTTATCTGAGGCATCTCGGCGTCACCGCCGTCGAGTTGATGCCGGTACACCATTTCGTCCACGACAAGCATCTGGTCGACCAGGGTCTGCGCAATTACTGGGGCTACAACTCCATCTCCTACCTTGCGCCGCACATCGACTACGCAGCCAACAAGGATCCGGGTGCCGCCGTCGCCGAGTTCAAGCAGATGGTGAAGGACCTGCATCAGGCCGGGCTCGAGGTCATCCTCGACGTGGTCTACAACCACACCGCCGAGGGCAACGAATTCGGCCCGGTGCTGAACTTGAAGGGTATCGACAACGCATATTTCTACCGGCTGCTGGAGGACGACTGCAGCCACTATATGGACTACACCGGCACCGGCAACAGCCTCAACATGCGCCACCCCCACGTGCTGCAGCTGATCATGGATTCGCTGCGCTACTGGGTGCTCGAGATGCACGTGGACGGCTTCCGCTTCGACCTCGCCGCCGCGCTGGCGCGCGAGCTGCATGACGTGCATCGCCTGTCCGCCTTCTTCGACCTGATCCAGCAGGACCCGGTGATCAGCCAGGTCAAGCTGATTGCCGAGCCGTGGGACGTCGGCGAAGGCGGTTACCAGGTGGGCAATTTCCCGCCTGGCTGGTCGGAGTGGAACGACAAATATCGCGACAGCGTTCGCGATTTCTGGCGCGGCCAGGACGAAACACTGGCCCAATTCGCCTACCGCTTCACCGGCAGTTCCGACCTCTACGCCAACAACTCGCGCAATCCGTTCGCCAGCATCAATTTCGTCACCGCCCATGACGGTTTCACCCTGCGCGACCTGGTGTCCTACCAGGACAAGCACAATCTCGCCAACGGCGAGGACAATCGCGACGGCACCAACGACAACCGTTCGTGGAACTGCGGGGTCGAGGGCCCCACCGACGATCCCAACATCCTTGCCCTGCGCGCGCGCCAGCAGCGCAATATCCTCGTTACCCTGATGCTGTCGCAAGGCGTGCCCATGCTGCTCGCAGGCGACGAAATCGGCCGCACCCAGAACGGCAACAACAATGCCTACTGCCAGGACAATGAACTCTCATGGCTCGACTGGGCAGAGGCCGACCAGAAACTGCATGGCTTCACCCAGCGACTGATCGCCTTTCGCCATGCCCACCCGGCGTTCCGCCGTCGCCGCTGGTTCCTCGGCCGTGCCATCCATGGCGCCGACTGCGAGGATATTGCCTGGTTCACCAACGAAGGCACGCAGATGAGCGAAGAGGACTGGGGTGAAGGCTTCGCCAAGAGCCTCGGCATCTTCATCAATGGCGACACCATTCCCAACCCCAACACGCATGGCGACCCGGTGACCGATGCCAGCTTCTACCTGATCTTCAATGCCCATCATGAGATGTTGCCGTTCACCCTGCCGGAAACACGCTGGGGTCAACGCTGGGCGCTGCTGCTCGACACTGCGCGCGGCTGGGTCGACGCGGCGCCGCCGCATCGGGCAGGCACCTGCCTGGATGTGTCGCCGCGCTCCGTGGTGTTGCTGCAACGCGAGGCCTGATCGGCCCTTATTCAGCCGTTGCGGGCGATGCGAACGGCGGCGCGCGGTACTCGATGGCCACTGTGCCGAGACGTGCATTCAGTCCCATCACCGGCACCACCAGCAACCATTGCCCGGGCGCTCTTTCCTCGGCAGTAATCTGCTCCGCAGTCAGATGACGTTCGGCATAGAGGCTGCCGAAGGCCGTGCCCAGGTGTCTGCGGTCGCTGGCCACGGCGATGCTGCCGTCCGCCTGCGCCACCGTCACCCCCTGGATCCCGTCCAGTTTCACCAGGTCGATCACGTACTGGTCCACCTGGTCCAGGTTCCCCGCCATCATTTCGCGGCGAACCGCCCAGGCCAGCGGCACGCCGAACAGGTTCAGCGATTGCTTCACCATGCCGGCCTGGTGTGCCTCGGCCTGCTTGACCCATTCGGCGCGCTGGGCCGCAACGGTTTCCTGCGCCTGTCTCATCGCGGTGCCCTTGGAGGCAGCCAGCCAGCCGATGATTGCGACGGCGATCACCGCGACAATGATCGCTAAACGGTGGCGATGCCAGAATCGCCGCGCACCGCTTTCCTGTTCGTTTGGGTTGGTTTCAGTCATGTTGCTCCTCCTCGGGTAATGATTGGGGATTTTCGTTGGCACGCAGCAGCGCATAGGGAAACCACTCGAACACCTGCGCCAGCAGCAGTCCAGGCGTCCCGGCCAGCTGCTGCGTCTCGATCTGCTGATCGGTCAGCACATTGATCCATTGCGTTTGCATGCGCTCCGGCAGCTCGACCCAGGTATCGCCCCACACCGCAGCGCCGGTCGGCCGGGCGCCGCCGTCCATCAGGCTGCCGAACAGGCGCGGCACCAGCACCACCAGCCTCTCGCCGTGGGCATGGCGGGAGAAGGCGCAAAGCTGTTCTGCGCGCGCGCCGTGGGTCTTGAGCGGCAGGTAGTCGCCATCGCGAAACAGCGCCTCGCACGCGCGGCGCAGCGCCAATGTCTTCCATGTCAGATATAGCTTGATTTGACCGTCCTGCAGCCGGTCGAGCAGTTCGCCCGCACATGCCGCCGCGCCGCGTTCGTCGCACGCGGCCCGGATCGACCGCAGCGCCGCCTGCCGCTGTGCATAGTCCACCGGCCGCCGATTGTCGGGATCGACCAGGCTGAAGTCCCACAACTCGCTGCCTTGATAGAAGTCCGGCACGCCGGGCGACGTGAGCCTGAGCAGCAATTGCGCCAGGCTGTTGAAGGCGCCGATGTGCGCGACCTGTTGCTGGAATGGGATGAAGTCGCGCAGAAACAGGTTGTTCGGCTCGGGCGCCAGCAGCGCGCGGACGAAGTCGCCGGTCGCCGCCTCGTAGTCTGCGTTCGGATTCATCCACGAACTGCTCACCTTGGCCTCGCGCACGGCCTTGATCATGTAGGACTCGACCCGTTCCGCAAGCTGCGCCATGTCTTCGGCGTTCGGCGTCTCGAACGGCCAGATTCCGAGCAGTGTCTGGTACAGCAGATACTCGTCGTTGCGGCTGGGTGCGTTCCCGGCGTCCAGCTTGCGGCGCTTGCTGCGGTTGAGCTTGCTCCAGCGGGACAACACGAGGCGCCATTCGCCCGCCAGTTCGGAGAGCGCGGCGAGCCGTGCCCGAACGTCCTCCGAACGCTTGTTGTCGTGGGTGGAGCCGGCCAGCATGGCGTGCGGCCAGCGGCGCGCGCGCGCCTGATTCTCATGGTGGAAGGCTGCCAGCGAGACGCCGAAGCGGTGCGGCTCGCTGCCCACCTCGTTCAAGGCCACCAGCCGGTTGTACTGGTAAAAAGTGGTGTCCTCCACCGACTTTGCCATCACCGGGCTGCTGTACTGCTGGAACTTCATGGCGAAGGCACATGCCGTTTCGCGGTAGCCCTCGTCGCGGCCCTGTCCCTGGCGCGCCAGCAGCACATCGCGAACGAAATCGAAAATACTGGTATCCGCCGCCTGGCTGCGCTTCTTCGCCACCCCCACTGCCCACTCCACGTAGCGGACGTCGTCCGGCGCAGTTTCGCAGTGTGCGACATAGGTGCGGTAGACCGGGAAACTGGCCACGATTTCGGCCAGCGCGCCACGCAGACTGTTGAAGGTGAAATCGCAGGTGCGGCGGTCCCCCTTTGCCAGCCGTGTCAGCTGGCTCGCCAGCACCTGCAGTTCGCCCGCCAGCGAGGTTTCCATGATCAGGTGCTTGTTGGCGCGCACCAGCTCGTTGAAATCCGGGCGCGCGTGGATGAAGTTCTGATAAATGTGAGTGAAAGCATCTTCGGCAGCGGCGTCGACGAACAGGCCGCTGCACGCCGCCGCGAAGTCGTAGCCGGTGGTGCCGTGAATCGGCCACGACTCCGGAAGATGTTCGTGGGCAGCGAGAATTTTCTCCACCACCAGATACAGCGGCCGCGTGTTTTCTTCATCTGTTCTGGGTGCCATGGCCGCCACCATCGCCTGCAGGCGCTCGAAATATTCCTGCGGGTCATACAGACCATCCGGATGATCGATGCGCAGCCCGTTCACATAGCCGCGCGCCAGCAGTTCATGTGCCAGGCGATGCGTGGCCTCGAACACCTCCGGGTTGTCCATGCGCAGCGCAGCCAGGTCGTTGATGTCGAAGAAGCGGCGGTAGTTGATCTCGTCAGACGCCACGCGCCAGAACGCCAGCCTGTAAGCCTGGGCCTGCAGCAGTTCGTGCATCAGGTCGAAACGCTCGCTGCCCGGTGCCGTCGTGCCGTTGCATTCCGTTACGTTCTCGTCGATGAATTGTGCAATGTCGGCGCTGCCGATATACAGCGAGGCCAGATGGTGCTTGTGCACTTCCTTGTCCCGGTTGCGCTCGTCGACCGATTCCGGATCCATGCTGTCGCGCCCCGGCAAATGACCGAAGGCCGTGACCAGTGACTGGAATTCCAGCAGCGATATGTCCTCGGTGCCCAGACGTGCCTGCAGACGTGCCAGATCATGACCCAGGATGTGCGGGTACTCGCGGGGGTCCACCGGGAAGCGGTGCTCGTAATAGAACACGCTGAAGCTCCCCTCTTTCGCATTGAATTCGAGCCGGAGCTCACCGCTTTCGAGCACCGCGCCATAGTGGTCGCCCAGCACCGGCAGCAGCACCCGTCCCGGCAGTTCTCCGGCACGGGCATACCAGTCGATATCGAAATAGCCGGCAAAGCGGGAGGCCGGACCATTCTCCAGCACGTCCAGCCACCAGCCGTTGTCGGCGCCCATGATGCCCATGTGATTGGGCACCATGTCGATGATCTGGCCCATGCCGCGACGCTTCAATTCCGCAACGAACTGCTCGAAGTCCTCAGCGTCGGTAATTTCCGGATTGAGGCTGCTGTGGTCGGTGATGTCGTAGCCATGGCGGCTGCCGGCGCGTGCCTTGAAAATCGGCGATAGATAACAATGGCTGACCCCGAGTTCATCCAGATAGGGCAGCAGCTTCGTCGCCTGGTGCAGTTTGAAATCGCGGTTCATCTGCAATCGGTAGGTGGCGCGCGGAATCCACAGGCGCACCCCCTCCCCCATTCCGCCGGCCGGGCCGGACACCCGGGCCACCGGACGTTCCTGTCGCATCGCCGGCAGAATGACCTGCAGCCAGGGGTTGTCGTGCCACGCCTCCAGATTGAGCGGCATCTTCAGCCGCCAGTTCGGATAGACCGGCTCCACCGTGCCTGGAAGATTGGGCTGCTCGCGCACGCCGAAGCAGTCTTCCATCTGCAGCAGCATCAATTTGGAGGGCGCCCGCGCCAGATAGGTGTAGACCGCGGCCGCCAGTTCGGGCGTCATTTCGGGGAAGGCAACCGGCTGCATCCCGCTGCCGGGTGGCAGCACACCCTCGCCATCCAGCGCCACCAGCAGTTGCGCGCGGTCCTCCGAGCGGGTGACCACCTGCTGGTTGCGCACCTCATCGTCCGGAAACAGATGAAGCTGGGCGCGCAGATCGATATCCAGCCCCTGCCAGAAGCCGGCCAATGTCGGCAGGTCGTGAGTCGTCACGGCGGCCACCGCATTCTCAGGGTAGGCCTGCGGCGGCTGCAGCCGGCCGTTTTCCTGGCGCTCGAAATACAGCAGCCGCGTCGACAGCGCATTCATCGGGTGCAATGCATCACGCACCGACTCCGGCACCGTACCGAGATCCTCGCCCACCACCAGGCAGCGGTTGCGCCGGCTCTCCAGCGCGAGGATGCCGAGTAGATCCTGGAACGGATAAAGCACGTAAGCGCCTTCTGCGATGGGCAGCCCGCGTGCCACCCAGAACAGGCGCTGCAGCCCCATTACATGGTCGAGTCTCAATGCGCCGGCATCGCGCATGTTGGCGCGCAAAAGTTCGATAAACGGCACATAGGCGGCGTCAGCCAGCCGGTGCGGGATCCATGGCGGCAGGCCCCAGTCCTGCCCCATGCGGTTGATCAGGTCGGGGGGCGCGCCGATGCTGGCGTCGAATGCATAAAGTTCGCGATCGCGCCATGCCGCCGCGCCGCCTTCCGCCACGCCGATCGCCAGATCGAGCATCACGCCGACGCCGAGCCCCTGTTCCCACGAACGGGTGCCCACGGCGGCCAGCTGTCGGGATGCCTGCCACTGCAGGTATTCGAAATACTCCACCCGCATCAGATGGGCTTCGCAGAAAGCCTCCACTTCGGGCGCGTGTGGGTCGCGATAAGCCTCGGGCCATGCCGGCCAGCCCCATACTGTGCTGTCCTGCTCGCGGAAATGCGCCTGCAACGCCTCGAACAGCGCCTGGCGGCGCAGGCTTTCGCCGTGCTCGACCTGGAAGGCGCGAAATTCCTTCGCCCATTCGCTGTCGTGTTCGAGGTGTTCGCTGCGGAAATGTTCATACAGGCATTCGAGAACCTGATTTTTAAGTCCCGCCACGCCACGGTAATCGACCTGGTCGGCGGCGCGCAATGCCCGCAGCCGCGCCTGGAACTGCGGCACGTGCACCATCGTCCGGGCTTCCTCGCACTCATCGAAATCGGCGATGGCCTCGACGTCGAGGTATAGCGTATTGAAGAACGAGCGGCTGGAAGGACTATAGGGACTGGCGTGTTCGGGGGCGTCCGGAAACAGCGCGTGCAACGGGCTGAGCAGCACCGTGCTGGCCCCGACTGCAGCGCAGTACTCGATCAGGTTGCGCAGATCGCCGAAGTCGCCGATGCCCCAGTTGCGTTCGGAGCGGATGCCGTAGAGCTGGGCCGCGAAGCCCCAGGTGCGCCCCTCGCCCTGGATGGCCGGCGGCACATAGCAGGTCGCGGGGGCGACGATGAACGACATCTCGGCAGATTCCTCTTGGTCGTCGGCACGCGCCAGAAAGATGCGGTGATAGCCCGGCTCCACCGCCAGATCCAGCACCAGCATCCGTCGCACGAAGGTATCGCCGTCGAGTTCGCAGCGTCCGGCCGCCTCCAGCTCCGCCGGCACGCATTCGCCCCCGTCTTCCGTTCCCGACTCGTGCTGCAGGCGCCAGCGCCAGGCCTGCTTTTCCTCGGCCAGCGGCAGCGTGATGGCGATGCGGTGCGGTCGCGCCGGCTCGCGCACCACCATCACCGGCGGCAGCGGCCGCGCCCAGTCGCGCCGGTCCAGCGCCTGCAGGGACGCGGCGGCCTCTTCGTCGCTGTTCGCCGGCAGGCCCATGGCGGCGAGCAGGGCGCGCTTCGTGGTATCGGGGGTCTGATGAAGACCGCCCCAGATGTCGCGGTAGTCGGGCAGCACTCCGCAGCGCTTGCACAGTTGATCAAGCAATGCGCTCATGGCGATGCCTCAAGTGTCCACAGCACCGACCACGGTGCCAGTTCATCTTTGCCGTCCGCCGTGGCCAGGGCCAGGGCAAACAGCGTTTCCCCGGGTGTGACGGCCACACGGGTCGCTTCGCCGGACAGGTTAGCCAGCAGGTGTAGTGTCGAACCGTCGCCGAGGCGCCAGTTCACCCGCAGGCCTGTGGATGAAAACGTTTCGAATGTGCCGGCGTGGCCCGCCATGCCGTGTAGCCGCGGCACGATGACCTGCTGGCGCAGCCGCAACAGTTCGCGGTAATAGGCCAGCCAGTCCGTGCGTTCCGGATCATCGAGCGATGCCCAGTCGAGCTTCGAGGCGAGAAAAGTCTCTTCCTGGTTGGGATCGGGGATCGCGGCCTGGGTTGCTGCGTCGGCGAAGCGCTCGAACTTGCGAAATTCACGGCGCCGCCCCTCGGTCACCGCCTCGCGCAGGTCGCCGCCAAAGTCGCAGAAAAAGCAGAACGGCGTCGTTGCGGCAAACTCATCGCCCATGAACAGCATGGGAACAGCCGGCGCCAGCAGGTAAACCGCCGCCGCCGCGCGCACCGCGGCCGCCGGCGCGAGCTGGCCAATGCGCTCGCCAAATGCACGGTTGCCCACCTGGTCGTGGTTCTGCAAAAAGGAGACGAAGGCCTGCGGCGGCAGATGCGCGCTCGGCTCGCCGCGCGCCGTGTGATCGCGATAAGCCGAGGCCTCGCCCTGGTACGCGAAGCCCTCGGTAAGGCAGCGCCCGAGATGGCGGGCGGGGTCATCCGCATAGTCCGCGTAATAGCCGTCGGTCTCGCGGGTCGCGAGGACATGCAGCGCGTGGTGGATGTCATCGTTCCACTGCGCGACGTAGCGGCCAGGTCCAAGATGGCGCGCTTCGTTGGCGTCGTTCTCCAGCACCAGATGCACCCGGCGTTCAGGATCAATGGCGGCATGTACGCGCGCCGCCAGCTCGGTCAGGATGTGCGGCGTGGAATCGTCGATGATCGCGTGCACTGCATCCAGGCGCAGACCGTCGAAGTGAAATTCCGTCAGCCAGTAGAGCGCGTTGTGGATGAAGAACTCGCGCACCGGGCGGCTGTCCGCGCCGTCGAAGTTGATCGCCGCACCCCATAGCGTGTGGTGGCGCTCGGTGAAGAATTTTTTCGCGTAGACGAAGAGGTAGTTGCCCTCCGGGCCGAAATGGTTGTACACAACATCGAGCAGCACCATCAGGCCCTTCGCATGCGCGGCCTGGACCAGCGCCTTCAGATCCTCCGGCCGGCCGTAGCAGCTGTCCGGCGCGAACAGCAGCGCACCGTCGTAGCCCCAGTTGCGCGCGCCCGGAAAATCCGCCACCGGCATCAGCTCGATCGCCGTCACGCCCAGTTCGACCAGATAATCCAGCCGCTCGATCACGCCGGCGAACGTCCCCTCGGGCGAAAAAGTGCCGACGTGCAATTCGTACACCACCGCCTCCTCCCACGGGCGCCCGCGCCATGCTTCGTCCTGCCAGTCGAAGGCCTCGGGGTCAATCACTTCGCTGGCGCCATGCACATCGTCCGGGTTGCAGCGCGAGACCGGATCCGGCACGCGCAGGCCGTCACCGACTTCGAAGCGGTAGCGCGTCCCGACTCCGGCATCGGGCACGGTCAGCTCGAACCAGCCGTCGCCGCTTGCAGTCATCGACGACACAGGTTCGTGGGGCACTTCGGCGAGGCACAGGCCGACCTGTTCGCAGCCGGGTGCCCACAGGCGAAACTGCACGCCGTCCGGCGTGATCTGCGTTCCGAAGGGCATATCGTGGCGTCGTGTTGCCATGTTCATTCTCCTTTTTCAGCGTTGCGCGAGCTGGATCAGATGCCGCATCGCGGCACCGACGCCGGCCGAATCCTGCGCGAGTGCGTCGTTGACCTGCAGAATCAATCTTTCGGCGAGGAATAGCGTTATCAGCGCTTCTGCTTCCGCGGACTCGGCCGGGTACGACGGATGGCCGGCCATGGCCTTGCGGTAGCCCTGCAAAAACGCCTGCTGCGCCGCCTGCTCCCAATCGTCGACATGGCGCTGCAGTGCCGCGCCCGCCTCCGGCGAATCGGCAGTCACCTCGCCCAGTGCGGTGGCCCCGGCCTTGCCCAGCGACTGCAGCATGCCCGCCACATCCTGCAGCGGCACTTGCTTGCGACGGCGCTCGTCCCAGCTGCGCCCAGGCTCTCCGCCGTAGTTGGCAATCAGGAAATCGTTGCTGACGAGCCAGGCCTGGCCGAGGTGATAGTTACCATGACAGCGAGTCTTCATTGCGTCCACCCGTATCCCGGAGGCCCGAACAATGCGCCGATAGAGCCGCGGGCGTGCCTCGCGCAGGCTGCGGGCAAGGCGCTGTGCCGGGTCGGCCAGATGCGGCAGCGCCTGCTCCAGGCGGTCAAACATCTGCTCCATCTTGTGTCGCGTCGCCTTGACCCAGTTGACGATATCGGCCGCGGTGACGGGCGTGCTGCCAAAGGCGCCTGCGTCGTCGGGCAGGGCCAGCGCCTGGTGGAATTGCGCCGTGCGCTGCGCGAGTGTCTTCATCAACGCCAGGTAGGCGGCGTGGCTGGCATCCGGCTGTGACTCGGTGCTGACACGGCTTGCATCCAGATGGCGCTCCAGATAATCCAGCGTGTAGTGCCAGGCGTCGCCCTGGTTTTCTGCATAGCACTCGAGAATCGCGAGCGTCGAACCTTTCCCCTGCGCGTTGGCGAATTCAACCGAGCCGGCCAGCTTCGGCACGTGTGGGAACTTCGCTGTCAGGGTCAGGAAACGCGATATTTCAAGTTCTGGATGGGTCCCGTCCAGCAGCCGGCGATAGCCCTTCAGCACCATCCGGTTACCGAGGTTTACCCGTAAATGTCCGCGTTCGGAAAGCTCGTGCGTGATGACCCCGGCGCCTGCCTGACAGTCAAAACCCGGGTAGGCGTCGGTTGCTTTGAACGCTATCGAGCCCTTGCCCATGTTGATCGTCTCGCCGCGTCCCATCGCTCCCGCCAGGGCGCAGCAGAAGTGGTCGTCCCAGAAGGCATCGAACAGCACGCCGACCCGCGCACGCCGCCGCACCTTGGCCAGGGTGGCGTGCAGCAATGCGCCGACGCGGCCTTCTTCCTCGTCCTCCCAGGCCAGCGCCAGCGGAATGGCATAGCGGTGCGTCCCCGCGTTGGGCAGCGTGACATCGACCGTGGTCAGCAGCCAGCTGTCGGACTCGGTGGACCATTCGCGCATCATGCTGAACGCGTACTTCTCCATGCCGGCATCCCGGTCGACGAACCACGGCCGTTCCCGGAGGTAGCCCGGAATCACCCGCCGCTCGAGTTGTTCCCGCGCGCGCCGTGCCATCAGCGGGTTCACCCCTTCCCCATCTTCCGCACGCGCGAACAGCGTGTGCCAGCCGCTGTCGACCAGCACCAGCACCGGCAGGTCCGGCGGCACCGGACGCTCCTCGTGCCAGGACGGCGCCTCGACGTCGGTCGCCAGGCGAAAGGAATAGAAACCATGGCCGCTGAGGGTAAGCAGATAGGGCAGATCGCCGATCGGTGGAAAGCGGCTGCGGCCCATCAGTTCCACCGGCACCCGCTGCTTGAATGCGGACAGGTCCAGTTCCACCGCCTGCGGCGCGCGCGACAGGTTGGCCACGCACAGGATCGTCTCGTCCTCGTGCTCGCGCAGATAGGCGAGAATCTTGCGGTTGCCGGGCCGCAAAAAGCGCAGCGTGCCGCGGCCGAAGGCCTGGTGCGCGCGGCGCATGGCGATCAGGCGCCGGGTCCAGTTGAGCAGCGAGGACTGATTGCGATGCTGCGCCTCGACGTTGACTGCGCCGAAGCCGTAGACGGGGTCGTCGATCGGGGACAGGAAAAGCCGCGCCCGATCGGTGGCGGAAAACCCGCCGTTCGCCCTGTCGTTCCACTGCATCGGCGTCCGCACGCCGTTGCGGTCGCCAAGCAGAATGTTGTCGCCCATACCGATTTCGTCGCCGTAATAAAGGATCGGCGAACCCGGCATCGTCATCAGCAGCAGGTTCATCAGTTCGATGCGATGGCGGTCGTTTTCCAGCAGCGGAGCCAGCCGGCGGCGAATGCCGAGGTTGAGGCGCGCCTGCGGGTCGCTGGCATAGGTCTGGTAGAGATAGTCGCGCTCGCGGTCGGTCACCATTTCCAGCGTCAGTTCGTCGTGATTGCGCAGGAAAACGGCCCACTGACAGCTGTCCGGAATGTCCGGTGTCTGTTCCATGATCTCGACGATCGGGTGGCGGTCTTCCTGCGCGATGGCCATGTACATGCGCGGCATCAGCGGGAAGTGATAGGCCATGTGGCATTCGTCGCCGTCGCCGAAATATTCGCGCACGTCCTCCGGCCACTGGTTCGCCTCCGCCAGGAACATGCGGTTCTTGTAATGGAGGTCGAGTTCTGCGCGCATCTTTTTGATCACCGCATGCGTCTCCGCCAGATTCTCGTTGTTGGTGCCCTCGCGCTCGCACAGGTACGGCACCGCATCCAGCCGCATGCCGTCGACCCCGGCATCGAACCAGAAGCGCATCGCTTTCATCAGCGCCTTGAACACATGCGGATGGGCGAAGTTGAGGTCGGGCTGGTGGGAGAAGAAGCGATGCCAGTAAAAGGCCTGCGCCTCCTCGTCCCAGGTCCAGTTGGATTTTTCCGAATCGCTGAAAATGATGCGCGTGCCGGCGTACTTCGCATCGCTGTCGCTCCACACGTAGTAGTCTCGCTTGGCCGATCCGGGCGGCGCACGACGTGCCGCCTGGAACCACGGGTGCTGATCCGAGGTGTGGTTGATCACCAATTCGGTGATCACGCGCAGGTCGCGGCGGTGGGCTTCGTCGATGAAGCTGCGAAAGTCCGCCATCGCGCCGAAGCTGGGATGGACGTCGTGATAGTCGGAAATGTCATAGCCGTCGTCGCGTCCCGGCGAGGGGTAAAACGGCAACAGCCAGAGCGTATTCACGCCCAGTTCCTGCAGGTAATCAAGCTTGGCGATCAGTCCGGTGAAGTCGCCTATGCCATCCTCGTTGCCGTCGAAAAAGGCCTTGACGTGCAACTCGTAGATGATCGCGTCCTTGTACCAATGCGGGTCTTCTTCCATAGGCCCTTTTTATTCCCTGTTGAAGCGCCCGGCATCCGGCGAACCGGTGGGCAGGTGGTGAACTATGTTTAAGGATAGATGTTAATAATCGTCCTGCTTGAGCCCGCATTCCGGCCTGCGCGCCCGTAGCGGGCCCTGCAGCCGGCCCGGACAAGCCGGTGGCCACCCATAGGGAATGATTTTGGAAAAACTCAGAACCCTGATCATCGATGGGCACCTCGACGAAGCCCGACAAATGCTCGCGGCGCTGCATCCGGCTGCGATCGCCGACGTCCTGGAATCGGTTCCGCCGGAATCGCGTATATCGGTTTGGCGGCAGCTTGATCCGGAGACCAGCGGCGAGGTGCTGCTGGAAGCCAATGAAGAAGTGCGTGCCCAGCTGATCCGGGAAAGCGCGCCTGACAGGCTCGCGGCCGCGATGGCGAAGCTGGACATGGACAAACTCGCCGACCTTTATGACGAGGTGCCGGCGACGGTCATGGACGCGGTGGTGCAGGCCATGCACATTCAGCGGCGCCGGACCCTGGAGACCCTGCGCGCCTTTCCCGAGGACACCGCCGGCGGCCTCATGGACCAGGACGCCATTACCGTGCGCTCGGACGTTACGCTGGAAGTGGTGCAGCGCTATCTGCGCTGGCTGCGTCGTACGCAGAAGAAACTGCCGGCATTGACCGACACCCTGATAGTGGTGGACTTGCAGGGTCGCTACGAGGGACGGCTACCGCTTGCCGACCTGGTTTCGCTGGATCCGCAACGGACCGTATCGAGTGTGATGGAACGGAAGCCGGAAGGGATCCCGGCCGACATGGCGGCACGCAGGGTGGCGCGGCTGTTTCAGGATCTCGACCTTGTTTCTGCGCCGGTAGTGGATGCGGACGGCAAGCTGCTCGGCCGCATTACCGTGGACGACATGGTGGACGTGATCCGCGATGAAGCCGACCACTCCGTCCTGGCCCCGGCCGGCCTGCATGAAAAAGTCGACATGTTCGCCCCGGTGATGGGCAGCGCAATGCGTCGCGGCATCTGGCTCGGCGTCCATCTGGTCGCGGCCTTCGCCGCCGCCTGGGTGATCGGTCAGTTCGGCGCCACCATCGAAGAAATGGTGGCGGTGGCAATACTCATGCCGATAGTCGCCACCATGGGCGGCGTGGCCGGTACGCAGAGCTTGGCGCTGGTGATCCGGGGCTTGGCCCAGGATCAGGTGGGGCGGGGCAATGCCCGCCAGTTGCTGCTGAAAGAGCTGGGGGTCAGCCTGGTCAACAGCGTGTTCTGGGCACTGGTGGTGGCCATCGCGGCTGCCACCTGGTTTGGCAATGTTCCGCTGGCGCTTGTTTTTGCCCTGGCCATCGTCATCAACCTGCTCACCGCCGCCCTGAGCGGCACCCTGATTCCGCTGATGCTGGATCGCGTCGGCATCGATCCGGCCATGGCCGGCGGTGTCCTGCTCGTTGCGGTGACCGACGTGGTCGGTTTTGCTTCATTCCTGGCTTTGGCTACCTTCTTTGTGGTCTGAGCCGCCACTTCCCATACTGCAGGGGATCGGGCGCGTGCGGCGGACTCGCGCATAACGGCCGTCGGCGTCGCGTTTACCCGGTCAATCCACAATTCTTCATATGGAGTTTCAACGATGCCGAACAATTCATCTTCAACCGATCGATCGCCGCGCTGGCATGCCCAGTCGGTGGACGAGACGCTCGAAACCCAGTCGGTGTCCACCGGCACGGGCCTGAGCCGCGAGGAGGCCGAACGGCGTCTCGAGCAGCATGGCCGCAACAGCCTGCCGCCGCCAAAGCGGCGCGGGCCCTGGTTGCGTTTTGTCATGCAGTTCCACAATCCCCTGATCTATGTGCTGCTGGTTGCCGGCGGCGTGACCTTTGCACTCGAGGACTATATGGATGCGGGGGTGATTTTCGGTGTGGTGCTCATCAACGCCGCGATCGGTTTCATTCAGGAAGGCAAGGCCGAGGAAGCATTGGAAGCGGTGAGTGCCATGCTGGCCAGCCACGCCACGGTGCTGCGCGATGGCGAGCGTCATGAGATCGAGGCCGACCTGCTGGTGCCGGGCGACATTGTGATGCTGGAATCCGGCGCCCGGGTGCCGGCCGACCTGCGTCTGATTCGCGTCAAGAACCTGCGCGTCAACGAGGCCGCCATCACCGGCGAGTCGATGCCGGTGGAAAAAGGCACCGAACCGGTGGCCGCCGATGCCTCCGTCGGCGATCGCACCTGCATGGCCTATTCGGGCACGGTAGTCAGTTTCGGTCAGGCACAGGGGCTGGTGGTCGCTACCGGCAAGGCAACCGAGATGGGCCATATCGGCTCGCTCGTCGACGAGACGCAGTCGCTGGTCACCCCGCTCGTCCGTCGACTCGATCAATTCGCCCGCCAGATCACGCTGCTTATTCTGGCCGTGGGACTGATCATGTTTCTCTACGGGCATTTCATGCACGATATGGGCCTGCTGGAGGCGTTCAAGGCTGTGGTGGGACTGGCGGTCGCGGCGATTCCCGAAGGCCTGCCTGCGATCGTGACCATCGTGCTTGCCATCGGCACCCGCGCCATGGCCAAAAACAATGCCATCGTTCGACGGCTGCCGGCGGTGGAGACGCTCGGTTCGGTCACCATCATCTGCTCGGACAAGACCGGCACGCTGACGCGCAACGAGATGACGGCAGTGCGGATCATGCTGCCCGACCACACGCTCGACGTCAGCGGCACCGGCTATGCGCCGGAGGGCGGCTTCCAGCGCGACGGCGAGGCCGTGGATGCGGCGCAGGACGACGCGCTGCAGGCGCTGGCCCGCTGCGCCCTGCTATGCAACGATGCCCAGCTCAAGCATGACGACGAGACAGGCTGGACGCTCGTCGGCGACCCCACCGAAGGGGCCTTGCTGAGCTTCGCCCGCAAGGCGGGGCTGGATCCACAAGATGCCGCCGACGAAATGCCCCGTATCGATGAAATCCCGTTCGAATCGGAAAACCGCTTCATGGCCACACTGCATCACGATCATCAGGGCCATGCGTTCGTGCTGCTCAAGGGTGCGCCGGAGCGCGTGCTCGACCTGTGCGAACAGGACGCCGGCAGCCAGCCGCTCGACCGCGCCGCCTGGGAAACGCGCATGGACGAGGCCGCCGGCGAAGGGCAGCGCGTACTGGCGCTGGCGCGCGCCGACATGCCTGCCGGCACGACCGCCCTCTCTATCGACGACATCACCAAGCGCTTCACCCTGCTGGGCCTGGCCGGCCTCATCGACCCGCCGCGCGAAGAGGCGATCAAGGCCGTGGCCGAATGCCAGAGCGCCGGCCTGCGCGTCAAAATGATCACGGGCGATCACGCCATCACGGCGGCGGCCATCGGCCAGCAACTGGGCCTGAATGCCGACAACGTGCTCACCGGCGAAACCGTGGAAACCCTGGACGACGCGACATTGCAGCGCCGCGCCCTTGAAACGGACGTGTTCGCCCGCGCCAGCCCCGCGCACAAGCTGCGTCTGATGACTGCGCTGCAGGATCAGGGCGAACTGGTCGCCATGACCGGCGACGGCGTCAACGATGCACCCGCCCTCAAGGGCGCCAACATCGGCGTGGCGATGGGCCGCAAGGGGACCGACGCCGCCCGCGAGGCCTCCGACCTCGTGCTCACCGATGACAATTTCGCCACCATCGCCCGCGCTGTGCGCGAGGGCCGGGTGGTGTTCGACAACATCAAGAAGTCGCTGCTGTTCATCCTGCCGACCAATGGCGGGGAGGCGGGCGTGATCCTGCTGGCGGTGTTCGCCGGTTTGGCATTGCCTGTCACGGCCGGCCAGATTCTGTGGGTGAACATGGTCACGGCGGTGACGCTGGCGCTGGCACTGGCCTTCGAGCCGGCCGAGGCCGGCGTGATGGGCCGGCCGCCGCGCCCGCCCAGTGAGCCCCTGATCACGCGGCTGCTGGCCATCCGCATCGTTTACGTCAGCCTGCTGATGATCGCGGTGACCTTTGCCGTCTTTCAATGGGAGCTTGCGCGCGGCGGCAGCATCGATCTCGCGCGCACCGCGGCGGTCAACATGCTGGTCGTTGGCGAACTGGTGTATCTGTTCAATGTGCGGCGCTTCACCGCCACCGCCTTCCGTCGGGACATTTTCAGCGGCAATCCGGTGGCGATCTGGATGACCCTCCTGCTGATCGTGTTCCAGATTCTGTTCACCTACGCCCCACCGATGCAGGCCTTGTTCCAGACTGTCCCGCTGGACATGACTTCATGGTGGATCATTCTTGGACTGGGGCTGGTCAAATTTATTGCGGTCGAAGCGGAAAAGACCGTGCTGCGGCATTTCGGTGTCCAGAACATGTGAGCGCCCGCAGCGCAGCCTGATTTCTGCGGCCGGCACAGGATGGCTGCCATGGGGCTGCCTATACTGCAATCTGGATTCTCGGTGAACTCCCGTCAACATCGGCTTTTATGCTGGAACGTCGTCTGCGAAAGCGAATTGCCGGTATCAGGCGAAGACATTTTGATAGATAACCCTGGATACGACATGAGACAACTCCGCAAACTCCGCGACCTGAAAAACTACGCGCTGCGCGCCTGCGACGGCGAAATCGGCAGGATCGAACAGGTTTATTTCGACGACCAGGAATGGGACGTGCGATATTTTGTGGTTCACACCGGCGGCTGGCTGTTCGGACGCGACGTGCTGATCGCACCGCATGCGGTGTCCGGCGTGGACGAAGAGAACCAGCGCATCACGCTCGACCTCAGCCGCGAGCAGGTCGAAAACGCTCCGCCGATCGATCGCGCGCGACCGGTCTCGCGGCACTACGAGATTGAGTATCACCGCCATTACGGCTGGCCGCCCTATTGGGAAACCAGCGCCTTCGGCGTGCCGACGCCCCCCGTCGTGCCGCCGGCAGAACCGATGGTCAAACCGCCGATAGAACCGCCGCCAGAGCCGGCCGACGCGCCCGACAATCGGCATCTGCGCGACAGCGGGGAAGTGATGGGTTATCGCCTGCAGGCAGCGGATGGCGAAATCGGCCATGTGCATGATCTCGTGCTCGACGATCAGGACTGGCGCGTCCGCTATTTGGTGGTGGATACCCGCAATTGGTTGCCGGGCAAGAAAGTGCTGGTCGCGCCGCTCTGGATCGACCGGGTGAGCTGGGCGGAAGGGGCTATTTTCGTGGAGCTTGGCCGCGAGCTTATCCGCACCGCCCCGGCCTACGATCCCGACCAGATCATCGGCCATGACGATGAGGTGCGCCTGTACGCCCACTATGGCAAGTCGATGCAGGCCACGACGGATTCAGGCCAGGCAAAGGACCGCAGCTAAACGGCGAGACATCAGGATTTTTCCAGCATCTGTTTCAGGCTCAGCGCATTGAGCACCGCATGGCCCTCCTGGTCGTTGTCGAAATAGCAGTACACCGCCCTGCCCTGCCCGATCCAGGCAGAGAAGGCGCCCGCCCATCCTGCCAGCGTGCGATTGTCGTAGCGGCCCTGATAGGCCGCCCCCGGGCCATGCAGACGCACGTAGACGAAATCCGTGGTGACATGTTTGGGCGACAACGCTCCATTCAGTTCGTAAATGCAAAACGCGGCGTCGTGTTTTTCGAGCAGGCGCAAAATGGTCTTGTCGAACCAGCTCGGGTCGCGAAATTCGAAGGCGTAGCGATGGCGTCGGTCGAGACATTCGAGAAACGCTTCCAGACGCTCGGGATTCACGTGCCAGCGGGGCGGCAGCTGGAACAGGACAGGACCCAGGCGATCGCCCAGCCGGTCGACCCGCTGCAGCAAGGGCGGCACGGTTTCATGCGGATCCTTCAGCTTCTTCATGTGGGTGATATAGCGGCTGGCCTTGGCACTGAACACAAAATCCGCAGGCACCGTATCCCGCCACTGGTCCACGACGCCGGCCTCGGGCAAATGGTAGAAGCTGTTGTTGATTTCCACGGTTAAAAATTGTTCGGCGTAATGGGCGAGCCGGTCCCCGGCGGCCAGGTCGTCCGGATAGAACGGCCCCGTCCAATGATCGTAGGACCAGCCCGAGGTGCCGATATAAAGTGGTTTCATGTTTGCAATGGGTCCAGGTGCCTGGTACGAACTGAAAAGAATGAAACATCAGGCAGCTTGTTTTTCCGCCATGCGTCATTGCAGCGCTTTGCCGTATATCCCGGACGGCAAGGAGCGGCGCCTGGCCGGGTAAAAAACGCCCTAGGTTTTATCGGGTTCATCGGTTTCATTTGTTCCGCTATTTCCGGTGCCAACACTAGCCGGAACGGCGGCCGGTACGGATCAGCCAGTTCCGCAATTTCCATGCGCCCAGCACGATCACGACCACGGCCGCCCCCAGCAGGGCGAGCGTGGTCGGAGAGGGGTCACGCAGGACGGCCGCGATGCGGTCGGCGAACAGGGTCATGGCCAGAATGCCGGGGGTCATGCCGAGCAAGGTCCCCAGCACGAAATCGCGGAAACGAATATGCGACGCCCCCGCCACCAGATTGACGACCGTGAACGGCGCCACCGGAATCATCCGCACCGCCAGCACGGCGAGCAGGCCATGGCGCGCCAGACGTCGGCTCAGTGCATTAAGGCGCCGTCCTGCCAGGTGGCGTACCGTGTCGCGTCCCAGCGCATTTCCAAGCCAGTACGTGAACACAGCGCCCAGCAAGGACCCCGACACGCTGTAGGCAAATCCCACATAGGGGCCGAATACCAGCACGGTCAGCAAAATCAGCACGGTGATCGGCACGGCGAGCGTTGAGGCAAGCAGATAGGTGCCCAGCACCCAAAGCGGCGCTGCGTTCGAGTCCTGGATCAGGGTCGCCGCCTGCGTGAGGGTCTCCCGGTTCAGCCAGTCGCCCAGCGGGGTCCAGCGCCACGCCGCGGCCAGGGCGCCGAGCGTGACCAGAAGCATCACCAGCAGGTTCAGGCGCCGGCCGACCACAGGGCGTTCCTCGCCCGGCGCGATCTCCTCAACCATCTGATCGGGGTCCACCGGACGCTCCGGGTCGATGACGTCTTCTTCCGGCACCAGCGCATCCATTTCGGGCGACAGCGTGGCGTCGAGCGGCTTGAGGGTGCGCGCGCCGGTCTGCCGCGCTTCGATGGTGGCGATGAGTGATTGCCGCGACTGCAGTTGATCGGCCACCTGGTGCGGATCGCAACCCAGATGCTCGCCCAGCAAACGACACAGCACCAGGGTGATTGCCTGCCGGGTCGCCTCATCCGCGGCGTCCACAGCCAGATCGCACTCGGTGTCCAGCCCCATCGAGCGGTTGTTCAGGTTGGCCGAGCCGATGCGAAGCAAACGGTCGTCCACCACCGTGAACTTGCTGTGCAGATTGATCAGATGGTGGTCGAGATCGTCCCGATGGGGGTAATAGAGCCGCAGGCGGCCATGGACATCGGCTTCCCGCAGCCGCCGCAGCAGGCGGGCGCGCAGGGTCGCCATGGTGTTGTGTTCCAGCCAGCCACCGCCGATGGCGCGCGTGACCACCACCACCTCCGGGCCGTCGTCCTCGCGCAGCCGCTGTGCCAGCGCATCGCCCACGGCATGGGAAGTGAAATACTGGTTCTCGAAATAAATCCAGTGCCGGGCGGCGGCGATGCTATCCAGATAGAGCTGCTTCACTTCCTGCACTTCGGCCTGTTTCGCATAGGCCGGCTCAGTGCGGCTGATGGCCACGTCTACCGCCTCCATGTCCGGCTTGATGTTCGCCGGCCAGAGCGCTGCGGTATCGGCGGCAGCGCCGGCCTTCAGGATTTGGCCGGTGGCACGCTGCCAGCGCTGCCGGGCAAGCGCTCCCAATGCGGCGGCCGCGCGGCCTTCCACCATCCATTGCACGTCGTGGAATGGCGCATAGCGCTCGCCGTCCGGTCTGCACCGCAACGGATCGTCCGGCCGGTGCTCGGGCGTGTCCCAGCGGCCCTCGGTCAGGTCCAGCCCCCCCACGAAGGCGAGCGCGTCGTCGATCACCACGATTTTCTGGTGATGGGAGCCGCCCACCGGGTGGTGGTCGTCGAGGTGGAAATGCAGGCGCCGGTGGGTGCGCCAGTCCGGCTTGTAGAGCGGCAGCAGTTCCCGGTGGGCGGCATAAAGCATGACGAAATCCCAGTCCAGGACATGAATCTCGAGCATCCGCCGCCGCTTGACCAGGGCATTGAGCAATGCGCCCAGCTCCACCGGCAGATCATCCTCCGACCCGTCCCGCACCAGCCGCACGCGGCTGTCCACATCCCAGCCGATGATGAAGATGGATTGCTCCGCGCGCATGGCGGCCGCCCGGAACGCTGCGAAATAGGCGGCACCGTCGACGAGTACGCTGGCGCGGCTGGCCGGCTCGATGCGCCAGCAGTTGTGTCCGGGTTGCAGAATGGAAGTCACGACAATGCTCGCTCTCAGCCGGATTGGCAGCGGGGGCAGTAATAGGCCGTCCGGCCGCCCACTTTGGTTGTGGCCACCGTGTCGCCGCAGCGCGGGCAGCGGTCGCCGGCCCGGCGATGGGGCAGCAGGAAATTGCGCGGCATGGCGTCCGGATCGGCGCCTGCCTCGATGGCCTGGCACAGCACCCGGCGCAGGGTCTTGTGCAAGGTCTGGAGCGTATCGTCATCCAGTTTCGCCACCGCTTGTCCGGGATGGATTCCCGCCTGGAACAGGATTTCGTCAGCGTAGAGGTTGCCGATGCCGGCCAGGCTGCTCTGATCCATCAGCCACGACTTGACCCCGCCTCGCCGGCCACGGGCCAGATCGCGGAAGCTGGCGCGATCGATCGCCAGCGCATCCGGTCCCAGTCCGTGGGCCGCAATATAGTCGTCCGGCGCATCGCTCCAGTCGATCCGGCCCAGCTTGCGCGGGGCAATATAGGCAAGCCCTGCCTGGTTTTCGAATTGCAGCAGCAATTCCGCATCCTGCGGCAACTGGCCCGATGCTTTCGCATACTGCAGCCGGCCGCTCATGCCGAAATGCAGCACCAGCCAGCCCGCGTCGTCCACCCGGGCGAACAGATACTTGCCGTGACGGCGGGTCGATTCCAGGGCCTGCCCATGCAGCTTGCGCCCCAGCCCTTGCGGCGTGGTGTCGTGCAGCAGACGGGGGGCGCCGACGCGGACCGTGTCGATCGGCTGGTGCAGGGCAGTCGCGTCGAGATAGCGCTTGAACGCTTCTACATCGGGCAGTTCGGGCATGTGCTTTTCCTGTCTTCCAGTCAGTTGCGGCGAAGCAGCTTTTTCAGCGCGTTCAGGCTGCGCGTATTGAGGACGTCGTCCGCCTGCAGCCAGCCGCGTCGGGCCTGGCCGATGCCATAGCGCATGAGTTCGAGATCGCTGGTGCTGTGGGCGTCCGTGCTGATGGCGAGCTTGAGCCCGATTTCATGCGCGCGCTTGCAGTGGGCATCGTCCAGGTCCAGCCGCTCGGGGTGGGCGTTGAGTTCCAGGAAGCAGCCGCTTCCCCTGGCGGCCTGCATGACCTGCTCCAGATCGATTTCGTAGCGCGCGCGTTCGTTGATGAGCCGACCGGTGGGATGGGCCAGGATATTGAAATACGGATTGTCCATGGCGCGCAGGATCCGCTCCGTCTGGCGCGTGCGGGAGAGATCGAATTTGTAGTGCACGGCGCAGACCGTTAAATCGAGTTGCTTCAGGACCGCGTCCGGCAGGTCCAGGCTGCCGTCTTCCAGAATGTCCACTTCGGCCGACTTGAGAAGCACCAGGCCGTCGAGTTTGTCGTTGAGATGATCGAGGGCCGCGATCTGCGCTTCCAGCCGTTTTCTGTCCAGCCCGTGGGCGACGCTGACATGCCGGCTGTGGTCGCTGATGGCCAGATATTCATAGCCCAGCGCCTGCGCCGCGCGAGCCATCTGCTCCAGGCCATGATGGCCGTCGGTAGCATGGGTGTGGGCGTGCAGGTCGCCGCGGATGTCGTCGAGTTCGACCAGCTCGGGCAGTTTCCCCTTGCTGGCCGCCTCGATCTCGCCGCGGTTTTCCCGCAGTTCGGGCGGAATGAACGGCAGGCCCACGCTGCCGAATACCTCGTTTTCGGTGCGGCCGGCCACCCGCTCATCGCCCTTGAATATGCCGTACTCGTTGATCTTGAGATTCTTCTTCTGCGCCAGCTTGCGTACCGCAACGTTGTGGTCTTTCGAGCCGGTGAAGTAATACAGCGCAGCACCATAGGCCACCTCGGGCACCACCCTGAGATCGACCTGCAGGCCGGAACGCAGCCGCACCGTTGAGCGCGTCTTGCCTTGCGAGACCACTTCGTCCACCTCGTCATAGCGCACGAACCGTTCCATCACGTCCGCATCGCGGCGGGCAGTCACCAGGATATCCAGGTCGCCGACGGTTTCCTGCCTGCGCCGGAAGCTGCCAGCCACCTCGATCGCCTTGACCCCTTTGCTGCCCTTCAGCCAGGCGATCAGAGGGATGGCGATCTGCTCCGCGTGTATCAGCTTGGTGCGCGCCACATTGCCGGCCAGCCTTTCGATGCCTCGACTGAGCTTTGCCTCGGTCTTGGCGCCGAAGCCGGCCAGTTCGCGCACCTGCTGCGCATCGATGGCCTGCTTGAGATCGGCGAGGGAGCGGATATCAAGCGCCTCGTACAGCGCTTTCATCCGCCTGGGGCCAAGGCCCTCGATGCGCATCAGTTCGCTCAGCGCCGGCGGCGTGCGCTGCGCCACCTCGTCCAGCAATGGCAGGTGGCCGGTGTCGATGATCTGGCGGATCTTGCCAGCGAGATCCCGACCGATGCCTGGCAGCCTGCTCAGATCTTCACCCTGTGCCAGCATGTCGGCCATGCCCCGCGAATGGCTATCCACGGTACGGGCGACGTTGCGATAGGCACGCACACGGAAAGGATTGGCGCCTTCGACCTCCAGCAGATCGGCCAGACGGCTGAACTGTTCGGCGATGTCTCGGTTATTCACCGGCATCGGGGTTACTCGCTCGGGGCGGCGCGTTCGGCCCGCGCAACGGCGTGCTTCACCGCCACAAAACTGTCGGGGTTGACCGAGATGGAATCGATGCCTGCCTCGACCAGGAATGCTGCGAATTCGGGGTGGTCGCTGGGGGCCTGCCCGCACAGCCCGACTTTGCGGTCTTTCGAATGGGCTTTTTCGATCACCTGGCTGATGAGCGTCTTGACGGCCTCGTCGCGTTCATCGAAGAGCTTCGCCAGCCGGTCGGAGTC
Source organism: Hydrogenophilales bacterium (assembly GCA_024636675.1). Classification (GTDB taxonomy): domain Bacteria; phylum Pseudomonadota; class Gammaproteobacteria; order Burkholderiales; family Thiobacillaceae; genus Thiobacillus. Next base: position 15,368 of record JAGXGM010000089.1, on the reverse strand, counting down.
GCGGTCCACGCCTAGGGTCAGCTGGGTCAGGTCGTTGCTGCCGATGGAAAAACCGTCGAAGCGATCGGCGAATGCCCCGGCAAGAATGACGTTGGAGGGGATTTCGCACATGACGTACACCTGCAGCCCCTGCACCCCGCGCGTCAGGCCATTTTCGGCCATCACGGCCAGTACCCGGTCCGCCTCGGCCGGGGTCCGGCAGAAGGGAATCATGACGATCACGTTGTCGAAGCCCATTTCCTCTCGCAGCAGTTTTACCGCCCGGCATTCCATCGCAAAGCCCGCCTGATAGTCCGGGCTATAATAACGGCTGGCGCCGCGCCAGCCCAGCATGGGGTTTTCTTCCTCCGGTTCGAAGGCCGAACCACCGACGAGGCGGGCATATTCGTTGCTCTTGAAGTCGCTCATGCGCAGGATTACCGGCCTCGGGTAACACGAAGCGGCAATGCTGCCGATGCCGCGCGCCAGGGTGTCGACGAAGAAGGCCTGCTTGTCCGCCCAGCCCTGCGTCAGCGCGTCAATGCGTGTCTTTGCCTCTCCATCCTTCAACGTGTCCCAGTTCACCAAGGCCATCGGATGGATCTTGATGTGGTTGTTGATGACGAATTCCATCCGCGCGAGGCCGATCCCGTCGACAGGCAGACGCCACCAGCGCAATGCCGCGGCAGGGTCGGCCAGGATCAGCATGACCTGGGTACGGGTCTCCGGGATGTCGTCCAGGTTCATGTCCTTTGATTCGAATTCCAGGATGCCCGCATAGACGGTGCCGGTACCCCCTTCGGCGCAAGAGACCGTGACCTCCTGCCCCTCCTTCAACTTGTCGGTGGCGTCTCCGGTGCCGACCACCGCCGGAAGACCGATCTCGCGGCTGACGATGGCGGCATGCGAGGTGCGTCCGCCATGGTTGGTGACGATGGCCCCTGCCCGCTTCATGATCGGCACCCAGTCGGGGTCGGTCATGCCAGTGACCAGGATGCCGCCTTCGGGGAACTCGGCGGCCTGCCCCGGCTTGTCCATGCGGCACACCTTGCCTGCCGCGATGGCGTCGCCGACGGCATCGCCGCTCACCAGCAGTTCGCCGTCCTGCGTCAGGCGATAGGACTTGAGTGCGCCGATTTTCTTGCGCGACTGCACCGTTTCCGGCCGCGCCTGAACGATGAACAGCTTGCCGGTGTCGCCGTCCAGCGCCCATTCCATGTCCATCGGGCATCCGTAATGCGCCTCGATTTTCACGGCCCAGCGCGCCAGCTGCAGAATCTGGTCGTCAGACAGCACCGGACGGATGCGGTCCGCCTCGTCGGTGTCCACCAGCCGGGTTGGCGCATCCCCCTTTTTCTTTGCATAAACCAGCTTGCGCGCCTTGCCGCCGATGCGGCGCTCGATGAGGGGGCGGCAGCCCTCGCGTTCGAGCAGGGGCTTGAACACGCGATATTCGTCCGGATCCACGCTGCCCTGCACCACCGTCTCGCCCAGCCCCCACACCGCATCGATCAGCACCACGTCGGGAAAGCCCGTCTCGGTGTCGAGCGAAAACATCACCCCGGCGCCGCCGATGTCCGCACGCACCATGCGCTGCACCCCCACCGACAGGGCAACGCGCATGTGATCGAAGCCGTTGTTGTCGCGATAGGCGATGGCGCGGTCGGTGAACAGCGAGGCCAGGCAGCGCCGGCAGGCATCGAGCAGGTCCGTCTCGCCGCGGATGTTGAGGTAGGACTCGTGCTGGCCGGCGAAACTGGCATCCGGCAGATCCTCGGCGGTAGCGCTGCTGCGCACCGCCACGTCGGGCGCCTCGGTGCCGATCTGCCGGGCCAGCTGGCGATACGCCTCGCGGATGGCTTCCGCCAGTTGCGGTGGCCATTCGGACTTGAGGAACAGCTTGCGGATGGCCGCGCCGGCCGATTCCAGCGATTTGTCCTGTTCGTGATATTCCGCCAGCAGGGCCTCGATGCGCGCTGACAAGTCATTGTGGGCGAGAAAATCACGATAGGCCTGGGCCGTGGTGGCGAACCCCTCGGGCACGCGGATCCCTGCGCTTCCGAGGCGCTGTGTCATCTCGCCGAGCGAGGCATTCTTGCCGCCGACTTCCGGGACGTCGTTATTGTCCAGATCGGAGAACAGACGGGCATAGGGTTCAGCTTCAGACATATTGGATATTCCTCACATGGCGAATCCGGGTGGGCGTCCATTCAATGTAGGAAATTGACCGTTGACCGCCGAATCGGATGCCCGATGCCAGGGCCGGAAAACGTCTGTGCACCTGGTCGCGGCGTGGGCGATTCATCCGCAGTTCGCAGCAAAGCAGGATGTGATGGCACGCAAGCGGGATGGATGGCAGGTGCATTGGTCTAGGCTGAAGGCATGGCCTGCCTCGTTCAGCAGCCGGCCACACTCGCCAGATGGCAAAGCGGCCCGCCGGCGAGTCGGCCCGACGCCCTCTTGAAACCCAGGCCAAGGAGACACGATGGACAACCAATTCATAGGCATCCTGCTGTGGATCGCCCTGATGCTGCTGGCCATTCCCTATGTCCGGCACGCCAGGCATCCACGCACCAAGCCCCTGGCGGCATATATGGTGTTTTTCGTCCTCTTCTCCGTGGGCGCCGTGGTGATGTATTCCGTCCTGCTCATGCTGCTGGACTGGGCCGACGCCCTGGATTACCTGCATCGCCCCCTGGGGGCCGTGATCTTCCTGGCCCTGGTTTTCATCCCCGCTTTCCTGCTGGGCCGCTGGCAGCTGAAAAAGCCGCCGCGCCAAAGGCCTCCCCCTTAAGGAACCCCCATGCGCAGTGTTCTGATCCTCCTGTCGATCCTCATTTCCGGCCCCGCGCACGCCGATGACGCGCGCGAGCATCAACGGGAGCGGGTCGAACACGCCATGGGCGAAGACCGCCTGGTGGCGGGAGAACGGGCGCTGGTCAGCGGTGCCGTGGGGGGCGACCTAGTCATTGCCGGCGGCGAGGTCGTCGTCGTCGAACCGGTCGGCGGCGACCTGCTCGCGGCGGGCGGAGCGGTTCAGATCGACGCGGATATCGGCCAGGATGTCTACGCCGCCGGCGGGCGCATGGCGCTGGACGCCGCCGTGAAAGGCAATGCGCGCATCGCCGGCGGGAAGGTGGAGATCGGCCACAGGGCGCGCATCGCCGGCAACGCCACCATGGCGGGCGGCGACGTGATGGTGCTGGGCGATATCGAGGGTCAGCTTGCGGTGGCGGGCGGGCACATCTACCTCAACGGTCGCGTGGCGGGAGACGTCGACGCCTCGGGCGGCGAGATCGAACTCGGACCGACGGCCCGGATTGGCGGCAATCTGCATTACCGCAGTCCGGATGCGCTTGAGCGCGCACCCGGGGCCGAGGTGGGGGGCGCCATCGTGCGCGAGCCAGCCGACGATCGGTGGCGCGATCAGGCAAAAACGGGGCTGCGCGTCATGGGCGTGCTGCTGCTGGCCTGGACGCTCGGGCTGATGCTGGTCGGGGCGGTATTCGTGGCTGCGCTGCCCGGGCCGACAGCGCGCCTGGCGGACACGGCGCGCGCCCGGCCGGGCATGAGCCTGCTGCTCGGATTCGCCGCCCTGATCGCCGTGCCGGTCGTCGTCTCCCTGCTCATGGCCAGCATCATCGGTATGCCACTGGGCCTGCTGTTGCTGATCGGCTATCTGGCGCTGCTGATGCTGGGCTACGTGTCCGCCGGTGTGGCGCTCGGGCAGATGGGGTTGCAGCGCTTCAGTCCGGCGCGGGCCGACAAGACCGTCTGGCGCGCCGTTGCGGCAAGCCTCGCGATACTGGTTATCACCCTGTTGTCCGCCATTCCCGTGCTGGGCTGGCTGGTTTGGCTCACAGCCTTGCTGGGCGGGATGGGGATGCTGCTGCTGCAACTCCGTGCATCAACCCGCGCAAGCCCGAGCTAGTTTGCGAACCGGAGCAAGCAGAACACATGAACATGCAGCGTTACTGATCACATGCCAGCCGATTCCCCATCCGCCTCCGAACCGAATATCGGCACCGTCGTCGCAGTGCGCGGCAGCGTGGTCGACGTGCGCTTTCCGAAACGATTGCCAGCACGGAACAATCTGTTGAAAACGGGCAAGGAAGGATGCATGGCGATGCCCTGTTTCGCGCCTGTGCCGAGTCGCTGGCCAGCGAGCACAATGCCCGCCTGGTCGCGATGCAGGCCGCCGGGAAGAACATCGACGAGGCGATCGATGAAACCCGGACCGAACACCGGCGGTTGCGCCAGGAACGCATCACCGCCGAGATCCTGGACGTGGTCACCGGCTACGAGGCAAGCTCGGGCAACCCGGGTTGAGGCATGTCGACCGCCCTGCCGTAAGGCCGCAATTGCCATCCACCCACATCGACCCTGCTGACCCGGGGTCTCTCCTGCAAACGATCATTTATGGGTGCTCGCGATCGTGATCAGGGTGATTTCGGGTGGAGCAAACAGGCGTATCGGCGGCCCCCAGGTGCCGGTGCCGCGGCTGATATAGAGCCACCGCCCGTCGGCCAGTTCGGTGAGACCGGTGCGAACGCCATAGACCCGCCGCGTCAGGTAGCCAAACGGGAATATCTGTCCGCCATGGACATGCCCGGAAAGCTGGAGATCGAATGGGGTGCCGGGTTCGACCACCGGCTGATGCTTGAGCAGGACGACGAAATCCTCCGCGGCGACCGGGGCGAGCGTCTGGCGGGTGGCCCGCCCGACGGGCTGTCCTGACGTCGCGGCGGGATCGTCGACCCCCACCAGAACGATGGCGCCGGCTTCGACCGATTCACCGCGCAATACGGTAAAGCCCGCGTTGCGCAGGAATCGCAGGGACTTGTCCAGCCCGGCATAATATTCGTGATTGCCGGTGACGGCATATGCGCCGAGTGGCGGCGCGCAGGCCTGGAAGTCCCGGGCAAGCGCGTCAAGTCTGTCGCCCTGCCCGTCGATGATGTCCCCGGTCGCCACGATGATGTCGGGGTCGATCTCGCGCAATCTGGCGATGACGCGATCGAGAAATCCGCTCCCCAGCATGATGCCGAGGTGCAGATCGGAAATCTGGGCGAGGGTGATACGCCCGGAAGCAAGCTTGGGCGTAACGATGTTGACTTCTTCAATTCGGATCTGCCGCGCTTCGATAAACCCGTAGCCCAGCAGGACAAGCGCGAGCAGACCGACTGTTCTGAACGCCGGCACCGGCTTGAGCGGCCAGTCAAGATGCAGCAGCGTGGCGAACAGACGGCCGAGGTCGAATATCAGCCCGATGCAGACAAACAGGAACAGATAGCCCATCCACGTATAGCTGACCCAGGCGGTGGCGACGGTTATGCGGTGCCAGCCTTGTCGTTCCAGTATCCACACGAGCAGCGGGGACAGTGTCAGTACGATGCCTGCCAGCACCAGCGCCGTCGTCCATGAATGCGGGAAGATCACCCATGCTTTTCTCAGCGCATAGACGTGCATGCTTCCATAAACCACCAAAGCCACGCCGAGCCAGCCCGGCAAGCTCAGCATGGCGACATGCCTGGATGGGCCGGCATCGGACCGGGCGCATGCATGCATGCAAGGCGCAGTGCGGCGGGCGCCATTGCATCACCCATTGCATTACATGGCGCTGCCGAACGACTCGTCCTCGGTGTAGGGCGGCACTGACAGGCCGCCGATCCGGCTTCCCTGTGCGACGGGCCCCTTGACGAACAATTCATGCAGGTAGCGGCTGCCGCCCTGCTCCGCGAACGCCTCGTCAAGCGCCTCTGCGAGCTCACGCCCGCTCGAAGCGGGCCCGTGTTCGAGATAGTGTTTGCGCAGGAAGTCGACCACCTCCCAGTGCGCGTCGGTCATCGTGACGCCTTCTTCGGCGGCCACTTGTTCCCCTATTTCCCGGTTCCATCCGGCCAGATCGTGTTGCTGGTCGATCGTTTCCGGGCTGGTGACGTCAGGGTTTCGGGTTTGTTTATTGATGTCCGGCATATTGATCTCCTAAGGTTTCCGCAGGCAAATGTGCGCCTGTCAGGCCGCGTGCGCGTTCCAGATTGCACAGGGCCTGACTGGTCGCTGATTTTCTGCGCAGGTCCAGTGCATGTTGATTCCCCGCACCGTCTGCGCTGATATTCAGTGTAGTAAACCGTCTGTCGAAAGGAGCACCGGATCGCGCGAGAAAGAAGAATCGACTGCTGCGATTTCAGATGACGCCCGACCCGGCAATGCGGCGACGCGCGCGCGAGGTCGGGCATATCGATTGACTATATTGATCAATGACCAGCCACGACAAACTGGCCCGACCGAGCGAATCAACCTGGAGAATTTCATGCCCATTGCCAAGATTATCGAAATCAGCGCTGAATCCACTGACAGCTTTGAAGACGCCATACGCCAGGGCGTCGAGGCCACCGCCAGGACCGTGCGCAACATCCAGAGCGCATGGGTGAAGGAGCAATCCGTCGTTGTCGAGGGGGGCAAAATCGTGAAATACAGGGCCGACCTGAAAATCACCTTCATTGTTGAGTAAGCGGGGTATGGCGGCACGGAAGCAGGGTGCCGGCCGCCGCGCCTGACGGAGCGGGCCTCTTCTCACGGCTGACTGCACGGTCTATCCGTTGCATCTACCGCGACGCGGCTTTCACCTCCCCAACAATCGGGCGACCAGAGGCGGCTTGGGCGGCGCCGGCGGGATTCCGGGGGGCGGCCGGGGAGGCTCGGGCGGAACCGGCGGGATGCCGGGCGGCGGCTGAGGGGGGGTTCCGGGTGGTTGACCGGGCGGCGGGCCGGGCGGCGGGCCGGGCGGCGGGCCGGGCGGCGGGCCGGGCGGCTGAGCAAGCGACGAACAGGTGAACCAGCAGCTATCGCTGTCCCAAACTTCGTGTAACGGTGTGCGCACGTAGTCTCCCGCATTTAATTCCGACATTTAAAACGTAGCACATTTCGGCGTGTCCGATGGACGACGGGCCTCGAACGAATGGCGTGACCGGCCCGCCGCGCACGCCACATGAGCATGGCCGATAAATCCGCGTTTGCCGGGCGTGCTCCACGGATTGCGATTTTTCAATGCCGGATGCCGCAGGCCGTGATTTCATCAGGGGTAAGCAGATGTTTCCCATCCCCCCGACACCAAAGGAGGTCCCTGATGAAGAAATCACTTGAAGTTCATGATCAACTGCGTGAATTGCTGGTTGAAAATGGCGCGTCCGGAGATGATCTGGACCGGTTCGATACCGTGATGTCGCGCCGGCGTTTCCTGGCAGGCCTGGGCGGTGGCGGCACGGCGTTGTCACTCTTCGGTTTTGGCGCCGGAGCAGAAATGGTGCTGCAGGGACTGTTCGGCCGCGGCATGATCCCGGCGGCCTGGGCCGCGGAGGCCGTGAAGGCGGCGCAGATCGAAGGCAAGCCCGGCATGATCGTCCACAGCCCCCGCCCGGTGAATGGCGAGTTTCCGCCCCACCTCCTGAATGACGACGTTACGCCGACCAAGCGGCACTTCGTGCGCAACAACGGCCTGGTTCCCCAGCGTGCCAAGGAACAAAACCCCCAGGGATGGATGCTCACTATCGATGGTGAGGTCCGTCAACCGCTCAAGCTGAGCCTGGAAGAGCTGATGCAGATGCCCTCGGCAACCTATCAGGCATGCATTGAATGCGGCGGCAATGGCCGCGCCAATTTCAACCCGCCCGTGCGCGGCAATCCGTGGGACCGCGGCGCCATCGGCTGCAGCGAATGGAAGGGCGTACCCCTGCGCGATCTCCTGCAGCGGGCCGGGTTGAAGGATAACGCGGTGTACACCGCGCACGAGGGCGAGGATCCCCCCATCGGCGCCGCGCCGCCGTTCTCGCGCGGCATCCCCATCGACAAGGCCATGGAAGCGCACACCCTTGTTGCTTACCAGATGAACGGCGAACCGCTGCATGCCATGAACGGTTATCCCGTGCGGGTGGTGGTTCCCGGCTGGATCGGCAGCGCCTCGCAGAAATGGCTGACGGGGATCCGGATCCGCGACGAGGTGCATGATTCCGAGAAGATGACCGGCTACTCTTATCGCATCCCCGAGTACCCTGTCCCGCCCGGCACGCGCCCGCCCGAATCGGTGATGAAGATCCTCACTGCCTGGCAGATCAAATCCCTGATCACCCAGCCGGCTGCCGATACCAAGGCCAATACGGGAAAACGCATCGCGGTGCGCGGTCATGCCTGGGCGGGAGAGAATACGGTCGATAAGGTTCTCATCTCAACCGATTACGGCGTCAGCTGGAAAGCCGCCAAACTGACCCAACCCGCCAATAAATATGCCTGGTACCACTTCGATTCCGACGTGAGTTTCGACGAGAAGGGCTACTACGAGATATGGGCGCGAGCCTTCGACCAGCGTGGCAATGCCCAGCCCTTCCGCCAGCCGTGGAATCCCAAGGGCTATCTCGGCAACGTCATTCACCGCGTCCCGGTGTTCGTAGATGTCTGAGCGGCGATTCTGCGGCCTGTGGCCGGACAGACATTCCGTTCGCGCCGCGATTCCGGGTGGATTCATCGCGGTGGTGGCGACCGCGATGAGCATCCTGATCGGAAACGCCCTTGCCGCAGAACCAAACGGCAGGCCGCACAAATCCATGGCCGAAAATCCACCCGAGGTCGAGACCGCACCCAATGTCGAGGCCGCGCCCAAAAAGCTGTTCGAAACGCACTGCAGCGCATGCCACAGCCTGGAACTGCCCCGCTCGCAACACCTGGACCGCGACACCTGGCGCTGGGTGATGGATGACATGGTCAATAAGTACGGCGCGACCTGGATTACCGAGAAACAGCAAGAACGCATCCTTGACTATCTGGTCGAGCATTACGGTCCTCAATCCCAGTGAATTGCCCGTGAATTGACAGCCGTCACACCGCTCCGGGTCAGGGCTGTTCGGCCTGCATTGCGGATTCGCAATGCAGGCGACCCGGACGTCGTCTAGCCTGATGATTCAATTGACGGCTTCCGGGCAATGCCGGATTTCGTTTTCAGGCGCTGTAAGGTCAATCAAGGAATCAATGACGATGGCACACGAAGGACTCCACGAAGAGGAACGGGACCTGAGCAAAAAGACCCTGGACATGCACCGTGCCCTGGTGTCGCTGCAGGAAGAACTGGAGGCTGTCGACTGGTATCGACAGCGCGCCGAGGCCTGCGGAGACGCCCAGCTCAAGTCCGTTCTGTTGCACAACATGCGCGACGAAATTGAACATGCTGCCATGCTCATCGAGTGGCTGCGCCGTAGCGACAATGACTTTGAAGGCCAGCTGAACACCTTTGTTTTCAACAATGGGGACATTGTCGAAGCCGAAGCGAAAGCCGAAGCGGAAGCGGAAGCGGAAACCGGAGCGGAAGCCGCCGAGCCGTCGCCCGACGACGACGACAAGCGCCCCACCATTGGCACCCTGAAGGAGCAATCCACATGAATCATCTGAACCGTGAGCTGGCGCCGTTCCCTGCCCACATCTGGGACCTGATCGATGCTGCAGCGGTCGAAGCGGCCAAGATCCGCCTGACCGGCCGGCGATTCCTCGAGGTCGAAGGGCCTTACGGCCTGGGCCTGACTGCCCTGGAAGTGGGCGGCGACGACTCTTGCGGGGACCCCGACGAGGGGGAGGCAACGGCCATTGTCAGCAAGGCCGTCTCGGTGCCGATGCTGCGCAAGTCCTGCCGGCTCAGCACCCGGCGACTGGCCGCCCATCTGGAAAGGGGTACACCGCTGACCCTGACCGAGGTAGAGGACGCCGCAGAGGCTGTCGCCCGACGCGAAGAAGCATTCATCTATTTGGGGCAGCCCGAATTTGGCCTCGAAGGGCTGCTAAACGCCAAGGGGCACAATGAAGTGAAGGGCGTCGACTGGTCGACCCTGGACGCCGCGCTCAACAATGTGCTGACGGCCATCACCTCGCTGGACGAAGCGGGCTTCCATGGCCCCTACGCCCTTTCATTGCCGCCGGCCCAGTACAACAATCTTTTTCGCCATTACGAGCATACGGATCTGCTGCAGATCGAGCACCTCAAGTCCCTGTGCACACTCGGGGTCTACAAGGCGGGCATCGACCAGGCGGCCGTGGTGGACCGTCATGCAGGCGCGATCATCCTCGGGCAGGATCTGCGCGTCGGCTACGCCGGCAGCGACGGTATCCACCATCAGCTTTTCATTTGCGAAAGCATGGTCCTGCGTCTGGATGAACCCGAGGCTGTCTGCGTGCTGACCGGCTGATTCCAGGCTCAGCCCGCGTAAACGATGCGGTAGATACGTCCACCCTTGTCATCGGAAACCAGCAGCGAACCGTCCGGCATCACCAGAACGTCCACCGGCCGGCCCGAGGCCTGGCCGCCACTCAGCCAGCCTTCGGCAAACACCTCGTAGGCCATCGGCTGGTTGTCACGCACCGGAACGAACATCACCCGATAGCCGATGGGCACCTTGCGGTTCCATGAGCCGTGCTCGGCGATGAAGATGCCGCCGCGGTAGCGTTCGGGAAACTGGTCGCCCTGATAAAAGCGCATCCCCAGGGCGGCGACGTGGGGCCCCAGTTCCAGCACCGGCGGCACCATCGTGCTGCAATCCCGGCCGGTGCCGAATTCCGGGTCCTGGATACCGGCGCCATGGCAGTACGGAAATCCGAAATGCATGCCGGCCGTCGGCGCCCGGTTCAATTCGTCGGGCGGGCGGTTGTCTCCCAGCCAGTCGCGGCCGTTGTCGGTAAACCAGAGATCGCCGGTGTCGGGATGCCAGTCGAACCCCACCGTGTTGCGCACCCCCCGCGCAAAAATCTCCCGCGTGCCCGTCCGGACATCCAGCCGGGTGATGCTGGCGTAAACCGGATTGTCGGGATCGCAGACATTGCAGGGCGCGCCGACCGGCACGTAGAGCCTGCCGTCCGGTCCGAAGGCGATGAACTTCCAGCCGTGGTGCCCGTCGTCCGGGTAGCTGTCGCTGACGACCTCGGGCTGCGGCGGGGTCGCCAGCGAAGACTCGATCCCCGGAAAGCGCAGCACCCGGCTCACCTCGGCCACATAGAGGTCGCCGTCCCGAAACGCCACGCCGTTGGGCATCCGCAGGCCATCGGCCAGGATATGCGTGCGATCGGCACGATGGTCGCCGTCCCGGTCCTCCAGCGCATAGACCTTGCCCTGTTTGCGCGTTCCCACGAACAGGACGCCCGCCGGGCTCAGTGCAAGGGACCGCGCACCGGGCAGATTTTTGGCATAAAGATGGATACGAAAACCTGGGGGCAGCTTCAGCCCCTCGACGACATCCGACGCCGTGGCAGACGCCGGCAGGAAGGGCACAAAGTAGCCCCGGAACAGATAGGCGCCGACGCCGGCAAGGACAATCAATCCCAGAATCAGGGTCAGGGCGACCACTTTCGTCTGTCTGCGCTTCATGCTTGTCTCCTTCCTTTTCCGTCACGACCCGGGAAAAAACCCGGGTTGGGGTCAGCGCGTAGCCGGTATGAATCGCGGTCTGCCTTTAATACTAGGCATTAAACCAGGCGTGGTTGCGCGTCGGAATGCGTGCCCGGGTGGTAGATTTTCCCGGGACGTTGCGAGCTTTCAATATTGCACCCGGCAGCCTGGCCAGAAGGCGCACCCGGAAAAAACAGACCGGCTGCCGGACAGTGGCAATCCCCCGTTTCTCACGACAAAGCACCAATCTAGGACAAAGTGCGTCAGGAAAAAGGATCAGCAACAGACGCCCAATACGACCCTGGAAAGCAGCACGTATTTATCCTTAGTAATCACACAGCTTCCCCCGCCTTCCCCTTCTCCAATCAGCTTCGGCAAAGGCACGCCAGCGGATTTCCGGGCGGCTCGAAGGCGCTTCCGGTCGGGTGAATGCAGCATGGAATGGGGATATTCCAAAGTTGTACTAGCTTCAAAGCTGGGTGCTGATGTGCAACCGGCCGTGCGGGACTTATCCAGGCGCTGCGGCGGCCGGTCGCTCATCCAGACCCGCGAGGATCCGCAGCGATTGCATATAGCGGAACGCTATTGCCGCCTTCGCGCGACGATCAACGACAAGTCAGGAGCTGCTCCATGCAGGTGCACAACAAACCGATGTATTTGTCATCCGAATCATTCAAAGCAAATGGAGCCCTGTTCGCCGGCAACGATCGGGCAAGCCCATCGGAAATCCAGCTCATTTTCGGCGAACACATCCCGCCCGGACTGCACGAACTGCTTGGGCTCGCCCGGCGCACCTGCCATGGCCCGAGCGAAGTCCTGTATCACGAAGGCAGCGCCAGCAACACGGTGTACTTCGTCACCAGCGGTTTCCTCAAACTCATCATTCATCTTCCCAACGGCCGCGCCCGCATCGTTCGCCTGCATCGTCCCGGCGCGGTTCTATGCCTGAGCGGCCTGTTCGATGGGACCAACAAGCATACTGCGAGGACAGTGATTCCTGTCACCACCCTGTGCCTGCCCGTCAACGCGGTGCAGCGGCTGCGCACCGAGGATCCACTCACCTATGCCAGCCTGCTTGAACGCTGGCACGCCTATCTGAACGACGCCGATACCTGGATCGCCCAGTTCTCCACCGGCCCGATACGCGCCCGTGTCGCCCGGCTGCTGTCGTTCCTGTCCGAGTTCGAATCCGATGCGGAAAATGGCGAGCTGCATTTGCTGACCTGCGATGAAATGGGTTCCATCCTCGGCGTCACGAGCGAGAGCGTCAGCCGCGTCCTCGCCGAGTTCAAGCGGCGGGACATCCTTTCCCGTCACGACGGTGCGGCAAACAATCATTACGAAGCCGACATGGGGCAGCTGCGCCACATCGCCGACGAATAGCTACGGCGCGGCCATCAGGGCCGGCCGGCGATGCATGATGCGTTTTTTCCCGATGTTGCGGTTTCTCAATGATCGGGCGGAAAAACGGTGGTCGAATGGCGAAACGGCAAAGCAACGCGCCGTGCTATTCAACCCTGTACCCGAGGAGCCAACCATGCAAGTTCGCGAAGTCATGAGCAGTCACCTGCAGAGCGTCCCGCCCGATGCCTCGCTCAGTTATGCCGCGCAACAGATGCGCGACCTGGATATCGGCATGCTGCCGGTAGAGACCGATGGTGAAATTGTCGGCACGCTGACCGACCGCGACATCACTATCCGCGCCATTGCCTCCGGCGCCGACCCCAATGCCATGCAAGTCGGCGACATCATGTCCCACGAGATCTTTACCTGCTCCGAAGAGGATGACCTCCTGCAGGCTGCCCGGATCATGGAGGACCATCAGGTCCGTCGGCTGATCGTCGAGGATCAATCGGGCAAGTACGTCGGCATGCTGGCGCTGGCTGATATCGCACGTCATCAGGAAATGGGGGATCTGGGCGCCGAAATCCTGTCCGGGGTTTCGCAGGCCCATTAGCAACCCGACAAACGCGGGGCGCAGGCCGGCCGAGCCAGATCCGCCGGCGTAGAATCACCCGTATTCCGGGGCAAATGCCATCGGCATCCGATCGGCATCAGCCCTGGAAAACGGCGATCTGCCGGTCGGTCGCGCTCAACCGTGGATCACAAACGCGCTGTTTTTTCCGTCATGGTTTCGCCGATCACGGCTTCGACCTGCTCCCTCGTCTCATGGCTGGCCGCATGGACAATCACGACGTGGTAACCCGCCTTGACCGAATCCCTCACCAGCCCGGCAAGCATGCCCTCGCGTGGCTTGAGCCCGACAATGGCGCCTGCTGTGCCGCCGATCATGGCGCCGTAACCAAGCACGATGAGTGGCGCAACAATCGGCGCGCTCACAAACAGCGAGGGGACTACGATCGCGATGGCCCCTGCGGTTGCGGCCCCGGCCGCCCCCCCGGTTGCCGTGCCGAAAAGCGTATCCAGCACGACCTTGTTGCGCGTTTCTTTGGTTTCCGGTTCGATGGCAGGACTCAGGCCCTCCTCGCTGGGGACCAGCGTGGTGATCTTGATGTCGTCGAGACCGGCATCCTCAAGTGCCTGGATGGCTTGCTGTGCGGATGCGTCATCCGGATACACCGCGGCAACTTTGTGAGGATAGTGTTCGGTTTCCAGATAATTTTCGATTTCGATTTCCATGATTTTCTCCTGTTTTTCTGGTGTGGCATCAGTGCTGCGACCGGACGCGCCTGCGCCCCGCCCTGCTTTCCAGCCCTGCCGGCCGGCCCATGCCGACTCGTCCCGCCCTGAACCCTGCTGGACACCTTAAGGGCAAGCCATCCCGCCGGCATTGCGATATCGCAGACCAGGCAGACTGTCCTGGCCGGCGCTGCTATGGCGGACTGGCAGACGTCGCCCGTGCCCTCACCAGGGCATCGCTGTGCCGTCGTAGCGGATGAACGTCCCGCTGTCCTGCATGGAAAAGCCGTCGATCACCTTGCGTAAACCGCGCACGCTCTCGTCCGCCGGGATGCCGTCGTTCGGCCCCATGCGGGTTTGTACACCGCCAGGGTGCAGCAGCAGAATGCCGATGCCACGCGGACGCACCGCCACCGCCAATCCGCGCATGGCGGCGTTGAGGGCGGCCTTGCTGGAGCGGTAGTAGTAGCTGCCCTTGGTTTCGATGTCCGCGATGCTGCCCATGTGGCTGGTCATGACCGTGACCAGGCGCTTGTCGCTGTGCGCAAGATTGTCCAGCAGGGCCTCGGTCAGGCGCACTGCCCCCAGCGTATTGACTTCGAGGACGCGCAGCCACTGCTCGTAGCGGATCCCGCCCAGCGGCGGCAGCGTGTCGTTGTCCTCCAGATAGATGCCCGCGTTATTGAAAAGGATGTCGAGGGGGGTTTCGCCCAGCTCCCAGCGGATGGCGCGAACATCCTCGGCCAGAGTGACGTCGAGACGATGAATCGAAATCTGCTCGTGGGATGCGGCCAGTTCGCGCAGCGCATCGGCCTCGGCAGGATGCCGGCACGTGGCAAACACCCGCCAGCCATCCTGGGCAAACTGGCGCACGATTTCGAGGCCGAGGCCCCGATTGCTTCCGGTGACAAGAATATTGGGCATGATGGGCCTGTCCTCAGGGGTTAGATTATTTCAATGGTGTGCCTCGATTCAGTCGCGCTGGCTGTCAATTCGATAGCACCAGCCGCCAATCCGATTGCGCACCGCGTCAATTCTTGATAGCGCATCGCGCGACAGGTCGCCAGCCTGCCGGACCCAGAGGCGCCGGTCATCGCGCTTTCGCAGTCCGGCAAACCACTTCGCCCGTTCAGGCGGACGCGCGATCGGCAGCCATCCTTATCCTGGCCGACAGAGGCCGCCGACGGCGGCTAGGTGTGATGTTTCAATAGGTTGTTCACCCGGAAGGATCTGGGAAACTGGAGTTCTCGACGCTTCAGTACTCCCAGGGGGCCAACCGGATGAACAGCCATAAGAATGCCAGAACCACTTACGAAGGGCGCAAATTGCT
>JAGXGM010000088.1 GCA_024636675.1 Hydrogenophilales bacterium | reverse complement strand
CTGGTCGCGCTTTTCCTCGGGGAAGAAGTTGATGATGCGGTCGAGCGCCTGGTTGGCGCTGTTGGCGTGCAGGGTCGACAGGCAGAGGTGGCCGGTTTCGGCAAAGGCGATCGCGTATTCCATGGTTTCGCGGTCGCGGATTTCGCCGATCAGGATGACGTCGGGTGCCTGGCGCAGGGTGTTCTTCAGCGCGGAGAACCAGTTGTCGGTGTCGATGCCGACCTCGCGCTGGGTGATGATCGATTTGCGGTGCTCGTGCACGTATTCGATCGGGTCTTCGACTGTGATGATGTGGTCGCAGGCGTTTTCGTTGCGAAAACCTACCATCGCCGCCAGCGAGGTCGATTTGCCGGTGCCGGTGCCGCCGACGAAGATCACCAGCCCGCGCTTGATCATCGCGACGTCGCGCAGGATCGGCGGCAGGTTGAGGTCTTCCATCTTCGGAATCTTGGTGACGATGGTTCGCATCACCACGCCGACGCGGCCCTGCTGCACGAAGACGTTGACGCGGAAGCGGCCGATTTCGGGCGGGCTGATGGCGAAGTTGGATTCGTTGCTCGCCTCGAAGTCCTTCCATTGCCGTTCGTTCATGATCGAGCGGGCAAGTTCGCTGGTGTGCGCGGGCGTCAGCGTCTGGTTCGACACCGGGGTGATCTTGCCATCCACCTTGATGGCAGGCGGAAAACCGGCGGTCAGGAACAGATCGGAAGCATTTTTCGTCAGCATCAGACGCAGCAGGTCGTGGACGGTTTTTTCAGCGTTCATCGTTCAATCCTCAACCCAAGAATGCATCTTTGTTCTGTGCCATGTTGCGCGCCACGCCCGAGGCCACAATGTTGCGTTTGACCAGATCCTGCAGGCACTGGTCGAGCGTCTGCATCCCGATGTTGCCGCCTGTCTGGATCGACGAATACATCTGCGCCACCTTGCCTTCACGGATCAGGTTGCGAATCGCTGGGGTGCCGATCATGATTTCATGCGCGGCGACGCGGCCGGTGCCGTCCTTGGTCTTCAGGAGCGTCTGCGAGATCACCGCGCGCAGCGATTCGGACAGCATCGAGCGCACCATTTCCTTTTCTGCTGCCGGAAAGACGTCGACCACACGGTCGATGGTCTTGGCGGCGGACGAGGTGTGCAGCGTGCCGAACACCAGGTGGCCGGTTTCGGCGGCGGTGAGCGCGAGGCGAATGGTTTCCAGGTCGCGCAATTCGCCCACCAGGATGACGTCCGGGTCTTCGCGCAGCGCCGAGCGCAGGGCGTTGGAAAACGACAGCGTGTGCGGGCCGACCTCGCGCTGGTTGATCAGGCATTTCTTGCTCTGGTGCACGAATTCGATCGGGTCTTCGACCGTCAGAATGTGCGCGTACTGGTTTTCGTTGACGTAGTCCATCATCGCCGCCAACGTGGTCGACTTTCCCGAGCCGGTCGGTCCGGTCACCAGCACGATGCCGCGCGGCTGATCGGAGATTTCCTTGAAGATGGCGGGGCAATTGAGCTCTTCCAGCGTCAGCACTTTCGACGGAATCGTCCGGAACACCGCCCCCGCGCCATACTGCTGGTTGAAGGCATTGACGCGAAAGCGCGCCAGCGAGGGGATTTCGAATGAGAAGTCGAGTTCCAGCGTTTCCTCGTACACCTTGCGCTGGCTGTCGTTCATGATGTCGTACACCATGCGGTGCACATCCTTGTGATCCATCGGCGGCAGGTTGATGCGGCGGATGTCCCCGTTGACCCGGATCATCGGCGGCAGACTGGCCGACAGGTGCAGGTCGGACGCCTTGTTTTTGACGGCAAAAGCCAGCAGTTCAGAAATATCCACGCGTGCCTCGTTCTGTATTGGATGGGGTTTTGACAGATAATGAACGCAATGGATAACGGCCCGAATTCCTCCAAACTTGAGCCCGCTCCGCGCCCTTTGGCCGGCACGCCATGCGACCGCCTGCGTGCCGTGCAGGCCCGGATTGCGCGCGCTGCCGCCGACGCGGGATGCGACCCGGCAACGGTGCGCCTGCTGGCAGCGGGCAAGACTTTTGACAGCGCCGCGTTGCGTGCCATGGCAGCTTGCGGCCAGCTTGAATTCGGCGAAAATTACC
Organism: Hydrogenophilales bacterium; assembly: GCA_024636675.1. Classification (GTDB taxonomy): domain Bacteria; phylum Pseudomonadota; class Gammaproteobacteria; order Burkholderiales; family Thiobacillaceae; genus Thiobacillus. The sequence continues at coordinate 70,247 of JAGXGM010000088.1, read as the reverse complement.
TGCAGGAGGCGCTGGACAAGCAGGCGGCCTTGCGTGACCTGCCGCTGGTATGGCATTTCATCGGGCCGATTCAGAGCAACAAGACGCGGGCGATTGCCGAGAATTTCAGTTGGGTGCACAGCGTGGACCGGCTGAAAATTGCCGGGCGGCTGTCCGCGCAGCGCCCGCCCGGACTGCCGCCGCTGCAGGTATGCATCGAGCTCAACGTCAGCGGGGAGGCCAGCAAGGGCGGCGTGGCCGTTACCGAACTGCCCGCGCTGGCGGCGGCTGTTTCGAAACTGCCTGGCCTGCGGTTGCGCGGGCTGATGGCGATACCCGCCCCGGCGCCCGATATGGCCGAGCAGCAGGCCGCGTTCAGGCAGGTGCGCAAGGCATACGAAGCGCTGATCGCACAAGGCCATGCGCTCGACACCCTGTCGATAGGGATGTCGGCCGATCTGGAAGCGGCGGTACTGGAAGGCGCTTCCATCGTGCGAATCGGCACCGCACTTTTTGGTGAGAGGATAAAGAATGCATAAGGTCAGTTTCATCGGTGGCGGCAACATGGCTGCCGCCATCATCGGCGGCCTGATCGCCAGCGGTACCCAGCCCACCGACATCGAGGTGGTTGAAGTCAACGTCGACGCACGTGGGCAAATGGCTGCGCGCTTCGGGGTGGTGACGCATTCGGATCTGTCGCAGGCGCGGCTGCACGCCCTGATCGTGCTGGCAGTGAAACCGCAAAGCCTGCCCGAAGTGGCGGCGGCGCTGGCGCCGCGCCTTGCCGGCCATCTGGTGGTGTCGATCGCCGCCGGGGTGCGGGTGGCCGACCTCGGCCGCTGGCTGGGGGGGCATGCGCGGATCGTGCGCGCCATGCCGAACACCCCGGCGCTGGTGCAGGCCGGGATTGCCGGACTGTTTGCGCCGCCCACCGTCAATCAGGATTCGCGCTCGCAGGCCGAAACGGTGATGCGTGCCGTCGGTGGCGTGGTGTGGGTAAAGGACGAACCCCAGCTGGATGCGGTGACCGCGGTGTCGGGGAGCGGTCCGGCTTATGTGTTTTATTGCATCGAATCGCTGGAGGCCGCGGCGGTGGCGCAGGGCCTGTCGCAGGCCACCGCGCGCCAGCTGGCGCTGCAGACTTTTTTCGGCGCGGCCAAGCTGGCGCTGGAATCGGGCGAGGAGCCGGCCGTGCTGCGCCAACGCGTCACCTCGCGGGGCGGCACCACTGAACGCGGCATTGCCGCGCTGGACGCTGCAGCGGTCAAGCAGGCCATTGGCCAGGCAGTGGAGGCGGCGAGTCGCCGCAGTGCCGAACTCGGTGATGAACTGGGGCGCCTGGCATGATCGAAGCCGCATTGAAATTTCTCATCCAGACGCTGGGCAACCTGTTTGTCATCGCGGTGTTGCTGCGCTTCATGATGCAGCTGTTCCGGGTGCCGTTCCGCAATCCCTTCGCCCAGTTCATCGTCGCCATCACCGACTTTGCGGTGAAACCGCTGCGCCGGGTGGTGCCGGGCCTGTGGGGCCTTGACTGGGCGTGCCTGGCGCTCGCCTGGCTGGTCGAGCTGGTGGTGGTGGTGACCGGCTACTGGCTGGATGGCTTTCCGTTCGCACTGGCGGGCGGCAAGGTCTGGCCGGTGATGATGGGACTGGCGGCGGTGCGGCTGATAAGCCTGACGGTCTACCTGATCATCGGCCTGACCCTGATCCGGGCGGTATTGTCGTGGGTCAATTCCAATACGCCGCTGATGCCGGTGGTGTACGCGCTGACCGAACCCTTCCTGCGCCCGCTGCGGCGCATCGTCCCCATGGTTGCCCAGATCGACCTGACGCCGCTGGTGCTGTTCATCCTGTGCCAGCTGGTGCTGATGCTGCCGGTGCTGGCGCTGGAGCGGGCGCTGCTTGGCGCTCTCTGATCCGGTTTCAAAACCGGCGGCTTTGTCGACTTCGCCTCGCCCGCAAGCCAGGCCGTGGTTGCAAAGCCGATAAATCGGGTAGTAACCACGTTTTTCCGTGCTCATTGCACTGTCTTCAGCGCGTCTTCGCACCACACCTGGTTTTTGAAGCATATAGCCCCTTGTCTGGATGCGCTGCGACGGCGCCGACTGGCTGTCCGACCTGCATGTGGAGCCGGGAAAAAAAGGCCCCCTGAATGCATAGGGGACTGTGGCGCAGACTGAAATTAAAGATTGCCGCGCCATCGGTCGATAACTAGGCGAATGCGCATCTGCTGGCCGGGCTAGCCGTGCAACCGGGGGGGCCAAGTCTGTGGTGCCCTAAAGGACTCCGATCCACTACGCGCCACGGCACGTATGGGGTAGCGTGTGTCTGGTTCGCGGCGAAACCTCGCGGCAGAAGACCGTGGCGGTGTCGGGGGTGAGATCCCCGGCTTGATATCGAGAAAACCAATAAGAGCATGAGCATCCATCTGGAACAGGAAGTCGCTGACTACAGCGAGCGGCGCATGCGGCTGGCAACCGCAATTACCGACTATGCCGACTGGCTCGACCGCCAGCACGGCATCGACGCCGAGCGGACACTGCGGCTGGCCGATACTGCATCCGGTCTGCGTCAGGACAAGCTGGTGGTGGCCTTCGTCGCGGAGTTTTCGCGCGGCAAGACCGAACTCATCAACGCCCTGTTTTTTGCCGACCATGGCCAGCGCCTGCTGCCGTCCGACGCCGGCCGCACCACCATGTGCCCGACCGAGCTGTATGCCAATGCAGACGAGCCGCCCAATTTGCGCCTGCTGCCGATTGAAACCCGCAGCCGCGACGAATCGCTGGCGCGCCTCAAGCACATGCCGATCGAGTGGTGCCGGGTATTGCTCGACCCCACCGACCCGCGCCAGCTGCAGGAAAGCCTGAAAAAGCTCACCGAAACCAAGTCCATGACGGCGGCGGATGCCATCGAGATAGGGCTGTGGGACAGCGAGGATCCGAGCGAGCGCCATCTGCTGCGCGACGACGGCACGGTGGAAGTGCCGGCCTGGCGTTATGGCATGGTCAACTATCCGCATCCGCTGCTGCAGGCCGGGCTGACAATCCTGGACACGCCCGGACTCAACGCGCTGGGGGCCGAGCCCGAACTCACACTGTCGGTCATCCCCAGTGCGCATGCGGTGATGTATCTGCTGGCGACCGATACCGGGGTGACGCGCTCGGATCTTGAAATCTGGCAGAAGCATGTGCATCGCCATGCCAATTACCACGTGGCGGTGCTGAACAAGATCGACATGCTGTGGGACGAGCTGAAGAGCGATTCCGAGGTGCAGGCCACCATCGAGCGCCAGGCCGAAGAAACCGCGCGCGTGCTGAAGCTGCCGCGCAGCCGGGTGTTTGCCGTGTCGGCGCAGAAAGCGCTGGTGGCCACTATCCGCGGCGATGCCGCCTTGCGCCTGCGCTCCGGCATCGAGTCGCTGGAATACCTGCTGGCGCATCAGGTGATCCCGGCACGGCGCGACATGCTCTACCACGCGATCAGCCACGAGGTGATGTCGTTGCTTGACGAAAGTCGGGTCGATCTGTCGGCACGACTCAAGCGCAGCAGCGACGAGTTGATCCAACTCAGCCAGCTGTCGGGCAAAAATCGCGAACTGATCGAACAGACGCGCGCTGCCTTGCAAACGGAAAAAGACAGCTACGACGCCACGGCCGATCAATTCCGGGTGACCCGGAAAATGGTGCAAAAGCAGGGTGAACACCTGTTGTCGCAATTGTCGGATGACACGCTGAGCGTCATTTGCAAGGCCGGACGCGCGGCGATGGAATCCAGCCTCACCACGCGCGGGCTCACCAGTGGCATCCGCCAGTTGAGCGGGCAGATGGTTGAGCGGCTGCAGCATGCGAGCCGGCTGGCCGACAATATTCTGGATGTGCTCGATCAAGCCTACACCCGCTTTCACCGCCAGCACAATCTGCCAAAAATGCAGGTGCCCAGGCTCGATCTGGGTGCCTATCGCAACCGGCTGGAAGCGCTGACGCGCGAAACCGAAGCATTCTGCAAGGACCCGGCCAATCTGATGCTGGAAAAGCGTTTCATGATCCGGCGTTTTTATGCCGGCCTGGCCGAAGAGTCACGCAAGGCGTTCAACCTGGCGCGGGTGGAAGCCGAGCGCTGGCTGCGCATTGCGCTCGATCCCATCATGACGCGCATCCGCGAGCACAAGCAGTATCTCGACACGCGGCTGGCCAGCTTGCAGCGGATTCTGGAGAACATGGGCACGCTGCACAGCCGTATGACGCAGGTCAAGCAGGAGATCGGTGAACTGCGCCAGGACAAGCTGGAGTTGGAACGGCTGGCCGGGCAACTTGTGGTGTAGCAAAAAACAGCCGAAACCGGCAAGAAGGCCGGGTTCCTAGCTGTTGAGCCGACTCAGCAACAGGGCCGTCTTGTCCGGATCGGTGTTTTTGAGCAAGCGTTGCGTCATCGGGGCCAACGCATCCAGGTGAGCCTTCAGAACCTGCTGCTTGACCTGCAGCAGGCTGGCCGGCTGCATCGAGAAGGTCCGCAGGCCCAGCCCCAGCAGCAGCCGCGTCAATTGTGGATCGCCCGCCATTTCCCCGCATACCGAAACCGGCTTGCCCGCCTTGGCACCGGCGCGCAGCGTGTACTGGATCAGGTTGAGCACCGCCGGATGCAGCGGGTCGTACAGATGCGCCACGCTGTCGTCGGCGCGGTCGATCGCCAGCGTGTACTGGATCAGGTCGTTGGTGCCGATCGACAGGAAATCCAGCTGCTCGGCAAAAAACCCGGCGGAGAGCGCGGCGGCCGGCACTTCGACCATGCCGCCGAGCGGTATGCCCTCGTCGAATTTCAGGCCGTCCTTTCTCAGAGAGTCCTTGGCTTCGTCGATACGTTGCAGCGTCTGCCGCAACTCCGTGAAGCTCACCAGCATCGGGATCAGGATGCGCACCTTGCCGTGGACCGAGGCCCGCAGGATCGCACGCAGCTGGGTCTGAAACAGCCCCGGCTCGGCCAGGCACAGGCGGATCGCCCGCAAGCCCAGCGCCGGATTGTCGGCCACGTTGTGACCCCATGGCGCCTGCTTGTCTGCGCCCAGGTCAAGCGTGCGGATGGTGACCGACTTGCCGTCCAGCGCCTCGGCCACTGCCTTGTAAGATTCGTACTGCTCGTCTTCGCTCGGCAGGTCGCTGCGATTGAGGAACAGGAATTCGCTGCGGAACAGGCCGATGCCGTGCGCGCCTGCGGCCTTCACCGCATCGATGTCGCCGAGCAATTCGATGTTCGCCATCAGTTCGATCGGGGTGCCGTCGAGTGTCGATGATTTGCTGGTTTTCAGCCGCTTCAGCTTGTCGGTATCGATCCGCCACTGGTTTTGCCGCAGCCGGTATTCGGCCAGCACCGATTCGTCCGGGTTGACGATCACCACGCCGTCGCGGCCGTCGACGATCAGGAGGTCGTGGTCACGGATCAGGCCGCGCGCATTGTGCAGTGCCATCACCGACGGAATTGCCATGCTGCGCGCCAGAATCGCGGTGTGCGAGGTGGCGCCGCCGAGGTCGGTGATGAAGGCGGCAAAATGCACGTTCTTGAACAGCACCATGTCGGCCGGCGACAGCTCGTGCGCGACCAGAATGCGCTCGACGCCGAAGTCGACATCCAGCGGCAAATGGCTGGGGTGGCCGGTCAGCGCCTTGAGTACGCGCTGCACCACCTGGACCACGTCTTCCTGGCGACTCCTCAGGTAGGCGTCGTCGATTTCCTCGAAGCGCGCCACCAGCGCTTCCATCTGCTGCGCCAGTGCCCATTCGGCGTTGCACTGGGTTTGGCGGATCAGGCGCTTGGGTTCCTCGGCGATCATCGAATCGCCGAGGAACATCAGGTGCATGTCGAGAAAGGCCGACAGTTCGGCCGGTGCATTGGCCGGGATGTGGTTGCGCAGGGTTTCGAGCTCGGCGCGGGTGGAGAGGATGGCTTCGTCGAAGCGCGCCAGCTCCTCCTTGATGTACTTGCGGTCGAGCATGTACTGCGGCACTTCGATTCGCGCGTTGGAGGTGAGGTGCGCATAGCCGATGGCGATGCCGCCGGAAACGCCGATGCCGTGCATTGAGAAGCTCACAGCTCCTCTCCGAAGCCGCTGGAGATCAACCCCGCCAGCGCTTCCATCGCCTCCGCCTCGTCTTCGCCTTCGGTTTCCAGGGTGATGGTGCTGCCCTTGGAGGCGGCCAGCATCATCACGCCCATGATGCTTTTGGCGTTGACGCGGCGGCCGTTGCGCGACATGAACACACGGCTCTTGAAACTGGACGCCAGTTGGGTCAGCCTGGCCGACGGGCGCGCGTGCAGTCCCAGCTTGTTGACGATTTCAACGTCCCGTTGCTGCATGGCACATGGTCTCGGAAATATGCTTGATGCTGTTGCGCCCGCCTTCGACGATGCGTTCGACCAGTTGCGGCAGCGCCAGCGTGTCGCGGTAGTTCAGCGCCTTCAGCAGCATCGGCAGGTTGACGCCGGAGACGCCCTCGATGTGCGTTGGTTCGAGCAGCCGGCACAAGGTATTGCTGGGGGTGGCGCCGTACATGTCGGTCAGCACCAGGATGCCGTCGCCTTCGTCGAGTTCGGCCAGCCGGGCCTGCAAGGCCTTCTGGCGTTCGTCGGGGTCGGCGTGGCCGATGAAATCCAGTGTGGCGAGACCGCGCGGACGCTGCCCCAGCACGTGGGTGGCGCACTCGACCAGGCTGTCGGCGAGCGAGCCGTGGGCGACGATGAGGATACCGATCATGGGGTGAGCATCAGGCCAAAAACAGCATTCTAGCGAAGCCGGGCCTTCATCGCCGGGGAGTGATGAATTTTGCCGGCGTCATCCACCGCGAGATAGTGGGCCACGCCCAGGCGGGACGCGTGATTGGCCAGCCGCGCGGCACCATCGATGAACAGCGGTTTCGACAGGGCATCCGAGCGCGTTCCCGCCTGTTTGCCAGCGACCAGCACTGTCACCGACTGCATGCCACGCGCCGGGTAGCCGCTGCGTGGGTCGATCAAATGGCTATAGCGGCGCCTGTCGGCTTCAAAGTAGCGCTGGTAGTCTCCGGAAGTGCCGATCGCCTCGCCGTTGTGCAAATCCAGTATCGCCAGCGTGCCCGGCTGGCGCGGGTGCTGGATGCCGACGCGCCATGCGCGGTCGCCATGCGTGCCGAGCGCGATCACATTGCCGCCGATGTTCACCAGCGCGTTTTCAATGCCGTGCGTTTTGAGGATGGCTGTCGCCTCGTCCAGCGCGCGTCCCTTGGCATAACCGCCGAGGTCCAGTTGCACCGCCGGGTTGCTGCTCCAGACGGTATGGTTTTCGATATGCAGGTCGGCCATGCGCGGCCGCTGCTCGACCCAACCGGCGACCGCTGCGGCCTCAGGCACCCGCGACTGCGGCGTGTCGGCATGGAAGCCCCACAGCGCGATCAGGCCGCCGATGGCCGGATTGAACAGGTCGTTCGTCTGGCTCGACCAGCCCTGCGCATCGCGCAGCATCGCCGCAAGCTCGGGCGTGACCGTGGCGCGCTCGCCCCGGGCCAATGCGGCGTTGAGCCGCGACAATTCGCTCGGCTGCCAGGCGTGCAGTGCGCGGTGCAGTTCGTCGAAGCGCGCCAGCACCGCAGTGGCCGCCTGTTTGGCCTGCGGCTCCGGCGCGCCGTGGATGCTGACCTCGACCAGGGTGCCGAACACGTAGGCCTGCTGCTGGTGCGGCGGCGGCGGACTGCAGGCGGCAAGCGCCCACAGCAACACCAGCCAGAAGCCGGATCGCGCCGATCTCACGCGCGAACCGCGGTTGAACCCCCGCGCTCGACGGCGGCGATGAATTGCGCCGCCACGTCGTACCCGGTCTGCGTTGTGATCTCCTGAAACCCGGTGGGGCTGGTGACATTGATTTCGGTCAGGCAGTCGCCGATGACGTCGAGACCGGTGAGGAAGATGCCGTGATCTCGCGCCCACGGTGCGATGGCTTCGGCGATTTCGCGGTCGCGCGCCGACAGCGGCTGGGCGCGGGCGGTGCCGCCGGCGGCGAGGTTGCCGCGCGTCTCGCCGGCCTGCGGAATGCGCGCCAGCGCCCACGGCACCACCTCGCCGTCGATCAGCAGGATGCGCTTGTCGCCCTCGCTGATGGCGGGCAGGTAGCGCTGCGCCATGATGGGGCGGCGGCCGCGATGGGTCAGCGTTTCCAGGATGGCGTTGCGGTTGGGGTCGGCAAGCTGAAGGCGGAAGATGCCGCTGCCGCCCATTTCGGTGAGCGGCTTGACGATGATGTCGCCATGGTTGGCGAGGAAATTTACAATCTCCGCCGCGTCGGCAGCAACCAGAGTGGGCGTGACGAATTGTGGAAAGCTGAGGATCGCCAGCTTCTCGTTGAATTCGCGCAGACACGCCGGGCGGTTCAGGACGCGTGCGCCGTTGGCTTCGGCGATGCCAAGCAGGTGGGTGGCGAGCAGGTAGTCGGTATCCACCGGCGGATCGGTGCGCATCACTACGGCATCGAAATCGCGCAAGGCGCGGGTATCGGTGCGGATGATGCGAATCCAGTCGTCGTCTGCACATACATGAACTGCATCACAGGCAGCGCGGGTGATGCCGTCCACGACATGCAGTCGGCGCGCTTCGGTGGCGAACACGGCGTGATCGCGCGCCACCGCCGCGCGCATCATCGCCACCGAGCTGTCCTTGTAGGGCTTGAGGCTCGCCAGCGGATCGACGACGAACAGCAGCCTCATGCCGCAGCCGCGTTTTCGATCTCGTCGAGCGTATCGTCGAGTTCGATGCTGGCCGCCAGCATCGCCAGCCGCGCGATCACGCCATAGGCATAGAAGCGGTTGGGGCTGGCGTCGGGGTTGGCGTTGGGGTCGGGCATCACGCAGGTGTCGTCGAACGCCAGCGGTACGAAGTGCATGCCGGGGCTGTTGAGGTTTTCGTCCGATCCGCGGCTGGTGTGCACGCGGTAAAAGCCGCCGACGACGAAGTGTTCGAGCATGTAGACCACCGGCTCGGCCACCGCGCCGTTGATGCTCTCGAACGTGTAGACGCCTTCCTGGATCAGCACCTCGCTGACCTCGACGCCTTCCTTGCCGACCGCCATCTTGTTGCGTTGCTTGCGGTTGAGTTCGCGCACGTCGTCCGGCGATTTCACCGTCATGATGCCCATGCCGTAGGTGCCGGCGTCGGCCTTGACGATGACGAAGGGCGGCTGGTCGATGCCGTATTCGTCGTACTTGAGGCGGATTTTTTTCAGCATTTCGCCGACTTTTTCTGCCAGGCAGTCCTCGCCCTGGCGCGCCTGGAAGTCGATCTTGCCGCACTGGTCGAAGTAGGGATCGATCAGCCAGGGGTCGATGCCGATCAGCTGGGCGAATTCGTCGGCGACATGCTGGTACGCGGCAAAGTGGCGCGACTTGCGGCGCGTCGCCCAGCCGGCGTGCAGCGGCGGCATGATGTTCTGCTCGATGCCCTTGAGGATGTCCGGCACCCCGGCCGAGAGGTCGTTGTTGAGCAGCACCGCGCAGGGGTCGAAGCCCTCCAGCCCGACGCGGTTCCCGTTGCGCACCAGCGGCTCCAGGGTGAGGCGTCCGCCGGCGGGCAGCTCCAGCGTGGTCGGCTCGGTGATCTCGGGAATCAGCGTGCCGATGCGCACGATCAGCCCGGTCTGGCGCAGGATGTGCGCGAGCACCGCGACATTCTGCAGGTAGAAGGTGTTGCGGGTGTGGCTCTCAGGAATCAAGAGCAGGCGCTGCGCGTAGGGGCATATTTTTTCCACCGCGCCCATCGCCGCGTGGATCGACAGCGACATGAAAGCCGGATTGAGATTGTTGAAACCACCGGGAAACAGGTTGGTATCGACCGGCGCCAGCTTGAAGCCCGCATTGCGGATGTCCACCGAGGTGTAGAACGGCGCCGATTGTCCCTTCCATTGCTGGCGAAACCAGTGTTCGATCATCGGCTGGGCGTCGAGCAGGCGCTTTTCCAGCTCCAGCAGCGGGCCGGTGAGTGCGGTGGTGAGGTAAGGGACCATAGAATAGGCGGATTCCAAGAATGTTTTTATTTTAGGCCAAGCCGGATGTTTGACATCGTTTTATATCAGCCCGAGATTCCACCCAATACCGGCAACCTCATCCGCCTGGCGGCCAATACCGGCTGCCGTTTGCATCTGGTCGAGCCGCTGGGGTTCGACCTTTCCGACAAGCAGGTGGCGCGCGCCGGGCTGGATTACCATGACATGGCCTGCGTGGCCGTGCACAAGGACTGGGCGTCGGTGCGTGCGGCGTTGCCCGGCCGGAACTGGTTTGCGCTCACCACCAAGGGCAGCACGCGCTATACCGACATCGCATTTCAGTCCGACGACGTGCTGCTGTTCGGGCCCGAGTCGCGTGGCCTGCCCACAGAACTTCTGGCCCAGTTCGACGCGGATCATCGCCTGCGCCTGCCGATGCTGCCCGGCTCGCGCAGCATGAATCTGTCCAATGCCGTCAGCGTAGTCGTGTTCGAAGCCTGGCGGCAAAACGGTTTTGCGGGAGGGGCGTGAATGAGCGGACTCGAATGGCTGGAAGCGGCCAGTTACATCGTCACCATCGTCGGATTGCCGCTCGCCATCGGCGTGTATGTCTATGACCGCCAGCGCGAGCGCCAGAGCGACGAGGAGGAAATCTTTCTGCGGCTGGCCGACGAATACGCCGATTTCATGCGGCTGGTGATCGATAACGCCGACCTGCATTTGCTGTCGCCCGTGGTGAAGGGCACGCTCAACGAAGACCAGCTGGAACGCAAGCAAGCGCTGTTCGCCATTCTGGTCAGCTTGTTCGAGCGTGCCTACGTGCTGGTGTACGAAGACGACATGAGCCGGCAGCAGGCCCGGCTGTGGCAGTCGTGGGAGGACTACATGACCGAGTGGTGCCAGCGCGAAGATTTTCGCAGCGCGCTGCCGCCTTTGCTGGTGGGGGAAGACCCGGGATTTGTCGCGATGATCGGGCGAATTGCCGGAACAGCGGCGAGGCGTTCGTAGCGTTGATCAAGGGCGTATCCTCTTGAGCCATCGCGTCCGTTCGCGAACGCATCCGGGTCAAGGCGCGGGGCTATGCCTTCCCCAGGCCGGTCTGTGACTATCGCGGTCTGAGGTCACGCGGAGAACTGGCGCCGGGAAGGGCGCTTGGCGGCACGATTGACCGCTTGGGCTGAAGCGGTCTCAGCACCCTGCCCAGGGCGGGCCGCCTGTGCCGCCGTATCGGTTGATGAATTCCGGTTAACGATATTCGCTAGCCAACGCCTCGTCTACCAGCTTCTTCAGAGGCTCGTAGCCGAAGCTGGGCAGCGGCTTGCCGTTGACAAAAAACTCCGGCGTCTTGTTGATGTTCAGGGTATTCACATCCGCCATGTCCTGGGCAATCAGGCTGGCAATTTCCGGCGCGTCCATATCGCTGCGTAGTTTCGCCAGGTCCAGGCCGAGCCCTTCGACATGTCGCCAGACCCGTTCCGGCTGCACGGCGTGATTCACTACCCAGTCGTCCTGGGCTGCCAGCAGGGCCTCCAGGGTTTGCCAGTACTTGCCCTGTTTCGCTGCCGCCTCGACCAGCGCCACCACGTAGTCCGAATTCGGGTGGAACGGGGCGTAGCGCAGCACCAGGCGAATCCGGTCCGGATGGGCGGCCAGCATGTCCTTGACCAAGGGATAGAAGTGCCGGCAGGTCTCGCATGCCGGGTCGATGAACTCGACAATCTCCACCCGGGCGTCGGCATTCCCGAGCACGGGCGAGTGTTCGCGCACCAGTGCGGATTTGTTTGAATAGGCGAGCTGCCCGGCCTGTTCGGTTTTTTGCGTGCCATAGAAAATGGCCGCGCCTACAAAAGCCAGCAGCAGGATCACGGCGGCAGAGATAAACAGCATTTTTTTCATTTGGGTGCCTTGAAGTGCGTCAGAACCAGCAACGCGATGATGACGGAAAATGCCAGGATGGAAAGCAACGGCAAGGTCAGGAAGCCGAACCAGCTGATCAGTTCAACCGAGCACGGCACTCCCTGGCTGCATGGCGTGGCGCGCTCCGGAATGAGGCCGCTGGCCACGGCCCAATGGAACATCGCGAGCAGCCAGCCGGCCAGCGCCAGCGGCAACGCGTAGCGCACGACCTTGCGGTCGAACGGAAACAGGCCCACGGCCAGAATCAGCACTAGCGGAAACATGAAGATCCGCTGGTACCAGCACAGCACGCAGGGCGTATATCCCATGACCTCGCCGAGGAACAGGGCGCCCAGCGTCGACACGCTGGCAACCATCCAGGCGATGAAAACGAACATCCAGCCGCGGTCGTGTGAAGCCTGAAGATTGATCATCGGCCCGATGATAAGACGGTTCGCGCCATGTTGTTACAGGCCGCCGGTTTGTTCTTGAAACTTCGCTCGCCGGATCGCCCGCCATCCGGCGGCAGACGCAGTGCAGTCACCGTGCCTGGGCGAGTGAGGGCTGCGCTGTTTCGCCGGGCGTTGCAGTTCGCGCGGTGCAACTTTCCTCGACCGAGTCGAGGAAATCCTGGCCCCAGCGATGGACATCGTTGTGCTGGACGACATCGAACAGCCCACGCAGGCGAGCCTCGGCTTCGACCGGGCTCATCTCCAGCGCGTAGACGCACTTCTCGACCAGGTCGTGCGGATCGTGCGGGTTGGTGAGCACCGCGCCATGCAGTTCGGCAGCGGCCCCGGCGAATTCCGAAAGCACCAGCACCCCCGAACCGTTAGTCGAGCCCTGGACCGCGACGAATTCCTTCGCGACCAGGTTGAGCCCGTCGCGTAGCGGGGTAATCCACATCACGTCGGCCACCGCGTAATAGGCGACCAGTTCCTCGAACGGAATGGCCCGGAAGAAAAACTGCAGCGGGGTCCAGCCGACGCTGGAGAAACGCCCGTTGATGCGACCGACCGCCTGTTCGATCTGGTTCTGCAGGGTGCGGTAGATCGTCATTTCCTTCGCGGCCGGCACGCACACGTTGATCAGCGAGATCGTGCCATGCAGTTCCGGATGGGTCTCGAGCAGCTTCTCGAAGGCCACCAGCTTCTCGAGCGTGCCCTTGGTGTAGTCGAGCCGCTCGACCGACAGGATGACCCGGGTGCCGGTGAACTGGTTGCGCAGCGCGGTTATTCGCTTGGCCGTCTTCGGGTCGTCGAGGATCAGGCGCACGCGGCTGACGTCGAGTCCGACCGGGTGCGCCCCCAGACCGATGCGTCGGCCATGCACCTCGATCGCGGTTGTCACCTCGTCCAGCCCGACGGCGCAGCCGTAGGTAAGGTAGCGCGGCGCGCAGGCGCGGGTTTCGAGCACCTTGAGCGGCGCGACGCCGCGCGCGACGTCGACGAAGTTCTCGACCTGACGCGGGATGTGGAAGCCGATGTAGTCACACTGCAGGAGGCTGCCGACGATGTCGCGGCGCCACGGCAACACATTGAAGACGTCGGCCGAAGGGAAGTAAGTGTGATGGAAGAAGGCGATCTTCACGTCGGGACGCAGCTCGCGCAGGTAGGCCGGCACCATCCACAGGTTGTAGTCGTGCAGCCACACCACCGCGCCCTCGGCGGCCTCCGCTGCGGTGCGCTCGGCGAAGAGGCGGTTCACCTTGAGGAACACCAGCCAGTCCTCCTCGCGGAAACGGGCACGCTCCCAGAAGGTATGCAGGGTGGGCCAGAAGGCCTCCTTGGAAAACCGCTTGTAGAAGATGTCGACGTCGTTCTTGGTGAGCGGCACGCGGGCGGCCACCAGCCTGGGGTATTTCTGGGTGTCGACTTCGGTGTGGGTCACGAAGCTCGCAGCCTTTTTCGGGTCCTGAATCGCCCACGCAATCCAGGAGCCCTTCTTGCCATCGCCGAAAAAGCTGAGCAGGGTCGGGATGATGCCGTTCGGCGAGGCGGGGCGGCGGCGCACGAGCTGGCCGTCCTCGACGCTCTCCTCGTAGGGCAGGCGGTGATAGACCATCACCAGATCGGACTTGCCCGGGGCTTCCGTCACGCGGGGCTCGGCGTCGACGCCCTTGAGGTCGAGGAAATTGAAATGCTCGAGCGCATTGAGGATGCCGCCGCAGCCGGTATGGGGCGAATGCAGCACGCGGGCACGCTTGGCGCGGGCGCGCTTGGCGGTGGCCTCGAGCAGGGCGGGTTCGGATTCGCCGACACATACCCCGATGAAGCCATGCTCGAACATCGCCAGATCGTTGAGCGTGTCGCCGGCGACCACCACTTCGTCAGGATGCATGCCCAGATGCTCGACCAGTGCCTTGAGCGTGCTGCCCTTGTTGACGCCGCGCGGCAGGATGTCGAGGTAAAGATCGGCCGAATAGAGCACCTCGCAGCCGAGTCCGGCCGCGACCTCTTCGATGCCGGCGAGCGAATGACGCACGTCGGCGGTGCTGCAGAAATATGAACAGCGCCGTTGCTGGGGCACATCCTGGCGCTCCAGTTGCTCGAACAGCGCCATAGCGTCGACGACGGTCCGCTCGCCCGGCCAGAGGGCGTCGATCGCCGCCTGCAGTGGTTGCACCGGCTGCCGCGTGACACCTTCGACGACCGTTGCGCCGACATCGCAGATGATGTAGTCGGGCACCGGGATGGTCGGGTCGGAGAGCAGCGGGATCACGTTCTCGAGCCCACGCCCCGTGACGAAGGCAAGCTTGATCTCGGGATTGTCAGCGATCAGCTGGTAAAGGCGCAGACGGGTTTCGGGGTCGCCGGCGAGAAAGGTGCCGTCCAGATCGGTTGCAAGCAGCATGGGATGTAGTTCTCCTGTCGAATGGAAACTTGCCGACGTGGATGCCGACAGCGAATGGGCAGGTGCCGTTGCACGCCCCGGGCGAGCCATGATCCCGAGCACTGCCGTCGAGGCGTGCGGCAGCGGCATGAGGTGGGCCGGATTTTCGGCGAGGGATCGCGGCGGAGCCGGATATCAGCGCGAAAAAACAAGGCGGTGAGCGCGCGCTGCGCCTTGCAGCAGCAGCCCGACGTAGTCGTCAAAAGACTGCTTTGTGGCGCCGGTATTGATGAATATGCAGCGTTGGCCGAGGGCGCGACAAGCGCGGCACTGGTTTTAAAGTCTATCCCGCCCATGCAGCAGCAGTCAACCTGGCCCCCACGGGTTACGCCCATGCCAGCCGGTTTCAACGCTCGCAGATGCGTCCGTTGCGCTCGCGGACTGGAAGCGGGCGGGCCTATTCGTAGTCCTCGGCATTTGACAATGCTCTGCCCGCACATCCGCTCAAGAACAGACCCCGTACGGACTGATTCTAAACGAGCGAAATCCGACTTATTCCGGCCATGGTCCCCCAGATTGGATATTCCTGTTCCATGCAACCTGATGGATGCGCCAGGCTGTGCTAGGTTGAAAGTGCGTCTCACTCTGCATACGGGGTTTTGCGCAAACCTGAAATCAACTTTCCTAGGAGGTTCCACCCATGCGTTTTCATCACTTACTGAAAAAATTCGGCTCTCTGCTCCTGACCGCCGCGCTTGTGGGCGCGCAGGTTGCGCCGGCTCAGGCCGCAATGGTCGGCACAGCCCAAGCGCTTGCCGCTGAACAGGGCAGGCTCGATCGTAATGAGCTTGTGAGTCTGCTGGAACGGGAAGACTTGCAACGCCAGCTATCAACTATGGGTGTGGATGTTCAACATGCCCAAGAGCGGGTAGCAGCGTTGACTGATGCAGAAGTCGCCCGGATCAACCAGCAGATCGCTCAGTTGCCTGCCGGCGGCAACGCCGTGGGGATTCTTCTCTTCATTCTCGTGGTCTTCATCGTTACTGATGCCTTGGGCTTCACCGACATCTTCGCCTTCGTGCGGCCCATCCAGTGAGCCGGTGTCGATGAATAGCCTCCAATACGCCCGCCTGTTGGCGGGCGTTTGGTTTTGCGTCACTGTGCTCGCAGGCTGCGCCCATCGCATGCCGCTCCTGGAAGCGGATACTGCAGGCCTTCCCACGAGAGTGGAACTGGCCGACACGCCATTCTTTCCCCAGGTGCGCTACCAGTGCGGGCCGGCGGCCTTGGCCACCGTGCTCAATACGCGTGGGGTGACAATCACGCCTGACGAACTCGTTCCTCAGGTTTACCTGCCCGCCCGCGAAGGTAGCCTGCAAGCCGAAATCATCGCGGCCGTGCGTCGGCAGGCATTGCTGGCGCTACCGGTCGAACCCGCGTTCAATGCCCTGTTGGCCGAAATTGCAGCGGGTCACCCAGTGCTGGTTTTGCAGAACCTGGGACTGAACTGGATGCCCCGCTGGCACTATGCAGTGGCGGTCGGCTACGATCTTGAGCGGCAGGAAATCATTCTGCGTTCCGGAACCGAGGCGCGACGCATCACGCCCTTCGGCGTGTTCATGAACACCTGGAACCGGTCCAAGCGGTGGGGTATTGTCGTGATGGCCCCGGGTGCTTTCCCGGCGCAGACGGATCCAATCACCTATCTGCAAGCGGCAAGCGCGTTGGAAAGTCTGGGGCAGCATCAGAACGCCCGGGAGGCCTACCAGGCTTCAACCGCAAGATGGCCGGACAACCCGCTGGCCTGGCTGGGTCTGGGCAACACCGAGTATGCCTTGGGTCACGCCGTGCCCGCCGAAGCGGCATTTCGACATGTTCTGCAGCTCCAGGCGGATGCGTCGGTCGCCTGGAACAACCTGGCTTACGCCCTGGTGGCTTCCCAATGCGTCCGAGCCGCGCGGGAAGCTGCACGCTGCGCCACGCGTATCGCGCCTGACAACTCCGCGTTCGCGCATACCCTGAAGGAGATGGAGGGCCTGCCGGCAAGCGCTGAAGCCTGCCTTGCCCTTCCGGCCTGCCCGGCACGCTGAGCATTGAAATCCCGGATCTGGCAAGAAAGCGACGGGGGGCATTCGCCCGGTCGACCGCGTTTGCCGGATTGATACAGAGGTGTCGCGGATCGAACTGACTTCCTGTCTGAGCCGGGTTGATTTCAAAACTCCGCCTTGATATCCCGTCAGCGCGGCTGCGACCAGCCTCGCTGGTCAGCAGGCCTTCAAACAGCATCTGGCAAAAAAAGTTTGCGGTTGATCGGCACGTCGATCTCGGTAGATCCGGCCAGCGAATCAGCTTCCTGCGACTGAAATTCCCCCATATCGTGGCGCTTGATGTCGTTGCGCATCGTGATGGGGGCAGGCCGGTTCTATGTCCCATTTGGATTCCTTGCGCACACTGTTCTCGATCTCTGTGGGGCAGCGCTGATCGCGCCCATGCGCTTGACGCACTTTTTTTTGGGCCCACCATGCGGATTGAACCTGGAGCTTTGGCGTCAAAATAATATAAGAAAGTACTAATATATTTAAATTCAAATTATCATGCCGGAAAACCCTGCCTGTATGGCGCCTCTATCGCGCGAAATGCGAGACACCGGGTCGACTCAACGATTGTTAAAACGAGAATTCAGAGAAAACCATGCGTGTCAATTTGCCCATTACGAACAACGAATATGCGCTGTGCGATGACGCGGCACTTGTGTCAATGACCGATAAGAAGGGGCGCATTGCGTATGCCAACTCTGCCTTTATTGAAGCCAGCGGTTACACGGAGGAAGAGCTTCTTGACCAGCCGCACAACATCATGCGTCATCCGGATATGCCGGCAGAGGCGTATGCGGACATGTGGTCAACACTGAAGAAAGACCATCCCTGGAATGGAATGGTTAAAAACCGGCGCAAAAATGGGGACCATTACTGGGTGATTGCGAACGTCACGCCACTACGGAAAAACGGCGTGACCAGCGGCTATCTGTCGGTGCGCAGCAAGCCATCCCGCCCGCAGATCGATGAAGCAAGCCGTACTTTCCGGCTATTCAAGGAAGGTGGTCATGGCCAATGGGAGATCCGGCACGGGCAGGCGGTCCGGACCGGACTGATCGGCAGGCTGCAATCGCTCCGGCGCATTCCGGTCAACCTCAGGATTCTGTTTAGCACGAGTATCGGGGCGGCACTGATGCTGGCCATCGGCATATTCGGCTGGTGGGAAGCTGCTGCGTTGGCCAAGGCAGCCGGAGAGCTGAGTTGGCTGCCGGCGCTGATCGCCGCTGTGTGCGGTGCCGGCGCGCTCCTGACGGTGCTGTTTGGCTATTTCATCTCGCGCACGATTCTGCGGCCATTGGACCGTGCCCTCGAAGTGGCACGCGCAATCGCGGGGGGGGACCTGTCACTTCAGTTCGAGGTGGCTGCCTGGGACGAGACCGGGCAGCTGATGGGTGCGCTCACTCAGATGAAGGCCAATATGCTGGCGGCGCTGCTCGATATCGGCTCGAACGTGGAGAGCATCAGGATAGCGGCGAGCGAGATTGCAGCCGGCAATGCCGAACTGTCAGGACGTACTGAATCGCAGGCGGCGAGTCTGGAAGAGACTGCCAGCTCGATGGAAGAATTCACCAGCACAATGAAACAGAACGCCGAGCATGCGCGCCATGCCAACCAGCTGGTCGGCTCGACCAACGGGATCGCAGTCAAGGGAGGAGAGGTGGTCGGGCAGGTGGTCGACATGATGGCTTCGATCAAGGCCAGTTCGAAGAAAATTGCCGACATCATCGGCGTGATCGACGGAATCGCGTTCCAGACCAACATCCTGGCGCTGAACGCAGCCGTGGAGGCCGCGCGCGCGGGGGAGCAGGGACGCGGTTTCGCCGTAGTCGCGGCTGAAGTCAGGAATCTGGCGCAGCGCTCTGCCGCTGCCGCCAAAGAAATCAAGTCGCTCATCGGCGCCTCGGTAGAGAGGGTCGAACTGGGCAGCAAACTGGTGGGCGAAGCCGGCGTGGCCATGGACGACATCGTCACGTCGGTGGAGCTGGTGGCCGGGATCATGGGCGAGATTGCCACGGCGAGTCAGCAGCAGAGTGCTGGCGTCGAGCAGGTCAATCAGGCGGTAGGCCAGATGGATGAAATGACGCAGCAGAATGCGGCGCTGGTAGAGCAGGCCGCAGCCGCGGCGGAGAGCCTGCATCAACAGGCGAACAAGCTGGTGCAGGCGGTGAGCATGTTTAGTCTGCGCGACCGCGATCGCGAGCCGGTTGCAAGCCATATCCGAAGCATCCGCCCCGTTTTTCTCAACCAGACAGTAACCGGGTAGGGGGGCTTGTGAGCACGCGCGCACTTCCCGGTCTTTCGCTTTCCAAAATCCTGCTAATCCTGTTCATTCTGGGCAGCAGCTCCGCATTCATTGTCAGCGCCATCGGCTGGTGGGCTATCAAGGAGTCGGCGCGTCAGGTCGACTGGTTGCGCAACACCAATATAAGCAATCTGGAACATGCCTCGGATATGACCATGCGCGTGTTGCACATGCGGTCGCACGCCAGCGATATCCTGAATGGCGTGCAGCCGCTTGCCGAGGGGAAAGACAGGCTGGCGCGGGATGATGCGGAAATCAGGACACACATTGCCTATCTGAAAACGCACTTCAGGCGCGACTACAATCAGCGCCGGATTCAGGCTTTCTCCAGGCAATATGAGCGCTTGTTCGCCAGTCAGCAAGAGGCGATCGCCTGGATGGAGACGGACCCCGGCAAGGCGAAACGCTTGTTCAGGGAGCACACCCATGCGCTTTACGAGCAGTCCCTCGGTGCGGAAATGGACTTCACCCCAGGCATCAAGCAATCCGCAAGCCAGGTGTACCAGGAGGCTGGCCGGATCAGCAGACAAAGCGAGCAGGCATTCCTGACGGCGGCGTTGTTTGCCGGATTCATCTTTGCTCTCGCCGCTGTACTGGGTCGCCGCTTTGTCTCTGCCCACGAGCAGGATAAAGAGTCCCTGCGCCTTGCAGCAGCGGTATTCGACAGTTCCACCGAAGGCATCATCATCACTGCCCGTGATGGTCTTATCCTGCAGGTCAATCCGGCATTTTCCACCATCACCGGATACTGCCCCGAGGAAGTGATCGGCCGTAACCCGAAGCTGCTCTCGTCGCGTCGCCAGGGCGCAGGTTTTTATCGGACCTTGTGGCAGACGCTGTTGACTAACGGCCAGTGGCAGGGGGAGGTATGGAACCGGCGCAAGAACGGCGAGATATATCCGGAGAGGCTTTCCATCTGCAGTATCCGGACCCCTTCGGGTGAGGCTGATTATTTCGTAGCCACCTTCTCCGACATCACCGAACACAAGCGGGTCCAGGACAAGATCACCTATCAGGCCTACCACGACGCGCTTACCAATCTGCCGAACCGGGTGCTGTTCACGGACAGACTGGAACAGTCGCTTGCATTTGCGCGTCGGCTCAAGCACGGGAAGGTAGCTGTGCTGTTCGTCGATCTGGACCGCTTCAAGCTGGTCAATGATTCCCTCGGCCATGCCGTCGGTGACCTGTTGCTGCAACGGGTCGCGCAGCGCCTGAGTGGCGTCCGGCGCCAGTCAGATACTCTGGCCCGGCTGGGGGGGGACGAATTCACCCTCCTGCTGCCGGACGTCGATCATGTGGAAGAGGCCATGATGGTGGCGGATAAGGTACTGGCCGCCTTGAAGCAACCTTTCGTGATTGACGGCCGCGACATTTTCATGACCGTGAGCATCGGCATCAGCATGTACCCGGATGATGGGCCCGATGTCGAGAGCCTGATGAAACACGCCGATACGGCAATGTATCGTGTCAAGAAACAAGGGCGTAACGGGTTCTTCCTCTACAACCAGGCGCTCGATCAGCACAGCTTGCGCCGGCTGGAGCTGGAAAACCAGTTGCACACAGCCCTGGCAAGGCAGCAACTGGTGCTCCATTACCAGCCCCAGTTCGATCTGGCGGAGGGGCGCATCCGTGGCGTCGAAGCGCTGATCCGTTGGCAGCATCCGGAACTGGGCATGATTTCGCCCGCCGAATTCATTCCGCTCGCCGAGGAAAGCGGCCTGATCGTCCCGATCGGAGCCTGGGTGCTTGAAACCGCGTGCAAACAGGCGCACGCATGGAGAGAAGCGGGTTTTCCCGATCTTGTCATGTCAGTCAATCTGTCGGTTCGGCAATTTTTCCGGGAGGATATAGTCAGCCTGGTTGCACGGGCCATCCAGGATTCCACATTGCCGGCGTCTGTACTGGAACTCGAAATTACCGAAAGTGTGGCGATGGAAGACGTGGCCTACACGATCAAGACGCTTGAATCGCTGGCGGTAAAAGGCTTGCGCCTGGCGATCGACGATTTTGGCACGGGCTATTCCTCGCTCAGCCAGCTGAGAAAGATGCCGGTGGGGATATTGAAGATCGATCGCTCCTTCGTCCATGACATCGCCACCAGCCCGGACGCCGCCGCAATTGTGAATGCCATCATCACCATGGCGCACCGCCTTGGCTTGAAGGTCATTGCGGAAGGGGTTGAAAGCCAGGCCCAGCTTGCCCATCTTCGGGAGCAGCAGTGCGATACCGCGCAGGGTTTCCTGTTCAGCCGGGCGCTCCCGGCGGCGGAGCTGGAGCCGTTGCTGAGGGAATGGGATTTTTCGTTCCGGGCCTGTGACGACGCTCGGATGCTGTTAAGCGCTTGAGGCATGCGGACAATTTCCTGGCGGGACATCCGACCGATGGCTTTCCGTGCGTTCGCGCTGGCGCTTTAGAATTCGGCTTTGATGTCGCGGTTTAGCAGGGCATCGACTGCCTCGGTGGCGGGCAGACCTTCAAACAGCATCTGGCAGACTTTGCGGGTGATCGGCATGTCGACCCCCAGCTCGGTGGCGAGCCCCGCGACTTCGGGCGCGGTGGAAACGCCTTCGGCGACGTGGCCGAGTTCGGCAAGGATGGTGTCGAGCGTCTGGCCGCGCGCCAGCCGCAGGCCGACCTGGCGGTTACGCGAGAGATCGCCGGTGGTGGTGAGGATGAGGTCGCCGAGGCCGGACAGTCCCATGAAAGTTTCGAAGTGGCCGCCGAGTTCGATGCCGAGGCGGGTCATTTCGGCCAGCCCTCTTGTGATGAGCGCGGCGCGGGCGTTGTGGCCGAGCTCGAGGCCGTCGCAGATGCCGGCGGCAATGGCCATGACGTTCTTCAGCGCGCCGCCGAGCTCGACCCCGATCACGTCATCGTGCGCGTAAATGCGCAGCCGCTGGGCGGACAGTACTTCGGCGAGGTGCTGCGCCAGTTCGCTGTCGTGCGAGGCGAGGGTAAGCGCGGTGGGATAGCCCTGTGCCACTTCCTGGGCAAAGCTGGGGCCGGACAGCACGCCCGTTTGGGTGTGCGTGGGCAGCAGCTCGGCGATGATCTGATGCGGCAGTTTGCGGCTGCCATGCTCGAAGCCTTTGCTCACCCAGACCAGCGGCGGCAGGCGAGGGTGGCTGGCCAGCGCACTCAGGGTGGGGCGCAGACCGCTGCTGGGTACGGCGATGACGATGAGGTCGGCCGCCTCAACGACGGCATTGAAATCCGGATTGAGCTGCAGGGTGTCCGGCAGCGGGCAGCCGGGCAGGTAGCAGGTGTTGACGCGGTTCGCGCGCATGGCGTCGAGCTCGGCTGCATTGCGCCCCCACAGGCTGACCTCATGGTGCGGCGCCCAACTGGCGGCGAGAGCGGTGCCCCAGGCGCCGGCACCGAGTACAGCCAGTTTCATCGTCCCCATACCTCGTGCATCGGGAGCCAGCCGGCCGGGCCGTCGGCATGCCTCACCGGCAGCCAGCCATAGGGATCGGCTGCGCCGGCAACCTCGAGCAGGAGGCCGCGTTCTGCATGGAACACGACCGCCGCGTCGGCACGCGGCTGTTGCCGGATGACGCTGGCATCGGCCTTGACCATGACGGTCTTGGCGCCGCCGAGGGCGGATTCCTCGACCCAGGCCAGACGGCCACTGTGGTCGCGCACCTTGACCCAGGCGTCGGTGTCGACGACGACTTCGAGCGGCAGGCCGCTACCTGCGATGGCGACCTTGCCGGCCGCAGTCGAAGGGGCGTCGTACAGCAGGGCGACGCGCGCGGTGCTGCGGTACTCCAGCGCAGCAGCAGGATCGGCCAGCGTGAGCAGCAGGCCGACCGCAAGGCAGAAGCCGGCCATGGCGGGCAGGCTGGCTTGACGCTGCCGCAAGCGCAATGAATCCGCTATCAATGCGTTTGCTCGGGTGCGGCCTGTTCCTGCTGCGCCTGTTGTTGCTGCAGGAACAGTGCCTCGAAGTTGACCGGGTTCAGCAGCAGCGGCGGGAAGCCGGCACGGATCACCACGTCGGACACCGCCTCGCGCAGATACGGGAAGACGATGTTGGGGCAGCCGATGCCAAGCACCATCGGAATCTGGTCCTGCGGCACGTTCTGGATGCGGAAGACACCGCCCTGGGTGCATTCGACCAGGAACATGGTCTTGTCGCCGATTTTGGCGGTGACGGTGACGGTGATGCTGGTGTGGTACAGGTCTTCGCCCAGCGCGCGGCTTTCGGTCGACATGTTGACATCGATCTGCGGCGCCTCGCGCTCCAGGTAAATGGAGGGGGCGTTGGGCACTTCCAGCGACAGGTCCTTGACGAAGAGTTTTTCGATGTTGAATACGGGTTGTTGCGCGTCGGCCATGATGTCTCCCTGAATAAGAAAACCGGAGCCTGAGCTCCGGGGTTGATGTGCATTTTACACGCGCTTATTGAATGCCCTGTGACGTCAGCCAGCGTTTCAGGGCGAACGCTTCCATCGCGCCCGAGGTGCGCGCCGCTTCAGCGCCGTTTTTGAACAGGATCAGGCTGGGAATGCCTTTGATGTGGTGGCGCATCGATACCTGCGGATGTGCCTCGGTGTCGACCTTGGCAAAACGCACGCGGGTGTCCATCTCGGCCGCCACCTGCTGGAAGATCGGCGCCATCATCTTGCAGGGGCCGCACCAGTCGGCCCAGAAATCGACCAGCACCGGCAGGCCGGCCTTCGCGATGAAGCGGTCGAAGCTGTCTGCGGTGAGATCAACAGGCTTGCCGGGCAGCAGCGGTGAGCCGCATTGGCCGCATTTGGGCGCATCGGCCAGGCGGTCGTCCGGTACGCGGTTGACGGCGAGGCAATGGGGGCAGGCGAGTTCCATTAGGGTTCCTTGAAGTGAACAATCTGTCCTTCAGGATGGCGGCACGCGCCAAAAATTCAAGCGCGCACCGGTTGGACGCAGGAATCAGGCGCGAGCGAGCAACGGCACCAGTTCGCCCGCTGCGTCGAGCGCCGAGGTGTCGTCGAAACCGCCGACATGGGTGTCTCCGATGAAAACCTGCGGCACGCTGCGGCGGCCACCGGAACGCGCAATCATTTCTTCCTGCTTCGCCGGATCGAGATCGATTCGGATCTTTTCGATGTCAGTCACGCCGCGGCTTTTGAGCAGGCGCTCGGCAGCAACGCAGTAGGGGCAGACGGCAGTGCAGTACATTACGACTTTGGCCATGAAAGGCTCCTTATTTCTGGGTAACAGGCAGATTGGCGCGTTCCCACGCGATGATGCCGCCTGCCTGGTTGTACACGGTTTCGAAGCCGGCTTTTTTCAGTATGCCGCAGGCGCGGGCCGAGCGCTGGCCGCTGCGGCAGGTGACCAGGATCGGCTTGGTCTTGAATTTTTCGAGTTCCTTGAGGCGGCCGGTCAGCTGGCCGAGCGGAATGTGCTTCGCCTTGGGGATGTGGCCGGCCGCGTATTCCTTGTCCTCGCGCACGTCGAGCACCAGGGCGTCATCGTTGTACAGCCGGGTGGCTTTCAACGTGTCGGCCTGCTCTACCCCGGAAAGTTTGCTGCCGATAAAAGACCAGGTCAGCATGGCGCCCGAAACCAGTGCCAGCGCCAGCAGCATCCAGTTGTCCTGCAGAAATTGCATGTCCATGAATGTGCTCGCTTACAGGCCGCAGCCCGGCTTGACACCGGCTTTTTTCAGCATGATGTCCATCGGGCAAAAGCGCGTGATGCCGGATTGGAAAAGGTTGAAGCCGACGAAGGCAGTGAACCACAGCCACGACAGCTGGGTCATGTCGACGCTGCCGGAAAAATGCGCCAGCGCCAGCGACAGCAGGATGAAAAAACCGACAATGATGCGGACCATGCGTTCAACGGTCATGGGGAAGGCTCCTGTTCTGGTGAAGGAAATTTGCGGAAATTGGCGGCGTAATAGAGCACCGGAATCACCACCAGCGTGAGCAGGGTGGAGACGAAGATGCCGAAAATCAAGGATACCGCGAGACCGGAGAAAATCGGGTCGTCGAGAATGAAGAAGGCCCCCATCATGGCGGCGGCGCCGGTCAGCACGATCGGCTTGGCGCGTGTGGCGCCGGCCTGGATGACCGCTTCCTGGAAGTCCATGCCGCCCCGCACCTGCTCGTTGATGAAATCGACCAGCAGAATGGAGTTGCGCACGATGATGCCAGCCAGCGCGATCATACCGATCATCGAGGTGGCAGTGAACTGCACGCCGAGCAGGGCGTGGCCCGGCATCACGCCGATCACGGTGAGCGGAATCGGCGCCATGATGATGAGCGGTGTGAGATAGCTCTTGAATTGCGCCACCACCAGGATGTAGATCAGCAGCAGTCCGAAGGCATAGGCCAGGCCCATGTCACGGAAGGTCTCGTAGGTCACCTGCCATTCGCCGTCCCACTTCAGACTGAATCCGGCATACGGGTCGGCGGGCTGGCGGATGAACGTCTCGGACAGCGTGCCCCCCCGTTCGAGGGGCATGTCCTTCAACTCGCCGCGCATGCCGAACAGGCCATACAGCGGCGAATCCAGCGCGCCGCCGGTGTCCCCGAGCACGAACACCACGGGCAGCAGATTCTTGTGGTAGATGGTCTTTTCGCGCGCACTCGGCATCACTTCCACCAGCTCGGATAGCGGCACCAGCGTGCCGCCGCTGCCGCGCACGGTGAGCTTCAGCAGCTCGCCGATCGCGCTCTGGTGCTCCGGGGGCAGCGTGATGCGCACCGGGATTTCGTACTTGGCCCCGCTGCCATGGATGGGGGTGACGTTTTCACCGGCCAGCCCCATCTTCATCGCTGCGACGACGTCCTTCTGCGCCACGCCCGCCAGCGCTGCCTTGTTCTGCAGCACGCGCAGCACGAAGCGCTGGGCATCGTCCTCCACCGTGTCGTCAATGGAAACGATGCCATCGGTTTTTTCGAAGACGGCGCGCACCTGCTTGGCGACCTGCATCTGCGCGTCGTAGTCGGGACCGTAGATTTCGGCAACGATCGGCGACATCACCGGCGGCCCGGGCGGCACTTCGACCACCTTGACGTCGGCGCCGTGCTTTTTCGCAATTTTCTCGACCAGCGGGCGGATCGCCTGTGCGATGTCGTGGCTCTTGCGCTCGCGCTCGTGCTTGTCGACCAGATTTACCTGCAGGTCGCCGACCTCGGGGCCGGCGCGCAGGTAGTACTGCCGCACCAGGCCGTTGAAGTTGATCGGTGCCGCAGTGCCGGCATAGGCCTGATAGTCGGTGACTTCGGACACGGCGGCAACGGCGGTCCCCATCTCGCTCAATACCTGCGCTGTCTTTTCCAGCGGCGTCCCGACGGGCAGGTCGACGATGATCTGGAATTCGGACTTGTTGTCGAACGGCAGCATTTTCAGGATGACCAACTGCACCATCGGCAGCGCGACCGATATGAGAATAGCTAGGCCGATACCCAGCCACAGCATGCGGCGTGCGCCACGCCCCTCGATGCCGCGCAGAAAGGGCGCGAGGCGCGTGCGAAACAGCGCGGTAAGCTTGTTGTCGCCCGCTTCGTGGGTGCCACCGTGCGCGTCCTGTTTGATCAGCTTCAGCGCCAGCCAGGGCGTGATGATGAAGGCGATCGCCAGCGAAATCAGCATGCCGATCGAGGCGTTGATCGGGATCGGGCTCATGTACGGCCCCATCAGGCCGGAGACGAAGGCCATCGGCAAGAGCGCGGCGATCACGGTAAAGGTGGCGAGGATGGTTGGGCCGCCGACCTCGTCAACCGCGCGTGGAATGATGGCTTCGAGGCCGTCGTGGTCCAGTCGCATGCGGCGGTGAATGTTTTCAACCACCACGATGGCGTCGTCGACCAGGATGCCGATCGAGAAAATCAGTGCGAACAGCGACACCCGGTTAAGCGTGAAACCCCACGCCCACGAGGCGAACAGCGTGGCCGCCAGCGTCAGCAGCACCGCCGCGCCGACAATCAGCGCTTCGCGACGGCCGATGGCGAACAACACCAACAGTACCACCGAGGCGGTGGCGAAGATCAGCTTCTGGATTAGCTTTTTCGCCTTGTCGTCGGCGGTGGCGCCGTAGTTGCGGGTGACGCTGGCCTCGACGCCTTCGGGCAGCACGCTGCCATGCAGCGAGTTCACCCGCTCGATCACCTTCTCGGCGACGTCGACCGCGTTTTCACCCGCTTTTTTGGAGATGGCCAGCGTCACCGCCGGGTAGGTGATTCCTTGCTCGGCCTGATGCGGCCCGCCGGCACCAGGGGCGTACCAGACGTACTGCGTCGGTTGGTCGGGCCCGGTGACGACGCTGGCCACATCCGTCATGTAAACCGGGCGGCCCTGCGTGACGCCGACCACCAACTGCTTGACGTCGTTGGCGCCGGTGAGGAAGGTGCCGGTCTGCACCAGGATTTCCTGGTTGTCAGACACCAGTGTGCCGGTCGGCCGCGCCGCGTTGGATACCTGCAGCGCGGCGCGGATGTCCTGCGCCGACACGTTGAATGCCGCCATGCGGTCGGGATCCATCAGCACCCTCACCGCGCGGCCGGGACCGCCGAGGGTGGTGACTTCACGTGTGCCGGCGATGCGCTTCAGTTCGATTTCCGCGGCGCGCGCCACCTGTTCCAGCTCGTAGGCGCCGCGTTTCTCGTCGCGCGTCCACAAGGTGACGGTGACGATGGGGACGTCGTCGATGCCGAGTGGCTTGATGATGGGCTCACCGACGCCGAGCTCGGGCGAGACCCAGTCGCGGTTGGCCTGGATGGTGTCATACAGCCGCACCAGCGCCTGCGTGCGATCCTGTCCCACCAGATATTGCACGGTCAGCACCGCCATGCCGGGCCTAGAGACGGAGTAGATGTGCTCGATACCGGCGATCTGCGACAGCACCTGCTCGGCCGGCGTCGCCACCAGCGCTTCCACGTCCCTGGCCGAGGCGCCGGGGAAGGGGATGAACACGTTGGCCATGGTCACGTTGATCTGCGGTTCTTCCTCGCGCGGCGTGATCATGATGGCGAACAGGCCCAGCAGCGCCGCGATCAGTGCGATCAGCGGAGTCAGCTGGGACGTAAGGAAGAAGCGGGCGGTACGGCCGGAGAGTCCCATGCGCGTCTCCGTTTATTTCGCGGGCTGGGTGGCGGCGCTTTTGGCGTAGATCCCCGCCTTGACCGGATCAAGCGCGATGACATCACCCGGGTTGAGGCCAGCCAGCACTTCCACCCGGCCGCGTCCATTGGGCGTGCCCAGTCGGATCTGCCGCAGCCCCACCTTGTCCTGCCTGACCACGTACACCGCGGTGAGTTCGGAGCGGCGCACCACTGCGCTCGATGGGATGGTGAGCTTGCGTGCGCTGCCGACCGAGAAATGCGCGCGGGCGAACATGCCGGGGATAACGCCTTCCAGGCTGGCGGGCAGGTCGACCCGTACCTTGACCGTGTGGGTGGCCGCGTCTGCCGACGGCAGCACGGTGACACCGGTGGCGTCTATCCATTTGTTGAGCGAGGGGATCTCGACCGCGACGCGTGGCGCCGCCTTGATTTCGGCCAGCTTGTACTGCGGAATGTTGGCGATCACCCGCATGTCCCGGGGATCGAAACCGGTCATCAATGGGGTGCCGGGGGCGACAATTTCGCCCACTTCCACATGGCGGGCGGCGACCACGCCCGAATACGGCGCGGTGATCACGGTGTAGCCGCTCACGGCAGTAGTCTGGCCGACACCGGCGCGCGCTGCGCGTGCTCCCGCTTCGGCGGCGCGGAACTCGGCGGTGGCGCGGTCAAGGGCGGCCTGGCTGATGAATTTCTGCTGAAACAGCTGCTGCTGGCGCTGGTAGTTGGCGCGGGCATTGGTCAGCGCGGCCTCGGCCTGCGCCACCTCCGCCCGGCTGCCCGCCACGGCGGCCGACAGTTCCTGTGCCGACAGCCGGACAATGACCGCTCCTGCCTTGACGTAATCGCCGGCGTCAAAATTGACCGCCGATACGCGTCCCGCCACCTGCGCCGCAATGGTGGATTGCTTGACGGCCTCGACTGTGGCTTCGGTGGAGTAGCCGGTGTCGACCATCTGGTATTTTACCGGTGCAACGGCGAAGGGCAGGGCAGCCCAAGCGGGGGGGGAAACAAGAATGAGGCAGGCCAGCAAACGGGCGGGGTTCAGCACAGGGGGCACCTCCAGGAGAGCGTACATTAGAGTATTCTAATTTATTATTTAATTCAAGCGCTTGGATGGCAGTTCTGACGGGGATCACGCCCGCGTTGCTGTCTCAAGTATGCACCATAAACAAAGGCCCGGCACGCTTGCGCGTTGCCGGGCCGTGTGCTGCGCGATGAGCGTCTACTTGGTAAAGCCGCAGAACACGTCGCGCATCATGCTCAGCAGCTTGAGCGTGCGGGTGTCGCCGACGCGGTAGAATACGCGGTTGGCGACCTTGCGGGTGCGCAGCACGCCCTTGTCGCGCAGAATGGCCAGATGCTGCGAAATGTTGCTTTGTGACGTGCCGACATGGTCGACGATTTCCTGCACGCTGATTTCCTTGTCGCCCAGCACGCAGAGAATTTTCAGACGCAGCGGATGCGACATGGCTTTCATCGCACGCGAAGCCTGCTCGATGTGCTCGTCCTTGTCCATGATGTCCACTTCGTCCCAATCAGCTGCCATATTCATAACCTTGGTCCTGTTCGTGAAGTACCTCTCGCGGTCGGGTTTCAAGTGGAAACACACGCCACGCACAGCATTTTTCGAGCAATATTGCATACTGTGTATAGATTAGAAATCAGGCATATATTAAAATGATTCCACAAAAACGAGTCAGGTTATATAAATATTTTTCATGAAGACCTTGCCGGTTCTCCTCATTATTCTCGACGGATTTGGTTGCCGCGCGGAGCGCGCCGACAACGCAATCGCCCAGGCCAGCAAGCCCAACTGGGATCGGCTGTGGAAGCATCACCCACATACGCTCATCCACGCGTCGGAGTCTGAAGTGGGTCTGCCCAAGGGGCAAATGGGCAACTCCGAGGTAGGACATCTGAACATTGGCGCGGGGCGGGTGGTCTACCAGGAGTTCACCCGCATCGACCGCGCCATCGAATCCGGCTACTTCTACACTAATCCGGCTCTGCTGAATGCTGTGCACCTGGCGCGCGACAACGGCAAGACCCTGCATGTGCTGGGCCTGTTGTCGGACGGCGGGGTGCATAGTCACGAATTGCACTTCCACGCATTGCTTGATCTGGCGGTGCGCGAGGGCCTCAATAAAGTGTGCCTGCACGTGTTTCTGGATGGCCGCGATACGCCACCAAAAAGCGCCGAGGTCTATCTGCGTCGCCTGAGCGAAAAAATCGAGCAGACCGGCGTCGGCCATATCGCATCGATGATTGGCCGTTACTTCGCGATGGATCGTGACCGCCGCTGGCAACGGGTCAAATCGGCCTATGACCTGCTGACCCAAGGGCGGGCCGAGTTCCTTGCTGACAATCCGCAGGCGGGGCTCGAGGCCGCCTACGCGCGTGACGAAAGCGACGAATTCGTCAAAGCCACGGCGATCCTGCCGCCGGACGGCAAGCCTGTGAAAATGGAAGACGGCGATTCGGTTATCTTCCTCAACTTCCGCTCTGACCGTGCCCGCCAGTTATCGCGACCGTTCATCGAGCGTGACTTCAGCGAGTTCGAACGTGATGTCACTCCGCGCCTGGCCACCTACTGCACGCTGACCGGTTACAGCGATGACTTTGCCGTGTCGGTGGCGTTTCCGCCCGAGCGCATCAAGAACGGCCTGGGCGAACACGTTGCCAAGCTCGGCTTGCGCCAGCTACGCATCGCCGAGACCGAGAAATATCCGCATGTCACTTTCTTCTTCAACGGCGGCGAGGAAGTCTCTTTCCCTGGCGAAGACCGGGTGCTGGTGCCGTCGCCCGACGTCGCGACCTACGACATGAAGCCCGAAATGAGCGCCTTCGAGGTGACCGAAAAACTGGTCGCCGCGATCGAGAGCAAGCAATATGACGTCATCGTCTGCAACTATGCCAACCCGGACATGGTCGGGCACACCGGCGATCTGCAGGCGGCCATCAAGGCAATCGAAACAGTGGATACCTGCCTTGGCCGGGTGGTGGAAGCCCAGCTGGCGCGCGGCGGCGAAGTACTGGTGACCGCCGACCACGGCAACGCCGAATTGATGCGCGATACCGAAACCGGCCAGGCGCACACCGCGCACACCCTGAACCTGGTGCCGTTGATCTACGTGGGACAGCGCCCGGCTACCCTGGCAGAAACCGGGGCGCTCGAGGACATCAGCCCGACCCTGTTGAGAATGATGGGCTTGTCAGCGCCCCCCGAAATGACCGGCGAGGCCCTCGTTCAGTTTGAGTAAACAAGGTGCCGTTCGAGTAAGCTCCTCCGGGTGAACTTCATATCATTTCTTGTCCTGCTGGCACTGGTCTGGCCGCTGTGCGCCAGCGCCAACCAGGTCGATAGCAAGCAGTCCGAACTCGGTGTCCTCAAGCAGCGCCTGCAAACCCTGCAAAAGGAGTTTCGCAGCACGCAGGCGAACCGTCGGGAAGCGGCCGATGAGCTGCGCCAATCCGAGCGTGCGATCAGTGGCGCGGTGCGCCAGTTGCGGCAATTGGATGACGAGCGTCAGCGTGCCCAGACTGATTTGCAGGCGCTGAGGCAACAGGCTGACGCGGCCGAGGCGCGTATCCGCCAGCAGCAGACCCGCCTCGCCCAGGCGCTCAAGGCCACCTACCAGCGTGGGCAGGGCGACGCACTCAAGCTTATCCTCAACGGAGCCGACCCCAACCAGGCCGCGCGCGACCTGCGTTATCTGACGCACCTGTCGCGTGCCCAGCATGAGGCAGTCGAGGCTCTTCGGGCGGACCTGGCGCAGCTTGCCGCGCTGCAACAGCAAGCCGAACAAAAATCGGCCGAACTGACCCAGTTGCGGATGGATCGCGAAGCTGAGCAAAAAAAACTGCTGGCCGACAAACTTGCACGCGAGCAGATGTTGCAAAAGCTGTCGGCGCAAATCCGGAAACAACAGCGAGAAATTTCCACCCTCAAGCGCGATGAGCGCAGCCTGACGCAACTGGTCCAGCGCCTCAACCGGCTAATGGCCCAGCAGGCGGCGCGTGAAGCGGCGCGCGCACGTGTCGCACAACAGGTGCAAAAAAACCAGAAAGCCGAGAAGGGCGCAGTTCGCCAGCCGAGTCGTGGCTGGAGCGTCAATACCGAAACCCCGGTTGCGTTCCGCTCCGACAAGCCATTCTCAGGTCTGAAAGGCTCGCTGCGGCTGCCGGTCGCCGGGGAACTGATGAACCGCTTCGGCGCTCAGAGGGAAGGCGGCGGTTTGAGTTGGAAAGGTCTGTTCATTCGTGCGGCGGAAGGCACGGCGGTGAAGGCGATTGCTGCTGGGCAGGTAGTGTTTTCCGAGTGGTTGCGCGGCTTCGGCAACCTCATCATTGTCGACCATGGCGAGGGGTATATGAGCCTATACAGTAATAATGAAAGTCTGTATAAGCAGGTGGGTGAACGCGTCCAACCCGGCGACCCCATTGCTACGGTCGGCAATAGCGGTGGTCAGCCCGACACCGGCCTGTATTTTGAAATGCGGCATCAAAGCCGTCCTGTTAATCCCCTCCTGTGGGTGAAGTGAGATGACACAAAAGGCGAAATTCATACTCGTCGGTCTGGCCGGCTTGCTGGCCGGCGCAGCACTGACGGTCAATCTGTCGGCGATCGCCGACAAGGACGCGGCGACCGCGTTGCCGGTCGAGGAACTGCGCGCCTTTACCGATGTATTCGCCCGGATCAAGAATGATTACGTCGAGCCGGTTGAAGACAAGAAGCTGATTACCGAGGCAATCACCGGCATGCTGACCGGGCTTGATCCGCACTCGTCGTATCTGGATGCCGAGGGGTTCAAGGATCTGCAGGTCGGGACCCAGGGCGAGTTCGGTGGTCTCGGCATTGAAGTCGGCATGGAAGACGGCTTCGTCAAGGTCGTCTCGCCGATCGAGGATACACCCGCCTTCAAGGCAGGGGTCAAGCCTGGTGACCTGATCATCAAGCTCGACGATACGCCGGTGAAAGGCATGACGCTGAACGATGCGGTGAAGCGGATGCGCGGCAAGCCTGGCACGAGCATCAAGCTCACCATCGCGCGCAAGGGCGTGTCCCTCCCCATCGTGCTGACCCTGACCCGTGCGGTCATCAAGATTCGCAGCGTCAAGTCCACCCTGGTCAACCCCGGCTATGGTTACGTGCGCGTAACGCAGTTTCAGGAGCACACCGGCGAACTGCTGGCCGAGGCATTGAAGGATCTCTACAAGGAGAACAAGGCGCCGCTCAAGGGTCTGATTCTGGATCTGCGTAATGACCCGGGCGGCTTGTTGAACGGCGCGGTTGCCGTAACCGCAGCGTTCGTCAAGCCCGATAGTCTGGTGGTCTATACCGAGGGCCGCAGCGCAGACGCCAAGATGCGCCTGACTGCCAGCCGTGAGCATTACCTGCGTCCCATGCAGGCCGATTACCTCAAAAATCTGCCGGAGGGGGTGAAGAGCGTGCCCATCGTTGTTCTGGTCAACATGGGATCGGCCTCGGCTTCCGAAATCGTCGCGGGTGCGCTGCAGGATCACAAGCGTGCAATCATCATGGGCACCCGTACTTTCGGCAAGGGTTCAGTGCAGACCATCCTTCCGATCGGCAACGGCACGGCGATCAAGCTCACCACCGCGCGCTACTACACGCCGAACGGACGCTCCATCCAGGCCAAGGGTATCGAGCCCGACATCGTGGTGGAAGACCCGGCAATGCCGGAATCAGAAAATGGTTTCGGCCTTCGCGAAGCCGACCTCGACAAGCATCTGGTCAATCCTGCCGGCGAAGAGCCCGCCACGACGGACAAACCAGACGACGTCATCAAGGCGCCGCCGGCAAACAAGCCGGGCAGTAACGGCGAGGACAAAAAGCCGGCAGCGCTGGAGCCGGGCGAAATCGTTTCGAAGAACGATTTCCAGATGAATCAGGCACTGAATCTGCTGAAAGGCCTGCAGATTATGCAGGGCCGCTAATTCGATCGTGCTGTGGCTGCGACGCAGCCGCAGCGCCACGGCAGCGCTATACTGCAAACTCTGTCTGACAGGTGTGCCATGCGCCCGTGTGACCTCGAAAAAATCCGCGAAATCGTTTTCCATGACCTGCCGGCCGGGCAGGCGGAACGCGCGCTGATTCTGCTCGACGGACTGGATGGTCTGGTGGTGACGGCCGGTCCGCAAGACAACTGCCTGCTGGTGCGTTACCACATCTGCGAATACACCCTGGAAAGCCTGGAAATAGCGCTGGCGAGCCAGGGCTTCCATCTCGACAACAGCTTGTTCAGCAAGCTCAGGCGCGCGCTGGCCTACTTTAGCGAGAGCGTGCAGCGGCGTAACGTCGCGGCTGACGAACCCGACGTCAAATCCCAGCAGGCCTTCATCAATATCTATGAGCGTCATTTGCATGGCGACCGTGACGACACGCCGGAAGAATGGCGCGGCTATAAATAACGCTTCGGCGCTCCCATGGAACTGACCGACGACCTGCTGCTGCGCTACAGCCGACATATCCTGTTGCCGGAAATCGGTGTGTCCGGGCAGGCCCGAATTTGCGACGCCGCGGTCCTGGTCGTTGGCGCCGGCGGGCTGGGATGCCCGGTGGCGCTGTATCTGGGCGCGGCAGGGGTTGGGCGGTTGGTGCTGGCGGACGGCGATAGCGTCGACCTCACCAATTTGCAGCGCCAGATCGGCCACTCGACGGCGGCGATCGGCGAGAACAAGGCCGATTCGCTGGCCCGCAGCGTGCGGGCCATCAATCCGGCAATCAACGTGCAGCCGATGGCTCAGGCGCTGGCGAACGCCGCCTTGCTGGAGGCGGTGGCAGCAGTCGATCTGGTGGTCGATGCATCAGACAACTTCGCCACCCGGCATGCCGTCAACCGTGCCTGCGTGGCATTGGGCAAGCCCCTGGTGTCGGGTGCGGCGATCGGGTTTTCCGGACAACTGGCGGTTTTTGATTCCGGTCGCGCCAACAGTCCCTGCTATCACTGCCTGTTCCCTGATCACGCGGATGAGCCAGAAATGCGTTGCGCCGAGGCGGGCGTATTTTCGCCGCTGGTCGGTGTCATCGGCGCGATGCAGGCGCTTGAAGCGCTGAAATATCTGGCCCGGACGGGGGTACCCCTGATCGGCCGGTTGCTATTGTGGGATGGCCTGCAGGCCGACGCCCGCGTGATGAAAGTGCCGCGTGACCCGGCGTGCCCGGTGTGCGGGCAAGGCGCCGCTCAAGCTGGGTGAACGCCCAGCAGGCGTGACAGCAGCAATTCGAGGTCGCCGCCAGGGGGGCGGGCAAACCCGCTCTTGGCAAACTGGTGCCAGCGTCCCACCACCACGCATTGCAACAGGTTGGCCAGCGGTGCACTGAGTTCGGACTGCCGGCCGCCGCAAAAGCGCAGGCATTGCCGCAGTTGTGCCTCGATGCGGTCATGCAGTTGATTGATGCGTTTTTGCAGTCGCTCGTTTTCGTGCACCAGCGCGTCGCCGATCAGCACCCGCGTCATCCCCGGATTCTTTTCTGCAAAGTTCAACAGCATCCCGAGTATGGCCTCGAGCTGAGCGCTTGGCGACGGCGTATCCGCCGTGATGCGCGCAATCAGCCCGAGCAGCGTCTGTTCGATGAATTCGATCAGGCCCTCATACATCTGCGCCTTGCTGGCGAAATGGCGGTACAGCGCTGCCTCAGACACGCCGACACGTGCCGCCAGCGCCGCCGTGGTGATTTTTTCCGGTTTGGGTTCCTGCAGCATCGCAGCCAGCGTTTGCAGGATCTGCAAACGGCGCTCACCGGGTTTCCTGGCTTCCCCTTCCATCAGTCACCCTCCCTGTTTTTATGGGAGAGATTATCGCTGATGCCGGGTTAAATGGTGGGTCCGCACGGACTTGAACCGTGGACCAAGGGATTATGAGTCCCCTGCTCTAACCAACTGAGCTACAGACCCGGAAATTGGATGCCCCGCCGTGAGCGGGGCGGGACTTACTGTTCGCCGCTGCCGACGAAGCTTTTCAGCTTTTCGGAGCGGGTCGGATGGCGCAGCTTGCGCAGTGCCTTGGCCTCGATCTGGCGAATCCGTTCGCGCGTGACGTCGAACTGCTTGCCGACCTCTTCCAGCGTGTGGTCGGTGTTCATTTCGATGCCGAAGCGCATCCGCAGTACCTTGGCTTCGCGCGAGGTCAGGCTGTCCAGCACTTCGCGGGTGGCGTCGCGCAGGTTGGCGTAGATCGCGTAATCGTCAGGCGACAGCGTGCTGGAATCCTCGATGAAGTCGCCCAGATGGGAGTCTTCGTCATCGCCGATCGGCGTTTCCATGGAAATCGGTTCTTTGGCGATTTTCATGATCTTGCGGATTTTTTCTTCCGGCATTTCCATCTTCAGTGCCAGCGTCGCCGGATCGGGCTCGATGCCTGTTTCCTGCAGGATCTGGCGGCTGATGCGGTTCATCTTGTTGATGGTTTCGATCATGTGCACCGGGATGCGGATGGTGCGTGCCTGGTCGGCGATCGAGCGGGTGATCGCCTGGCGGATCCACCAGGTGGCGTAGGTCGAGAACTTGTAGCCGCGACGGTATTCGAATTTTTCCACCGCCTTCATCAGGCCGATGTTGCCTTCCTGGATCAGGTCGAGGAACTGCAGGCCGCGGTTGGTGTATTTCTTGGCGATCGAGATCACCAGGCGCAGGTTGGCCTCGATCATTTCGCGCTTGGCGCGGCGTGCCTTGGCCTCGCCGGTGGACATCTGCTTGTTGACGTCCTTCAGGCTCTTGATCGGCAGGCCAATGCGATCCTGCATCGCGATGAGCGCTTCCTGGTGCGACTTGACTTCATACTGGACCTTGGCAAGCGTCGAGCAATACGCCTTTTTGGCTGCGATTTCCTTGTCCACCCAGGCCAGATTGGTTTCGTTGCCGGGGAAGGTCTTGATGAAGT
The DNA here is from genome assembly GCA_024636675.1 of Hydrogenophilales bacterium. GTDB lineage: Bacteria > Pseudomonadota > Gammaproteobacteria > Burkholderiales > Thiobacillaceae > Thiobacillus. Next base: position 33,176 of record JAGXGM010000088.1, on the reverse strand, counting down.
GCGCACGCGGCATGCCCGAGCGGGTGACGCAGAACGCCATGATCTTGCGCTCGTGCGAACGCACTTCCTCCACCGCATTGCGGATCTGTTCGCACAGGCGATCGACCTGGCGCACCGAGAAACGGAAGGTCATCAGCAACTCGGTGACTTCGGCCTGGGCCTTCACGTGTTGCGGACTGCCGAGGCCGCATTTGGCATGGGCGGCTTGCGCTTTTTTGTAGGCTTTTCGGATGAATTCGAACTGCGTCAGCGCGTTGGCCTTGAGTTGCGCCAGATTGGCCGCAGCCTGCTTGGCGCTGGCCTCCTCGTCATTTTCCTCGTCGTCGTCGGTGTCATCGGTGTCGTCGGCGTCATCGCTCGATGTGTCTTCCTCGGCGGCGGCGGCGGGCGCTGCGGCTTCCACTTCGACAAAACCGTCGATCAGCTCGTCGATCCGCATCTCGTCTTTTTCGATCAGTGCCGCCATGTCCAGAATCTGCTGGATCGTGAGCGGACACGACGAAATCGCCTGCACCATGTGGCGCAGGCCTTCCTCGATGCGTTTGGCGATCTCGATTTCGCCTTCGCGGGTGAGCAGGTCGACAGAGCCCATTTCGCGCATGTACATGCGAACCGGGTCGGTGGTGCGGCCGAATTCGGAGTCGACCGTGGTCAGCGCCTGTTCGGCTTCGGCCACCACGTCTTCGTCGGCGACGGCGGGGGCGGCGCCCTGCATCAGCAGGGTTTCGGCATCCGGCGCCTCGTCGTAGACCTGGATGCCCATGTCGTTGATCATGCCGATCACGCCTTCGATCTGGTCGGCGTCAAGCACCTCGTCGGGCAGGTGGTCGTTGATCTCGGCGTAGGTCAGGAAGCCGCGCTCCTTGCCCAGGATGATGAGGTTTTTCAGCTGGGTGCGGCGCGCCTCGGCTTCCACCGGCGTCAGTTCTTTCAGAGGGAGCAGTGCTTCAGCTTTTTTGGCACCACCGCCTGGTTTTCTTCCACGTACAGCCACAGCATTTCTCCGCTCAGGTTCTGTCGCGCGCAAACCACGCGGACAGAAAAAAATCGTTCAAAAACCGGCAATTGTACCGTAAACCGGGGGTTTGTCTTGACGTTTGTGACAAGCTAGGAGCGTGCCAGTTCAGTCAATTCCTGGCGCTCGCTGGCACTCAGGCTGCTGAGCGGCCGTGTGGCCAACTCTTGCCAGCGGCGGCGCTGCCAGTCGTCACGCAGCTGTTTGACCGCGCCATCGAATTCTGCGTTCCAGTCCCAGCTATCGTCTTTGTCAAGCAAATCCGTCATCAGTTCATCGACCAGAGGTTCCAGTGTGCTTCCTTTTGCGGTTTCGATGAGTGTCTGCGGCTTGAGTGGACCGATCTCGCGCAACCAGGCCATCAGTTCGCCCATGCGACTGCTCAGCGGGTCGTTTGCGTCCAGCCAGCAGGGATCGACTTCGGCAACGCGTTGCGGGTTCATCAGCAGCGTGCGGGCCAGGTTGCGCACGCGCGAGGGTGCCGGCCGGCGCTGTGGTCGCGGCGGCGCCCGGCGGGTGGCGCCGGGCTTGACCCCCATGAGGCCGAACTCGTCGGGCTGCAGCTTCGCGAGTTCGGCGATCTGCCGCTGGATCAGGCGGGCCAGCAGCGGGGCGGCGATTTTCTCCAGCAGCGGTTTGGCGTCCTTGATCAGTGCGGCGCGGCCTTCCTGGCTATCGAGCTTGCGCCCGCGTGACAGTTCGCGCACCAGAAAGGCCGAGAGCGGCAGCGTGTCGGTGTCCAGCAGCTGCAAAAAGGCGGCCTGGCCGTTGGTGCGGATATAGCTGTCGGGGTCTTCGCCTTCGGGCAGGAACAGGAAGCTGACATCCTTGCCGTCCTGCAGTGATTCCAGCGTGTTCTCAAGTGCGCGCCAGGCCGCCTTGCGCCCGGCCTTGTCGCCATCGAAGGCGAAGATCAGATGGTCGGTGTGGCGCAGCAGGGTACGCGCATGGATCGGCGTGGTGGCGGTGCCCAGCGCGGCCACGGCAAACTCCACCCCATGCTGTGCCAGTGCCACCACGTCCATGTAGCCTTCGACCACGATGGCGCGTCCGGCTGCCTTGATCGCCGCGCGCGCTTCGAACAGGCCGTATAGCTCCGAGCCTTTGTGAAACAGGGGGGTTTCCGGCGAATTGAGGTATTTGGGCTCGCCCTGGTCGAGCACGCGTCCGCCGAAGCCGACGATCTGGCCCTTGCTGTTGCGGATCGGAAACATGATGCGGTCGCGGAAGCGGTCGTAGCGCCCGCGATCGCCGTCGATCACCAGGCCGGATGCGGCCAGGGCATCCGCTGTGTAATCGGGAAAGACCTGCTTCAACGGCGAGCTGTCGGGCGCGTAGCCGATGCCGTAGCGGGCGGCGATGGCGCCGGTCAGTCCGCGCTGCTTCAGGTAGTCGATCGCGCGCGGCGTCTGCTTGAGCTGTTTTTTATAGAACTGGGCGGCCAGTTCCAGCGCATCCCATAGCGCGGGCGGCGGTCTGGGGCGGTCGGGTTCGCCGGACTCGGGCACCGGCAGGCCGACGTCCTGCGCCAGCGCCGCCACCGCGTCGGGAAACCCCATGTGCTCGTATTCGATCAGGAAGCCGATCGCGGAGCCGTGTGCGCCGCAGCCGAAGCAATGGTAGAACTGCTTGGTCGGACTGACCGTAAAGGAGGGTGTTTTTTCGCTGTGGAAGGGGCAGCAGGCCTGGTAATTCTGGCCGGCTTTTTTCAGCGGCACGCGCCGGTCGATAACGTCGACGATGTCGACGCGGGCGAGCAGGGTGTCGATGAAATCGCGCGGGATCATGGTTGCCGCATGTTAAACCCGGGCGGGCGCCGGGTGGGGGTCAGCTTGCGAGGCGGGCTTTGATCAGCGCGGATACCTGGCCCATGTCGGCGCGGCCGGCAAGACGAGGTTTCAGCAGGCCCATGACCTTGCCCATGTCCTTTGCGCTTGCGGCGCCGGATTCGGCAATCGCCGCCGCGACCGCGGCTTCAACTTCGGCAACGGAAAGCTGTTCGGGCAGGTAGGCCTGCAAGACGACCAGTTCGGCCTGCTCCGTTGCCACCAGGTCATCCCGGCCGGCAGCCTGAAACTGGCTGATTGAATCCTTGCGCTGCTTGATGAGTTTTTCGACGATGCTACTGACCGCAGCGTCATCCAGTTCGACGCGGTCGTCGATTTCTTTCTGCTTGATCGCGGCCAGGAGCAGGCGAATCGTGCCGAGGCGTACCGCCTCTTTGGCGCGCATGGCTGCCTTCATGTCGTCAGTGATGCGAGCCTTGAGCGACATGCGTGGGCTTCTACGCGAGGGTGATTCTGCGTGGACGCAGAATCAATACATCTTGGGGGGGAGTTGCTGGCCGCGCAGACGCTTGCTCTGACGCTTGACCGCGGCGGCGAGCTTGCGCTTGCGTTCGGCGGTGGGCTTTTCATAGAACGTGCGGGCGCGCAGTTCGGTCAGGAGGCCGACTTTTTCGATGGAACGCTTGAAGCGGCGCAGGGCGACATCGAAGGGCTCGTTTTCTTTGACTTTGACGTGGGGCATATTTGAAGATGGCTTCCGGGAAAGCTTCCTGTGAACTGGAAAAACGAGAATAATAGCAAGCCCGAACGATTTTTTCCAGCGCAATCCTGTTTCCGGCCCTGCCAGCGTCTGAAAAAGGGGAGGGCGAGAGGCTGGCGGGCTGCATCGCAATGTTCATTGCGGAAAAATAAAATAAAAAAACATCAACGAATTCATGGTGTTACCTGATTTTCCGTCGCTGTCCTGTGCGTTCCCATGCCCGTGCCAGCGACAGGCCCGGTTCAAAAAAGGGAGAAGCACTGTTGCGCGCGGGGTACACCTGCCGCAGTCATGCATGATGAGGGGGCTCGATCGGTGGCCCCCGGTTCTGGCCCGCCGCACTTCATCCGGCGGGCACGCATCGGGCAGGCAGCTTACCTAATATAATGGCGCCGGCCCGATAGCATCGGGTTGCCTCATCCCTATTGATGTGAAATCGCCATGCCTGAAACCAACCATGAATTGCAAAACGAAGTCGCCGGACTCATCGTCTCGACCCTGAACCTCGACGTCAGCCCGGATGAAATCCAGCCCGACGCCTCCCTTTACGGCGAAGGCCTCGGGCTCGACTCCATCGACATTCTGGAAGTGGCCCTGGTCGTTTCCAAGCGTTTCGGTTTCCAGTTGCGCGCGGATAACGCGGACAACGTCAGCATTTTCAGCTCCCTCGCCAGCCTGACCCGGCATATCGCGGCCAACCGGGCAAAATGAATTTGCCCCTGTCAAGCGCAGTCCGCTGGGTCGTCATCGCCGCCGCGTGCATCGCCTATCCCGTGCTGGCGCACTACAGCGCGGCCACTTCGGCGGCCACCACCCAGCCGTCGCTGGGGGTGGCCGTTTCCTTGGCGCCTTCCCTCGCCATCCTGTTGTGGCTGACCTGGCGTTCGCCCATGCGCTGGGCGATGGTGCTCGTGTGCGTGTGGGTGGGCGCATTGCTGTGGGGGTTCTGGGGCGTGCTGGAACGCAATTTCGGCTGGGTCTATTTTCTGCAGCACGCCGGCACCTATGCCATGCTCGCCGCCGTGTTCGGCGTCACCCTTGGACGCGGGCGGCAAGCGCTGTGCACCCGGTTTGCCGAAATGGTCCACGGCAGTCTGGCGGCGGACGAGATCCGTTATTCGCGCCAGGTCACGCTGGCGTGGACGCTGTTTTTGCTGGCGATCAGCCTGGTTTCCGCCATCCTGTTCTTTTTTGCCGACATCGGGGTCTGGTCTGTTTTCGCCAATTTCCTCTCCTTTCCCTTGATTCTGCTGATGTTTGTCGTCGAATACGGGGTGCGCCGGCACAAGCTGCCGCATCAGAAAAAACACAGCATCATGGATGGTGTGATGGCCTACTGGAAGACGCAGGGGGTGCGCCCGGGCGCGTCCTCTGATCCGCGCTAGGCTGCCTGCTTGCCGTCCCGGTCTGCCTTGCCGCTCATCGCCCATCGCCGCCCCGACGCCGTGGTGGCCTGGCGCGGCGGCACGCCGGTCCGCGTCAGCCAGTTTCTGGGCGAGGTCGAGCACCTCGCCGGCCAGCTGCCGCCAGGGCGGCATGTGCTCAACCTGTGTGGCGACCGCTACCGTTTCACCGTCGCCCTGGCGGCCTGCATCGTCAGCGGCCGCATCAGCCTGCTGCCTTCCACCCATACTCCGGAAATGGTCCGGCAGATGCAGCGCATCGCCCCGGATGTCTTCTGTATTGCCGATCGGGACGCCGGCGTTGCGCTGCCCGCCTTCCGCTATCCGGAATCGATGCCGGCCGCCGCGGCCGACCCGGCCATTCCAACTATCGAGCGCGATCAGGTCGTTGCGCTGGTCTTCACTTCCGGCTCCACCGGCGTGCCGGTGCCGCATGCCAAGCGCTGGGGCAGCCTGGTGCGCAACGTGCGGGCGGAAGCGCAGCGCCTGGGTATCGGCGCCGCCCACGCCATCCTCGGCACCGTTCCGCCGCAGCACATGTTCGGCCTCGAATCCACTGTCCTGATGCCGCTGCAAAGCGGCGCCGCGCTGCATGCCGGCCACCCCTTCTACGCGGCGGACATCTGCGCCAGCCTGGCGAGCCTGCCGCGCCCGCGCATGCTGGTCACCACGCCCTACCACCTGCGCGCCGTGCTGGCGGAGCAGGCCACGCTGCCGGCGGCCGACCAGCTCCTCTCGGCCACCGCCCCGCTGTCGCAGGATCTGGCCATTGAGGCCGAATCCCGCTTCGGCGCCCCCTTGCACGAGATCTACGGCTGCACCGAGACCGGGCAAATCGCCTCGCGGCGCACCGCGGCTGGCCTCGAATGGCACACCCTGCCGGACATCCACCTGCGCCGCGACGGGCAGACGCTGTGGGCCGAGGGCGGCCACATCGACAGCCCGACCGGCCTTTCCGATGTCATCGAGCTCAGCGGCGACGGCCCGCTGTCGACCACCTTCCTGCTGCATGGCCGTCACGCCGATCTGGTCAACATCGCCGGCAAGCGCACCTCGCTGGCCTGCCTCAACCATCAGCTGAACGCCATCCCCGGGGTGCAGGACGGCGTTTTCGTGCTGCCCCGCGAGGACAACGCGGATCGCATCGGCCGCCTCACCGCCCTGGTGGTCGCCCCCGGCCTCACGCCGGCTGGGCTGATCCAGGCCTTGCGCGAACGCATCGATCCCGTCTTTCTGCCGCGCCCGCTGCTGTTCGTCGATGCCCTGCCGCGCAACGCCACCGGCAAGCTCCCGGGCCAGCTCACTCAGGACCTGCTGGCCACCCTGCAGGCCGAGTCTGCGAGCGGGGAGCCGGCATGAGCGAGCACGTCATGCCGCTGCCCGTCGCCGCCGATCACCCGGCCTTTGCCGGCCACTTCCCCGGCCAGCCCATCCTGCCCGGCGTCGTGCTGCTCGACGCGGCGCTGCACGCCCTGGCGGCACAGCAGGGAATGCCCGGACCGCTGCAGCTCAAGTCGGTGAAATTCCTGAGCCCGGTCCAGCCCGGCGAGACTCTGGCGCTGCACAGCGCCGCGTCACCCGCGGGCGGCTTCCGCTTCGAGATCCGCTGCAAGGATCATCATGGCCTCGAACGCAGCGTGGCGAGCGGTAGCGCGGTTTTTTCTGCGAGGCCCGCGGCATGAGCGCCCCGGCACCCGAGATCGCACGCCAGGCCTCGCAGCAAGCGGAGTGGGTGCGGCGTCCGGAGCGCAGCAATCGCGCCATGCTGCGCCTGATGACCTGGATCTCGTTGCGCATGGGTCGCGCGCCCGCCCGGTTTGTCCTGGCCGGCATCAGCCTCTACTTCCTGCTCTTTGCGCCGGCCGCCAAGGCCGCCTCGCGTGCCTACCTGCGCCGGGCGCTGGATCGGGAACCCGCATTTGCCGACCTGTTCCGGCATTTCCACAGCTTTGCCTCCACCATCCACGACCGGCTCTTTCTGCTCAATGCGCGCTTCGACCTGTTTCAGGTGGAGGTGCACGGCGAGGATGTCATCCAGGACGTGCTCGCCGCCGGGCGCGGTGCCATCCTGATGGGCGCGCACATGGGCAGCTTCGAGGTGGTGCGCGCCCTCGGCCGCCGGCAGCCCGGCCTCCGGGTGGCCATGGTCATGTACGAGGAAAACGCCCGCAAGCTCAATGCCGCGCTCGCCGCCATCAACCCGGCTGCGGTTCAGGACATCATCCCGCTGGGGCAGATCGACTCGATGCTGCGGGTGCAGGCCTGCCTGGACGAAGGCATGGCCCTCGGCGTGCTGGGCGACCGTACTCTCGGCGGCGACCCGACCCTGCGCGTCCCCTTCCTGGGCGCGGACGCCGAGTTTCCGGTCGGGCCGATGCGCCTGGCCGCGATGCTGAAGCGCCCGGTGCTGTTCATGAGCGGGCTCTACCTGGGCGGCAACCGCTACGCCATCCACTTCGAGCGGCTGGCCGATTTCAGCGCGCTCGAACGGAGCGGCCGCGATGCCGCCATCCAGTCCGCCGTGGCGGTCTATGCCGCCTGCCTGGAACGCCATTGCCGCGCCGCCCCCTGCAACTGGTTCAACTTCTTCGATTTCTGGCGCCCCAAGGATGCCGCCAAACCATGACTCGACTCACGCGACCCCGCTTTCGATTGTGCGCCCTGGTCTGGCTGGCGCTGCTGGTCAGCCCCGTCGTTCAGTCCGCCCCGCTGAGCATTGCCCAGCTCATGGCCGGCCTGGCGAAGCATCCACAAGGCGCCGCCACGTTCACTGAGACAAAAACCATTTCCATCCTCGACCAGCCGATCGAATCTTCCGGCGAACTGCTGTTCGTCGCGCCGGCCCGCCTGGAAAAGCGCACCCTGAAACCGAAGCCCGAGACCATGGTGCTCGACGGCGACACCCTCACCCTGGAACGCGGCCGCCGCAAGCACGTCCTGCAGCTCAAGGATTATCCCGAGGTGGCCGGCATGATCGAGAGCATTCGCGCCACCCTGGCCGGCGATCGCAAGGCCCTGGAACGGGTCTACCACCTGGCTCTGGACGGCGGTCATGAACGCTGGACGCTCACGCTCACCCCGCTCGACCCCAAAGTGGGCGCTGTCATCGCCCGCATCCGGATGGAGGGGGTCAGGAACGTGGTGCGCAGCGTTGAGATCATCCAGGCCGATGGCGACCGTTCGCTGATGACCATCGAACAGCCGGCGCCGCAGCGATGATCCGCATGCGCCGCCGCGGCACTGCAGCAATCGTGCTGTGGCTGATTTTCTTGCTGGCCTGCGTCGGCATCATTAGCCGCACCCACTTCACCACCGATCTGTCGGCATTCATGCCGCGCACGCCCACGCCCGAGCAGCAGCTGCTCATGGATCAGGTCAGCGACGGCCTCGCCTCGCGCCTGATTCTGGTGGGCATCGAAGGCGCCGACGCGCCCACCCGCGCCAGTCTTTCCAGGCAAGTCGCCGAGCGTCTGCGCGCCGACCGCACGTTTGTCAGCGTCAATAACGGCGAGCCCGTCAACGCCGAACGCGACCGTGCTTTCCTGTTCGACAATCGTTACCTGCTGAGCCCGGCAGTGACGCCTGAGCGCTTCAGCGTAGACGGCCTGCATGCCGCCTTGAGCGACAGCATCGACCTCCTGGCCTCGCCCGCCGGACTGCTGGTCAAATCCCTGCTGCCGCGTGACCCGACCGGGGAAATGCTGCAATTGCTCGAGCAGCTCAACAGCGGCACCCAGCCGCGGCTGGTGGAAGGCGCATGGGCATCGCGCGATGGCACGCGCGCCTTGATGCTGATGCAAACGCGTGCCGCGGGAAGCGACACCGATGCCCAGCAACTTGCCATGGCCGCCATCCGGCAGGCGTTCGACCAGGCCTTGGACCAAGCCCCCGGCGCGACCGCCACCGCCCAACTGGTGATGACCGGTCCCGGCGTGTTTTCGGTGACCTCGCGCGACACCATCAAGCGCCAGGTTACCCGCCTGTCCATCATCAGCCTTGCCCTCATCGCAACGCTCTTGTTGCTCGTTTATCGTTCCTTCAGCGCCCTGGCATTGGGGCTGCTGCCCGTGATCAGCGGTGCGCTGGCCGGCATTGCGGCAGTCAGCCTGGGCTTTGGCGCGGTGCACGGCATCACCCTGGGATTCGGCACCGCGCTGATCGGCGAAGCCGTGGATTATTCGATCTACCTGTTCGTGCAATCGGAACAGAACAGCGCCGATCATCAGAACTGGATCAAGCGCCTCTGGCCCACCATTCGCCTCGGTGTGCTGACGTCTATTTTCGGTTTCGCCTCGCTGCTGCTGTCCGGCTTTCCCGGTCTGGCGCAACTCGGCCTGTATGCCATTGCCGGGCTGATTACGGCCGCAACGGTGACGCGCTTTGTCCTGCCCTCGCTGCTGCCCGCCAGCTTCCGTGTCCACGATTTGTCGGCAATCGGGCTCACCCTGTCCCGCGTGGTGCAACGCGCGGCCGCATTGCGCTGGCCTGCGGCAATCGTGTTGCTGGCTGCCTGCGCCATCGTGGTCGATAACCGCGCCAGTTTGTGGAACGACAAAATCGCGTCACTCAGTCCGGTGTCGCAAGCGGATGTGGAGCTCGATACCCGCTTGCGCGCAGACATGGGTGCGCCGGACGTGCGCTACCTGGTCGTTGTCTCGGGTGCGAATCAGGAATCCGTCTTGCGCGCCGCCGAGAGGGTTTCCACGTTGCTGCAAGCCCAGGTCGAGCAAGGCGAACTTGCCGGATTCGAAAGCCCGAGCCGCTACCTTCCCAGCGTGGCCACGCAACGCGCACGCCAGGCCAGTCTGCCTCCCCGGCCCGTGCTGGAAACACGCCTGGCGCAAGCCGTTCAAGGCTTGCCGGTGCGCGAACAACTGTTCGCGCCGTTTCTGGACGATGCCGCCGCCGCGCGCAGCCAGGGTTTGCTGCAGGCGGCCGCCCTGCAGCAGACCTCGATGGCGATGGCGGTCGATGCGCTGCTCATCCGGCAACACGGGCAATGGCGGGCTTTGTTGCCGCTGACCGCGCCCGAGGGGGGCAGCATCGACGCCGAGCTTATCCGCGCTGCCTTGAGCGCAATGCCCGATGCGCTGTTCGTGGACATGAAGGCGGAGTCGGATCGCCTGTATTCCGGCTACCTGCGTGAAGCCATTGCGCTGTCGCTCGGCGGCCTGGTTGCCATCATCGCGTTGCTGCTCGTGGTTTTTCGCTCGCCCATGCGCGTGCTGCGCATCATCGCGCCGCTGGCAGCAGCGGTCATCACCGTCACCGCGGGATTGAGCCTGTTTGGCCAGCAAATGATCATTTTGCACTTGGTGGGTTTGCTGCTGGTGGCCGCCGTGGGCTCCAATTACGCCCTGTTTTTTGATCGGCCCGACCCCCGCACGCCGATTCTGCCGCGCACGCTGGCCTCGATGCTGTTTGCCAGCCTCACCACCGTCGCCGGGTTTGGCCTGCTCGCGTTTTCCGACGTCTCCCTCCTGCAGGCGCTGGGTGTGACCGTCGCACCGGGCGTCATCCTGGCCTTGTTCTATTCGGCGATTTTTGCCCGGCAAGCCGATGCCCGCCCGTCCAATGCTTAACTCAACCTGGCGTCCCACCCTGTTGATCCGCGCATCCGTCGCGCTGCATGGCCTGGCCTTGGCGGCGGTAATCGCCGCACCCGCGCAATGGCGCTGGGCGCTGGGCGCCGTGGTCGTCAACCACCTGTTGCTGACCGCGGCCGGGATGTGGCCGCGCAGCAACTGGCTGGGCCCGAACTGGACGCGGCTGCCCGCTGCCGCGGCCGCCAGACATGAAATCGCCCTCACCATCGACGACGGCCCCGACCCCCTCGTCACCCCGCAGGTGCTGGACATTCTGGATCGCCATGCCGCGCACGCCACCTTTTTCTGCGTCGGTGAAAAAGCGGCGCGCTATCCGGATATATGCAGGGAAATCGTCCGCCGTGGCCATGCCGTGGAAAACCACAGCCAGCACCATTCCCATTATTTTGCCCTGCTGGGCCCACGCGGCTTCATGCGCGAACTGCAGGCCGCACAACGTACCCTCGGCCAGATTACCGGCCAGCGCCCGGTGTTCTTTCGCGCCCCGGCCGGCCTGCGCAATCCCTTTCTCGATCCCGTGCTGGCGCGACTCGGCTTGACGCTCGCCAGCTGGTCGGCGCGGGGGTTCGACACCCGCATTGGCGACGCCGGGCGGGTCAGGCATGCGCTGCTGCATGCACTGCGGGGCGGCGCCATTTTGCTGCTGCACGACGGCAATGCTGCACGGACACCCGGGGGCACGCCGGTGATTCTCGACGTGCTGCCTGCGGTGCTGGAGTCGGCGGCCACCGCCGGACTGCGTTTTGTCCGTTTACGGGATGCCCTGTCATGAACCCTATACAACGCACGCCTCGGCACCGCCGCAGCCCGGAGAACAGGCCTTGAAACACAGTCAGCAAACGCCCTGGCTCCGGCAGATTGCAGCGGTTGTCACCCAGCATGTCTATCTGAAAGGGATTGGGACGCCGCTTTTTATCGGCCTGTTTTTTGCTGCATATTTCTACGTGCTCAAAGTCCCGGCCTACCCGGCCACGGTGATGCCGATTACCTGGCTGGATCAGATGATCAGTTTTCAGCCGTGGGCGATGCCGCTGTATGTCTCATTGTGGGTGTATGTGTCGCTGCCCCCGGCACTGATTGCGACGCGACGCGAGCTCTATCGTTACGGCATGGCGATGGGCGGAACCTGTCTGGCGGGGCTGATTGTTTTCTACTTCTGGCCCACCGCGGTTCCCGCAGCGGATATCGACTGGGCTCGCCATCCCGGGATGGATTTCCTTAAAAATATTGATGCCGCAGGCAATGCCTTCCCTTCGCTGCATGTCGCCACAGCCCTGTTTTCGGGTGTCTGGCTGGATCAGCTGCTGCGTCGATTCGGTGCGCCGCGGTGGAGCCGGCTGGTCAACTGGCTGTGGTGCATCGGCATCATTTATTCCACCCTCGCCACCCGCCAGCATGTGGTGGTCGATGTGTGGGGCGGCCTCATGCTGGGGGCGGTGGCGGCCTGGCTGTCGTTGCGCAGCCATTACGCTGCGCCAGCACCCGGCCGGATCTGAAGAAAACCGGCTGTGGAATTGACTGAAAACTCACTTTATCGGATTGGTTGACGTGTTGAATTCGCTCTGGCTTTCCCATTTCACCGCTGCAAGCTGTCTCGGCCACGGCCTGGCGCCGACGCTCGCCGCCCTGCGTACGCAAAAGGGCGGACTGGTGCCCTGCGCTTTCGAGACGGTGACCGACCTGGCGACATACGTCGGCGAAGTAGCCGGCGTGGACGAGGCGCCTTTGCCGGCGAGCCTCGCCGAATACGAGTGCCGCAACAACCGTCTCGCCTACCTGGGGTTGCAGCAGGATGGCTTCAATGCCGCAGTCGGCGCGGCGGCCGCCCGCTACGGCCGGCGGCGCATCGGCGTGCTGCTCGGCACCAGCACCTCCGGCATCCTGCAGACCGAGCAGGCCTACCGCCGCCGCGACCCGGCAACCGGCGCCCTGCCGGACGACTTCCACTATCGCACCACCCACAATACCTATTCGGTGGCCGACTTCGTGCGCACCGCGTTCAATCTGGAAGGCCCCGCCGTGGTGGTCTCCACCGCCTGCTCGTCGAGCGCCAAGGTGTTCGCCTCGGCGGCGCGGATGATCGCCGCAGGCGTGATCGACGCCGCCGTTGTCGGCGGCGTCGACTCCTTGTGCCTCACCACGCTCTACGGCTTCAACTCGCTGGAGCTGCTCTCGTCCGAACCCTGCCGACCCTACGACGCGGATCGCAACGGCCTGTCCATCGGCGAGGCCGCGGCCTTCATCCTGCTTGAGCGCCCGGCCGACAGCCTCGATGCCGATGCCGTGCTGCTCTTGGGCGCGGGCGAATCGAGCGATGCCCACCACATGTCGTCGCCGCACCCGGAAGGCCTGGGCGCGCGCATGGCGATGGAAGCCGCACTCACGACTGCGGGCCTGCAGCCTGCCGACGTCGACTACATCAACCTGCACGGCACCGCGACGCCGAGCAACGATGCCGCCGAGGGCCGTGCCGTGGCAACGCTGTTCGGCAATCAGGTGGCGTGCAGCTCGACCAAGGGCGCGACCGGCCACACCCTCGGCGCGGCCGGCGGGCTGGAGGCGGTCATCAGCGCGCTGGCACTGCAGCAGGGCTTCCTGCCGGGCGGGGTCAACACCCGCTGCGTCGACCCGGAAATCCCCATTCAGTACCTGACCGCGAACCTGCAGCGCGCGCCGCGCCGGGTGCTCAGCAACTCGTTCGGTTTCGGTGGCACCAACTGCAGCCTGATCCTGGGGCGCGCGCAATGAAGCTCACCGCTTACCTCGACGGCATTGGCCTGATCGGCCCGGGACTCGACAACTGGCCCGCGGCGCGGCCCATCCTGGCGGGCGCCACCCCCTACGAATCGCGCCCCCTCACGGTGGCCGCGCCGCAGTCGCTGCCCCCGGCCGAGCGCCGGCGCACCGGCCTCGCGATCAAGGTCGCGCTGGCGGTGGCGCAGGAGGCCGTCGCTGCCGGACAGCTCGACGCCCGGCAGTTGGCCGCGGTGTTTTCCTCGTCCGGCGCCGACAACGACAACTGCGACGCCCTCTGCAAGACGCTGGCTTCCGACGACCGGAGCATCTCGCCGACCCGCTTCCACAACTCGGTGCACAACGCCCCGGCCGGCTACTGGGGCATCGCCTCCGGCGCCATGACCCCGGCCACCGTGCTGTGCGCTCACGACGGCAGCTTCGGCGCCGGCCTGCTGGAAGCGCTGACTCAGGTCGCGGTCGAGGGCTGGGGCACGCTCTTGGTTGCCTACGACATGCCCTATCCCGAGCCGCTGCACGCCAAGCGCCCGCTCCCCGCCGCCTTCGGCATCGCGCTGGCGCTGATGCCTGAACGCAGCGCGCACTCGCAGGCGCGGATCGCGCTCAGCCTTAGTGACGCCGCGCCCGATGCGCTGGCCGCGCCCGAACTCGAAGCGCTGCGCCGCGCCATTCCCTGCGCGCGCGGGCTGCCGCTGCTGCAGGCCATTGCGCGCGGGGAGGGCGGTCGGGTCGTTCTGGACTACCTGGCGCCGCTCAGTCTGGCCGTGGAGATTGAACCATGCCGCTAGACCACGCCTGGCTGCTCGCCCACTTGCCGCACCAGGGCAGCATGTGCCTGCTCGATGCCGTCACCGACTGGGATGACCAGCGCATCCGTTGCACGGCAAGCAGCCATCGCGAAGCCGACAACCCGCTGCGCGCGCACGATCGCCTCGGCGCGGCCTGCGGCATTGAGTACGCGGCGCAGGCCATGGCCGCCCACGGTGCGCTGCTGGCGGGGGCCGACGGCGCGCCGCGCGCCGGCTACCTGGCGAGCGTGCGCAGCGTCGAGCTGCAGGTGGCGCGGCTCGACGACATCGCCGCCGACCTCGAGATCGAGGCGGAGCGGTTGTCGGGCGACGGCAACACCATTCTGTATGGCTTTCGCGTCAGCGCCGCCGATCGCGAACTGCTGAGCGGCCGGGCTGCGGTGATATTGGATGCGGCGGTGCTGGACGCCGACAAACTGGGGAATCTGAAATGAAACGTGCGCTCGTCACCGGCGGCAGCGGCGGCATCGGCTCGGCGATCTGCCGCCGCCTCGCCGCCGACGGTTGCTACGTCTACATCCACGCCAACCGCAACCTGGCGAAAGCGCAGGCACTGGCCGATGAAATCAAGGCGGGCGGCGGGCAGGCCGAAGCCATCGCCTTCGACGTCACCGACGCCGACGCCAGCCGCGCCGCACTCGAAGCACTCATTGCCGACACGCCGATCCAGGTGCTGGTGAACAACGCCGGCATCCACGACGACGCCGTCTTCCCCGGCATGAGCGCAGCCCAATGGCACGGCGTGCTCGATGTGTCGCTTTCCGGCTTTTTTAACGTCACCCAACCGCTGACGATGGCGATGATCCGCAGCCGCTGGGGACGTGTGATCAACGTCACCTCCATCGCCGGCATTACCGGCAATCGCGGCCAGGTCAATTATTCGGCGGCCAAGGGCGCGCTGCACGCCGCCACCAAGTCGCTGTCGCTGGAACTCGCCAGCCGCGGGGTGACGGTCAACGCCGTGGCGCCGGGCATCATCCAGACCGACATGATCGACGGCGTGTTCGACGCCCAGGCCATTGCGGGCATGGTGCCGATGAAGCGCGCCGGCCGCCCCGAAGAAGTGGCGGACCTGGTCGGCTTTCTCGCCTCGGAGCAGGCGAGCTACATCAGCGGCCAGATCATCTCGGTGAACGGCGGGATGATTTGATCCCCCCCGGGCACGCCCTCGCGGTCCACCAGACCGAGGCGCTGCTCTTCTTCACCCTGCTGCAACTGACGCTGATCGTGCTCGCCGCCCGCCTCGGCGGCGAACTGGCGCAGCGCGTCGGACAGTCGCCGGCGGTGGGCGAGATCATCGTCGGCATCCTGTTGGGTCCGTCGCTGTTCGGCCTGCTCGCCCCCGACCTGTTCCAGTATGTATTTCATTCGACGCCGGCGGCGCCGATGCAGATGCTGTCGCAGATCGGCCTGGTGCTGCTGATGTTCCAGATCGGCCTCGAATTCGACTTCGCCCACCTGACCGCGCACAACAACCGCCGCGCCGTCGCCCTCATCGCCAGCGCCAGCATGATTGCGCCCTTCGCGCTCGGCTTCGGTTTCGGCTGGCTCAGCGCGCCGCTTCTGTCGCCCGGAATCAATCCGCTCGCCACGTCGTTGTTCATCGCCACCGCCTTCTCCATCACCGCCTTGCCCATCCTCGGCCGCATCATGATGGAGTTCAGGATCACCCGCCTGCCCATCGGCGTCATCGCCATCAGCGCCGCCGCCATCAACGACGTCATCGGCTGGCTGCTGCTCGCGCTCATCACGGCGCTCGCCGTGGCCCAGTTCAGCGCCGCCGCTTTCGCGTTCAAGGTGGCGCTGGTCGGGGTGTTTTTCCTTACATGGTGGTTCGTCGTGCGGCCGCTGATGAAGCGCGTGATCCGGGCTAGCCAGGCCAAGCCCGTGCCGGTGGGCGAGAAGGCCGGACGCGGCAAGCTCACGCTCAACCTGCTCGGCATCCTGCTTGCCGCCATCTTCGTCTCGGCGATGACCACCTACCAGCTCGGCGTCTTCGCCATCTTCGGCGGCTTCATGATGGGCGTGATCCTGCACGACGAGCATGAGCTGATCGAAGCCTGGAAGGAACGCATCGGACATTTCGTCATGGTCTTCTTCCTGCCCATTTTCTTCACCTACACGGGCTTGCGCACCCACGTCGGCAGCCTCGATTCCGCCGCGGCCTGGGGCTGGTGTCTGCTGTTGATTGCGCTGGCGACTTTGGGAAAATTCGGCGCCAGCTACGTCGCCGCGCGCTGGGCCGGCATGTCGCACCATGAGGGCAAGGTGATCGGCATCATGATGAACACGCGCGCGCTGATGGAACTCATCGTCATCAACGTCGGTTTTGATCTTGGCGTCATCTCGCAGCAGGTGTTCACGATGCTGGTGCTGATGGCGATTTTCAGCACGGTGATTACGACGCCGGGGTTGCGGCGGTGGTTGCCGAAGATGGGGGTGGCGGTGGCGGGGCGGCATTGAGGCGCATCCGCTTGCTTCGTCCGTCATTGCGACTACCCAGAGGGCATAAACTCCTCGAAGCAATCCCATCGGAGGATTGGCGCGAAGCACACCGTGGCTAAACCTTCGCAGGACTGCTGGCTGTTGGCCGGGGGTAGCCCGGCGGCTAGTCACTTTTCTTGTCTCGCTGTACAGACCGGAGACATGGGTAACGCCCGTGCGAAGACATAGGTAACGGTTTTAAGTATTTTCCGCGGCGTGCTTCATGTCCAGCCGCATGAAGCGCTGATGGCAAAAATACACATCGAAACATCCATCTTGCTCTGGATCTGGGCGCACACCGATCGGCAGCCGATGCAGGGCATTCGACAGGCGTATAGGCCGTCCCTGGAATTTCACGAAGCCATTCCAGCCTACCGTCAGCACCTGATCCGTCGCCGGGTATTCGATCGGCGGTAAAGTCTCCTGATAAGCAATCCGGCTGGGCTGATAGCGCTGCGCGGGCGTACTCAACCCAAGCGCCTCGTGTGGCCGTTCGCAGTTGTACACCCCGCGCCAGCGGTCGAAAGCGCACTGTGCCGTATCGAGGTCTGCAAATCTACGCCCCGCCAGCACCTCGGTCTCCAGCGAACGATGGAAACGCTCCAGTTTGCCGTTGGTTTGCGGGTGATACGGTGCGCTGTGGCTCACCCGAATGCCCTGCCGGATCAACCAGACGCTCAAGCGACTCAACCCGCGCTCCGCCAGACTGGGACTGCCCCACGGCGCGCCGTTGTCGGCGTTGATCCGCACCGGCAGGCCGTAGCGTCGAAACACGTCGGCGAGCAAGGGCTGAATGGTGGCGGCGTCGGTGCGGGCGCAGGCGGTGATCGTCAGGTTGAACCGGGAATGGTCATCGAGCAGCGTCAGGGTGTGGCATTTCCCGGCGGGAGTGGAAAAATATCCCTTGAAGTCGATCTGCCATAAGGCATTGGGCGCGGCATGCTCGAACCGCAACCAGGGTTTGGCAGCCTCGCTTGTCGCGGGCGGGATCAGACCGTGTCGGCGCAGGATGGCAGTGACGGTGCTGGGTGCGACGGTGAGGCCGTGTGCGTCGAGCAAGCGCCTGGCGATCTTCCGTCCGCCCCAGGCAGGATGAGCTTGTCGGAGTTCGATCACCCTCGCTTCGAGTTCCGGGGCGCTGCGGCGGGGTTGGATGTGCGGTCGCCGACTACGATCCGCCAGTGCAACAGCGGGTGCATCGAGGGCAGCGAAGCAGTTGAGCCATTTATAGGCGGTCTTGGGGCTGACCTCGTAACGGCGACACAGCGCACGGATGTTGGCATCCGGTTGCCGCGCCAACTCGATAAATTCACGACGTAGCGCCATGGTGCTTTGCTCCTGCCAAGGCATGGTGGGCTCCCGAAAAATCAACTTCGGAAGTGTTACCTATGTCTTCGCACGGGCGTTACCCATGTCTCCGGTCTGTACAGCGAGACAAGAAAAGTGACTAGCTGCCGGGCTACCCCCGGCCAACGGTCAGAAGTCCTGCGAAGGTTTAACCATTCACTTCACAACGTGCTTCGCGCCAATCCTCCGATGGGATTGCTTCGAGGAGTTTATACCCTCTGGGTACTCGCAATGACCAAGAAACTAAAGGGGCCAGCTTCGCAATAAAAACTCTGCGAAGCTGCCCCCTTAACTCCGGTCGAAAGCGGTAGGTCATCGCGCCTACGGCTGATGCGACAGTGACCCCCTTTGAGGGTCGTCAGCCGATACGTATGCTGTCCATCGACCCCAACACGCCGAAAACCTGCAGCAGCCAGATGACGACAACAATGACGACGACGATATTCAGGATGTTTTTGATCTTCCGATCCATGGGTATGTAGGTATTGACGAGCCAAAGCAGCACGCCAACCACGATCAAAACGATGACCAAGTTAATCAGAGGCATACGGATTCTCCTGCGAGAGCATTAAATTGCTGGGAGCACCGACCAACTAGTTCAGGTGCGGCTTGGTACCGCCCTTTGCTTTATAGCCGATCGTAAGCGGCATCTTCGTCGTTGTCCCTACTGCCGCGAAACTTGTCCCGCTTACGGACGGCGGCAGGCAACTCAGCCCGGCTTCACCGCCTGATACTCCCCCAGAATCGACAGCGCCCGGCTTTCAATATGCCGGTTGACCCCGGTAAAGCCGGCAGCCTCCAGCGTATCGATCACCCCGCTCGGCGGCACGCAGGCCTCAATGGTGTCCCAGTAGTAGCGCCACAGCTTGGCCGACTCGGCGCTGCTGCCGATCATTCGGGCCAGCACCGGCACCACGCCGCGCATGTAGACCTTGAGCAGCGCCTGGCTCCAGGCACGTTCCGGCTTGGTGATCTCGAGCAGGCACAGGCGGCCGCCGGGCTTGAGGACGCGGTGGAATTCGCTGAAGGCAGCCGACAGGTCGCCGATGTGGCGCAGCGCGTAGCCCATGCTGAGGAAGTCGAAGCTGGCATCGGGGAAGGGGATCGCTTCCGCGCGCCCCTCGATGAGCTGGACGCCTGGCAGGTTTGCGCAGGCCATCATGCCGGCGCTGGGATCGACGCCCACCACCAGGGCGGGGTCGCCGGTGAGCTTCACTGCTTCCCGCGCGACCAGGCCGGTGCCGACGCCGATGTCGACGACGCGCATGCCGGTTTTCAGCCCCGCCCGCTGCAGCGCCTGGTTGCGGTACCAGGGGCCGCTGCCCAGCGCGAGCAGGCGGTCGATGCGGTCGTAGTCGGAGGCGGTGCTGTCGAACAGCTTGCCGACGTAACCGCGCCGTTCCTGTTCGCTGGCGTAGTAGCCGGTGAGCGGCGGATGCGGGGCATGCACCGCTTGTGCGGACGAATCGGGGGTGTTTTTCATGGGGTGTTTGACCGGTGGGTGTTCAGGCGCCGCACAAGCAGAAGCGGCAAGCGCAGCAGGAAACCCAGCATCAGCCGGAGGTGCATCCAGGTGAGCAGGGTGTTGTCGCGCAGGTAGTTGAAGTGGGAAACGCCACCTTCGTCGGCGCGCAGGTATTTCACCGGCGCGGGCAGATTGATCGGGCGCACGCCGCGCCAGCACAGGCGCACGACGGCCTCGGGGTCGAAGTCGAAACGGCGCATCCAACGCTGGCCGCGCATCACCCGGCGCAAGGGTTCGATGGGGTAGACGCGAAAGCCGTAGAGCGAATCGCCGATGCCCGCCCACAGGGTTTCCAGGTTGGCCCAGCCGTTGGAAATCTTGCGCCCCTGCACCCGCAGCGCGGGGGCATCGGCATCGAACACCGGTTTGCCCAATACCATGACCTCGCGCCCCATCGCATCGGGTGTCTGCTGCGAGGCGGCCATGAAGGCCGGGATGAGGTCGGCCGGGTGCTGGCCGTCGGAGTCCATCGTCAGCGCGTGGGTGAAACCCTGCTGCGCGGCGAGATTCAGGCCGTGCAGCACCGCCGCGCCCTTGCCGCCGTTTGCGGGCAGCACCAGCACCTTCAGCTGCGGGTCGTTCGCCGCCATGTCCTGAAGGTTTGCGGCCGTGCCGTCGGTGCTGCCGTCCACCACCACCCACACCGGCGCCCACTGGGCGCGGGCGGCGTTCACGGTTTCGTAGACCTGCGGCCCCGGGTTGTAGCTGGGGATCAGCACCAGATGGCTGGCGGAAACCTTCGTGTCAGACATCGGAGCCAGACCGCACTGGATTCGGCGCCCGCGGGGCGTCGGGCGGCAGGAAATGCGGGGCGTCGCGCAGCTCATCGATGAAGTAGCGTTCTAGGTCCTCGGTGAAGGTTCCGGCTTTTTCCGGCGGCGCGAAGCGGCGGCCGAGGCGGATGCGATAGGTGATCGGCATCGGCGGGCGGCGGAACAGCGGCCAGCCCTTGCCGAGATAGGCGGAATCGGTCTCGATGAACACGGTCTGGATCGGCACCTGCGCGCGGCAGGCGATGAGCGCGGCGGTGCCCTTGCAGACGTTGACCGGCCAGCGGGTGGTGCGGGTGCCTTCGGGAAAGATCAGCAGCTGGCTGCCGCTTTTCAGCTCGGTCACGGATTGCTTGATCATGCTCAACTGCGCGTCGTTGCGGATGTAGCCGGCCAGGCGGGCGCCGGCACCGAGGAAGACGTTGTCGAAGATGTCGGCCTTGATGATGCAGGCCATGTTGGGCAGGCGCGAGATGACCATCAGGGCATCGAGCAGGCAGGGGTGGTTGGGGGCGATGATCAGCGGGCCTTCTGCGCGCAAGGAATCGAGTTCGGTAAGGTCGAAGTGGCAGGCCCCGATGAGGGCGAGCGCGCCAATGTAGAGGCGCGTATAGAGGGTGGCGGCCCAACGCCCAACCGGGTCGGCCCAACGCTTCGGCAATACGTGATAGAGGGGCACGGCGAACAGCGTCCAGGTCAGGGAAACCGTGCCGAGCAGCCCCAGACCGAACCACAGCGCAAAATATTCGTAGAGCCGATGCAGCCAGCGTCGTGGCAGGCTGGACGGCGAAAGCAGGGTTGCGTTCACTCGACCGCCTCGACGCGGGTGGACGATTCCCCGAGGACCCAGGCGATGCCGACGCCAGCGGCAAAGTAATTTTCACTCTTGACCAGCGGGCTGTCGGCGAAGACGGCGCCGGCGAGGCTGTCCCAGCGCGCAAACGCGCCCAGCCAGTATTTCGGGTAGCGTTTTGACAGCGACATCAGGAACTGGCTGCCGGCGTAACCGCCCTTGGCATCGTAGGCCGGGCGGTCGGCGGTGGCGTATTGCGGCGCCACCGAATAGAAGTATTCATGGTTGCGTTGCGAACCGACCATGGGCCCGGCGAGCAGCCCGAGATTCCAGCCGGCGAGTCCCGCGACATCGGTGATGTCGAGATTGAGGCGCGGCGAGAATACCCAGCCGGCGTCATCCAGGCCGTCTTTCACGGTGACCGCGGCGCGGACCGGCAGGCGCAGGTCCAGTCTGCGGCGCCGGTCGTTGCTGTGCCACAGGTTGATGTTCATCGAGGGACCCAACTCAACGGTTGGCTGCAGATCGGGCATGCCTCGCCGGGCGCGGCTGTCGTCGCTGCTCACCGGCAGCGATGCGCCGGCACTGATGTTGAGTTTGATGCGGTCGCTATCGAAGAAGGTACCGCGAATGCCGTGGCGGTCCGCCTTGAGAAACGCGCCGCGATAGACGAAGTAGGGAAACGGGATGGCGTAGAGGCTGGATTCATCCGAACCGCGATAGTCCGGCAAAGACAGGGCACTCATGCCGATGCCGAGTTCCCACAGGGGTTGCTCGGCGGCCAGGACATGGCTGGCGGGAAGGCAGGCGAGCAGGAGGGCAAAGGGGGTCAGGCGACGGGGGTAGGACATGGCGTGCTCCCGGTTGAACGATTCGCTTGGCTGGGGCCGATGGCATGGCCGCCCGAGGCTTCGATTTCGACCAGCAGGTCGGCACGACAGACGTCGGCCTGCAGGAAGACAACCGACACCGGGGCGCCGATGAATTGTGCCATTTCGTGGCGTGCCGCGGCCAGGTTCTCGGCATGGCGGACATACACCGTGTAGGCCAGCTGGTCGAGGCGGAACTCGGCGCCCGGCGCCTGGCGGTTGGCCTCGGCGACGATGGCGGCGATGTTGTGCAGGCATTCCCGCGTCTGCGCCGCGACATCGCCGTGATGCAGGGTTTGATGGCCGACGATGCTGGCGGTGCCGGAGATGAACAGCATGTCGCGCCCGCCCAGCTTGACGAGCCCTGCGCGCGCGAAAGTCGGACTGCGCGGCCCGTACTGGCTGGGGTAATGGTAGGCGCTGAGCTGGCGCGGGTTCTCGACGCCGACCACGTCCGCTCGCGTCGCCAGGAAGGCAATGTGGAGGCCGCCGCCGGCGGAGCCGAGGGCACAGGCGGCGGGCACCTTGTCGATGACCGAGCGGCCGTGGGCGAGGAAGGCATCCTGGCGGCCGATATTGAACTGGCGGTAGCGCTCCATGGTGTGGCTTTCCCGGTTGATCGCGGGAAAGTAGTTCCAGATGCGCAGGACGGTATGAAAGCCGCGGGCTTCAAGCAGTTCGAAGATGGCCAGGTAAGCGGCCTCCGTGGTGGCCTGCAGCGGTGAACGCGCATCCTGCAGCGTGGCCTCGTCCAGGCTCAGGCAGCCATACAGCAGCGTGTCGCCCTGACGGTAGCGGATCGGGCCATGGCGGCCGGACGCCAAGGGTTCCGCGCAATGCCAGACTTCACAGATCGCCTCTTCGCCGGCCGGCAGGCGCATGTCGACCGCCAGCAACGGCAGCGTCCCGGCATCGAGCGTGAGGGCTGGATGGGAAAAGCAGGCGCCGCCCAGCACGCTGCCCTGCCCGTCACCGGCCAGGCAGGAAAGTCGGGACGCGGGCAGGACCTCCAGCCGCAGAATCGCTTCCGCAGGCATCATCGGCAGCCGACCTCTTCCGCTTCTTCCAGGGGGTGGATATTCGTCTTGCGCCGCTTCCAGGCCGTGACCGTGCGCTTCAGGTTGGCCAGCGAGGTGAGGTAATAGATCGCCTTGAATGCCAGCAGCGAACGCCAGATGGGCGTCTTGCCGAAGATGTCGCCGGCCAGCACCGACAGCAGCGCTTCCCTGACCCGGAAGTAGTTGCGCGGCGACATGAACAGGTTTCGCATGGTGGGGTTGGTGATCCGGTAGATGAACCAGGAGAACTCCTTCGGCCCGTGCTTCACCGCCTGGTCGAAACGCTTGAGCGCCCGCGCCGCCTGGTCCGGCTGGCGCAGACAGGTGTCGACCGCCTCGGCGCCGACGAAGGCGCTGTTCATGGCCAGCATGACACCGGACGAGAAGACCGGATCGATGAAGGCATAGGCGTCCCCCAGCAGCAGGTAGTTGGCGCCATGGCTGCGGTCGCAGCTATAGGAAAAGTTGCCGGTGGCTTCCACGTCCGAGACGAGTTCGGCGTCTTTCAGGCGCTCCGCCAGGGCGGGGCTCTGGGCGATGAGGTCGAGGAAAAAGTCCCGCACCGGTGTCTGTCGGGTTTTCAGGTAGGCCGGCCAGACCACCGCGCCGACGCTGGTGGCGCCGTCGGCGAGGGGAATGAACCAGAACCAGCCATGCTCGAACCAGAACAGGCTGATGTGGCCCTCCTTCTTGCCCGCGTTGCGCTGGGCGCCGGTGAAATGGCCGTAGAGCGCGGCGCTGTTGTGTTTGGGGTTGCGCTGCTTGGCCTTGAAACGGTTGCCGAGGAAGGTGTCGCGGCCGGAGGCGTCGATCAGGAACCGGCAGTGCCAGGACTCGCTGCGACCATCGTCGTGTTCCGCCCGCACGATGGCGCCTTCATCGTCCGGCAGGAATTCCACGTCGCGCACGCGGCAGCCTTCGATGACGCTGGCGCCTTTACGAGCGGCATTGCGGATCAGGATCTCGTCGAACTCGGAACGGCGCACCTGATAGGCGAGCGGCATGGATTTGTCCCAGGCGTCGGCGAACTCGAAAGTCTGGCGGTGTTCGTGCCAGGGGGAGACGAATTCCGCCCCCCACTTCTGCATGCCGATGGCCTCCACCTCGGCGCGTACGCCCAGTTTATCGAACAGCGGCAGATTGGCCGGCAACAGGGATTCGCCGATGTGGAAACGCGGATGGTGCGCTTTCTCCAGCAGCGTGACCCGGTGGCCCTTTTCCGCCAGCAGGGTGGCGGCCGTCGATCCGGCCGGGCCGCCGCCGATCACCAGGACGTCGCAGCAGTGTTCGGCGGGGTAGGGTGGCATGGGGTCGTGCGACATGGGACTTTCCTTGGAGGACTGCAGCACGGCGAAAGGCTCTGTCCGCATAAACTGAAACAACGGGTTGATTTTACCCAAACAAACCGTGCGCTGGGGGCCGGGTTATGACGCCACAATTCAGCAACAGGCTGTCCGCGCTATCATGCGCATGTTTTGGTCTGATTGCTCCCGATTATGCTGGTGCTTGGCGTCGAATCCTCCTGCGATGAAACCGGTGTCGCGCTGTATGACAGCGCGCACGGCCTGCTGGCACATGCGTTGTACTCGCAGATCGCGATGCACAACGCGTACGGCGGGGTGGTGCCGGAACTGGCGTCGCGCGACCATATCCGGCGGGTGCTGCCGTTGACCCGCCAGGTGCTGGCCGAGAGCGGCCGTACCCTTGCCGATGTCGATGGCATTGCCTATACGCAGGGCCCCGGGCTTGCCGGTGCCCTGCTGGTGGGCGCCGGGATGGCGCGCGCGCTGGCGTTTGCGCTGGATATCCCCGCGGTCGGGGTGCATCACATGGAAGGCCACATGCTGTCGCCGCTGATTTCCGACACGCCGCCGGAATTCCCGTTCGTCGCCTTGCTGGTGTCGGGCGGGCATACCCAGCTGATGCTGGTGTCCGGCGTCGGTCGCTACACCTTGCTGGGCGAGACGCTCGACGACGCGGCGGGCGAGGCCTTCGACAAGACCGCTCAGCTGCTGGGGCTGGGCTATCCGGGCGGCCCCGCGCTGTCGGCGCTGGCGGCCACGGGCGACGCCGGCCGCTTCAGTTTGCCGCGTCCGATGCTGAATTCGGGCGATTTCGATTTCAGTTTTTCCGGGCTCAAGACTGCGGTGCTGACGCTGGTGCGCAAGGTGGGGCTGGGTGAGGCGGCGGACATCGCTGCGGCGTTCCAGCGTGCGGCAGTGGAGGTGCTGGTGAGTAAGAGCCTGGCGGCCTGTGCGCACAGCGGCGCGACGCGACTGGTGGTCGCGGGCGGCGTCGGCGCCAACGCACATTTGCGCGAGCGGCTCACGCACGACGCGGCGGCGCGCGGCATCAGCGTGTTCTATCCGCGTCTGGAGTTCTGCACTGACAATGGCGCGATGATTGCCTATGCCGGCGCGCAGCGGCTGGTGGCGCAGTCGGGATCGATCCCGGATCTTACGTTTGCGATCAAGCCGCGCTGGGACCTGGCGACGCTCGACGCCGTGTGACAGGCCGCAAGCTCACGGCGATTCAATGCCGAAAGATCGGGTAGGCCTCGCGCAAGGTCTTGAGCCATTTTTCGCTGCCCGTGAGTTGCGCGATCTGTTCCGGAAACAGTAAAAATCCGATCAGAACCGCCATCAGGCAGACCAGAACAACCGTGCCAAAAATGCTTTCCGGTCGCAGCACGCCCCAATAGCGGCTGGCCAGGAACAGCGCGTCCTTCTTGTGTTCCGACATCAACAGCCAGCGGCGCAGCAGCTTGACCGCGAGGTAGGCCGCGTAGCCCCCCATCAGCGAGGCGAACACGATGCGGAAGATGGCATACACGTCGATCCCGCCACCCAGATACTGGTGGTACAGCCAGGACACGAAGCCGAGCGACAGCGAGGCCAGGATGGCGATGGCGACGTTGATGAACAGCCGCCGCCGCTCGCGCGCGAGATCGCGCTGCCGCTCGATGAAAAAGCTGTCGATCTCGCGCTTGAAATACTCGACCTTTTCCTGCACCAGCAAGGAAAATTCCGATTTGGCGTGGACGATGCGCGCGTCCATCACGGTGCCCAATCTTTCCCCCGCGTAATCGACCATTTCGCGCACATCGTCCTTGGTAAACTGGCGCTGCGCGTGCAGTTCCTCGGAAATTTTCTCGAGCTTGGTGTCGATTTCCTGGCTGGCGCGCCAGATGACATCCTTCAGCTCGGTGCCGGCCTGCAAGACGCCGTCCTTCACGACATCCGACAGCCGTTCGCTTGCGCGGTCGATGGCCTCGCGCGATACCTCGGCGAGGCTGTCCTTTGCGTGCTCGATGGTTTTGTCGAACAGAGCCATATTTTCGTTGGGCCGGGTCAGGAGCGGACGCCGATGCGCCCTTCCTCGCCGTTGACCAGTTTGATGAGGTTGCGCTTATGACGATAGACCAGCAGCAGTGTGATCACCAGCACGGCAATTGCGGTGTGTCCCCAGCCCATCAACAGCCCGGCGTAGACCGGGGCGAGCACCGCGGTGGTCACGGCGGCGAGCGAGGAAATGCGAAACACCCCGGCCATCAATAGCCAGGTCATCAAGCACACCAGCCCGAGCCAGGGATTGAGGCCGATCAGCACGCCGAGCGCGGTGGCGACGCCCTTGCCGCCCTTGAAGCCGAAAAAAACCGGGTACAGGTGGCCGATAAACACGGCCAGCGCACACAGCAGCACGATGCTGTCGTCAAGACCGAACTGGGGCGCCAGCGCACGCGCCAGCACCACCGCCACCCAGCCTTTCAATGCGTCGCCGAGCAGCGTCAGTACGGCAGCCGTCTTGCGACCGGTACGCAGCATGTTGGTCGCCCCCGGATTGCCCGATCCGTATTGGCGAGGGTCGGGCAGGTGCATGGCGCGGCTGACGATCACGGCAAACGACAATGAGCCCAGCAGATAGGCGGCACCAATAAACAACAGCGTGGTCATAAACAAGTCAGTAAAATGGCGGGATTTTAGGTGGGCCTGGGGGCCCGCCGTGGATAAATAAATATGGATATTCTATTTCTGCGGGACTTTCGCCTCGATCTGATTATCGGCATATACGAGTGGGAACGCAAAGTGCCGCAGCCGGTGCGGCTCGATCTGGAGATCGGGCTGCCTGACAGCAAGGCCGGCGGCACGGACAACGTCGCCGACACCATCGATTACGGTGCGGTGGCGACGCGGGTGAAGGACTATCTGCACCATGCGCCGCAGCCGATCACGCTGGTCGAATCGGTCGCCGAGCACGTGGCCGCGATCGTGCGCGATGAATTCGGCGCGCCGTGGGTGAAGGTGTCGGTCACCAAGTTCGCCATCGTGCCCGGCATCAAGGAGTTGGGAATCACCATCGAGCGCGGCGCGCGCCTGTGAGTCTTGAGCAGATCGCCGCGACTGCGGCCATCCTGCTGGCGGCATATTTCATCCGCGGCATTACGGGCTTCGGCTCCGGGCTGATTTCGGTGCCCCTGCTGGCTTTGTTCCTGCCGCTGCAATTCGTCGTGCCCTTGATCCTGCTGCTGGATTTCACCGCGTCGATCGTGATTGGCGGCTTCAATTTCAAGCGCGTGAAATGGGACGAAGTCGGTGTGCTGATCCCGTTCGGCATGGTTGGCGTGATCCTGGGTACCAGCCTGCTGGTCAATCTGCCGCCCGAACCCATGCTGATTGCGCTGGCCGGATTTGTCTTCGTCTTCGCGATGCGCAGCCTCCTCAACCTCCACGGCGACAAGCTGATTTCGCGCGGCTGGGCAGTGCCGGCCTCGCTCACCGGCGGCACCGTGGGCGCCTTGTTCGGCACCGGCGGGCCGCCTTACGTCATTTACCTGAGCCACCGCATCCGCGACAAAAGCGAATTGCGGGCGACCTTTTCGGCGCTGTTCTTCACCGAGGGTCTGACGCGAATCGGCAGCTTTCTGGTGGCGGGGCTGCTGATGACGGCCTCGGTGTGGGTCGCGTTTTTTGCCGCGCTGCCGCTCGTGCTGGGCGCGCTCTATCTGGGCGGTCGTGTGCATGTCGGGATCGGTCCGGGGCAGATGGCGCGGCTGGTTGGCGTATTGTTGCTGGTGTCGAGCGTGTCATTGTTATTCAAGGCCCTGTCCATATGAGTGAACTCGATTCGCTGCATTTCCAGTCCATCTCGTTCACCGGGCATGCGCCCGGTGCGCGCCTCGTCGTGCTGGGTGCGGTGCATGGCAACGAAACCTGCGGCACCCAGGCGATTCGCCGGGTGATCGCGGAGATCGAATCCGGCCAGCTGGTCATCGTCGCCGGCAGCGTCACCTTCGTTCCGGTCACCAATCCGCTGGCCTACGCCCGCAAACAGCGCATGGGGGACCGCAACCTTAACCGCAATCTGATTCCGACCGATACGCTGGTCGAATACGAAGACCGCATTGCCAACTGGCTATGCCCGCTGCTGGCGCAGCATGATGCACTGCTCGACCTGCATTCGTTCCATACCTCGGGACAACCCTTCGTCATGCTGGGGCCGCAGGACAACCGCGGCACGCTAGAGCCGTTCGCGCGTGCTGCGGACGAAACCGCGCTGGCGCTGCGACTGGGCGTGCACCGCTTTGTCGATGGCTGGCTCGATACCTACGCCGCCGGCGTCGCGCGCCGCCTGGCGGCAGGCGCGACGTCACGCGAGGCCGACGTGAACTATGGGGTGGGCACAACCGAATACATGCGTGCGCAGGGCGGCATTGCGCTCACGCTGGAATGCGGCCAGCACGACGACCCGGCCGCCCCTGCAGTGGCATATCGCGCGATCCGCAACACACTCGCGTATCTGCGGTTAGGCGACGTACCCGTGCCGGTCCCCGTGGCCGACACCGAGGCGCTACGCCTGTATCAGGTCGTCGACCGCATCCATGCAGAGGATGCCTTTGCGCGCGACTGGTCCAGCTTCGACCGGGTGCACGCGGGCGAAGTCATTGGCACGCGCCATGACTGCAGCCCTGTGGTGGCGGACAGCGATGGCTATATCGTTTTTCCCAACCCCAACGCCCTGCCGGGACAGGAGTGGTTCTACCTTGCCAAACGCAGCACGCGGGTGTGATTGCGCACCGCTTCCGCCGGCCTCGCTTATAAAAGAGACGGTCGGATATGATGGTCAGGGCTGAACCACAACCGATGGGGTGACCATCGAACGCACATGGGACAGGAAATCAATCGCACCCGCTTTTCAGAAGCGGACCTTGAGCAGTTCTCCTCCCGGCTGGCGGGAGAAACGGCGGCGTTGCGGTCGTTTGCCCAGGCCGGCGGGTTCAAGGATGTACGCTATGTCGCTGGCTTCGAGCTCGAGGCCTGGCTGCTCGATCACGCCGGCTTGCCCAATCCCGTTAATGAAGCCTACCTGCGTGCGCTGAGCGATCCACTGGTGGTGCCCGAGTTGTCGCGCTTCAACGTCGAGCTGAATGCGCCGCCGGTGGAGGTGGGGGCTGGCGTGCTGGCCGCCATGGAGGCATCCCTGCTGGCCACCTGGGACAGGTGCCAGCAGGTGGCGCACGGCATGGATGCGGTGCTGGCGATGATCGGCATTTTGCCGACCATCCGCGAGCAGGACATGTGCCTTGCCAACATGTCGGCGATGAAACGCTTCGAGGTGCTCAATGCGCAGGTGTTGCAGCAGCGCGGCGGCGCGCCCATCTGCATCGACATCGAGGGCACGGACCAGCTTCATCTGAGCCGGCCCGACGTCATGCTTGAGGCCGCCACCACCTCGTTCCAGTTGCACCTGCAGGTGCCCTTCGATCTGGCGGGCAGCTACTACAACGCCTCCCTGGTCAGCTGCGCGCCGCTGCTGGCGGCGGCGGTCAATTCGCCGCTGCTGTTCGGCCGGCGCCTGTGGCAGGAAACGCGGGTGCCGCTGTTCGAGCAGTCGGTGGAGTTGGGTGGCTACAACGGGCTGGCCGAGCCCAGCGTGCGGCGGGTGACCTTCGGACGCGACTATGTCGCGCACAGCCCGCTGGAACTGTTCGAGGAAAATCTCGAGCACTATCCGGTGCTGCTACCAATGCCACAGGCCGAGGCGTCATCGCGCTTTCCCCATCTGCGCCTGCACAACGGCGCCATCTGGCGCTGGGTGCGACCGCTGATCGGATTTGACGCCGCAGGGCAGGGGCATGTGCGGCTGGAACAGCGGGTGCTGCCGAGCGGCCCGACCGTGCTGGACATGGTGGCCAATGCGGCGCTGTATTTCGGACTGGTGCACGCGCTGGCGCGTCAGCCGCATGCCGTCGAATCCGATTTGCCGTTTTCCGCCGCGCGCGCCAACTTCTACGCTGCCGCGCGCCATGGGCTGCGGGCCGAACTGACCTGGCTGGATGGCCGGCGCTATCCGGTGCGTGATTGGATACTCGAGGTCGGGCTGCCGCTGGCGCGCCATGGACTGCATGATTTCGGCCTGCCGGATACCGAGATCGAGCATTATCTGGGCATCGTCGAAGCCCGGGTGCGCAGCGGCCAGACCGGTGCGGCGTGGCAACTGAGCCGACTCGCGCGAGAGGGCGGCGACCTGCACCGCATGATGGACGCTTATCTGGACAATCAGCGCGCCGGAGCGCCGGTGCACGAGTGGGAACTATGAACCTGACGCAGTTAGACGCCGTGCCGTCCGGCTTGCTGGACCTGCCCGCCTCCCGCCTGGGCGAGGCGCTGCCGGGGCCGACGCTGATCCACCTGCCGGGCCGGCGCACGCAGCCCCTGTTTGCTTCGGTGCTGCTGCACGGAAACGAGGACACCGGCTGGCTGGCAGCGCAAGCGGTGCTGAACCAATACACGACGGCCGAATTGCCGCGCGCGCTATCACTTTTCATCGGCAACATCGAGGCGGCCCGGACAGGTCAGCGCCGGCTCGATGGCCAGCCCGACTACAACCGGGTATGGCCGGGCAGCGAGGAAGCGCATCCGGCCGAACGGGCGATGATGCAGCAGGTGGTCGACGCGATGCGCGCCCGCAAGGTGTTTGCCAGCATCGACATCCACAACAACACCGGTCTCAATCCGCATTACGCCTGCGTGAACCGGCTGGACCAGGATTTTCTGCACCTTGCCACGCTGTTTTCACGCATCGTGGTCTATTTCGTCCGGCCGCGCGGCGTGCAGTCGGCCGCTTTCGCCGAGTTGTGTCCGTCGGTCACGCTGGAGTGCGGCAAGCCGGGCACGCCTGGCGGCGTCGAGCATGCCGCCGCGTTCATGGACGCCTGCCTGCATCTGTCCGAATTCCCGGCGCACCCGGTGGCGCCGCATGACGTCGACCTGTTTCATACGGTCGCTACGGTCAAGGTGCCGGAGCAGGTCAGCTTCGGTTTCGTTGCGCCCGACGCGGACATCGACTTTGTGCCTGAGCTGGATCACTACAATTTCCGCGAATTGAAACACGGCGACCTGCTGGGCCGGGTGCGGTCGGGCAGCCCGGCCAGGTTGCAGGCGCTGGATGAAAACGGCGCAGAGATCGGCGACCGCCTGTTTGATTACAGCCGCGGCGAGATCACCTTGAGGAAGCCGCTGATGCCGGCGATGCTGACGCGCGATGAACAGGTGATCCGCCAGGACTGCCTGTGTTACCTGATGGAACGGATCAGGACGCCCGCCTGAGTCAGCCGCGCGGATGGTGGGCCGCGTGGAGTTGTTTCAGCCGTTCGCGCGCCACGTGGGTGTAGATCTGGGTGGTGGAAATGTCGCTGTGGCCGAGCAGCATCTGCACCACCCGCAGGTCGGCGCCATGGTTCAGCAGATGGGTGGCAAAGGCATGGCGCAGCGTGTGCGGCGATAGCGGCCGGGTGATTGCAGCGGCGCGCGCGTGCCGCTTGATCAGATACCAGAACGCCTGCCGCGTCATGCCGTCGCTGCGCGCGGTGATGAACACCGCATCCGAGACCTGACGTTGCAGCAGCAATGGTCGCGCGTCCGCCAGATAGCGCTTGAGCCACTGCACTGCCTCCTCGCCCAGCGGCACCAGCCGGTCCTTGTTGCCCTTGCCGGTCACCCGCAGCACGCCGTCGTTGAGGCTCACCGCCGTCAGCTTCAGCCCCACCAGCTCCGACACCCGCAAACCGGTGGCGTACAGCGTTTCCAGCATCGCGCGGTCGCGCAGGCCCAGCGGGGTATTGACGTCGGTGCTATTGAGCAGGCGTTCGACGTCGGCCTCGGTCAGTGTCTTCGGTAGCGAGCGCGGCAGCTTGGGGCTGTCGAGATTGAGCGTGGGATCCAGGGCAATCAGGTTTTCGCGCAGCAGGTAGCGATAGAAGCGTTTCAGCGCCGAGGTGTAGCGCGCCGCGCTGCGCGGCTGCGCGCGACCGGCGAAGCGCCATGCCAGATAGCCCTCGATGTCGCCCGCCACGGCAGCATCCAGGCGATGTGCGCGTTCTTTTTCCAGCCAGCCAGCGAAAGTCTCCAGGTCGCGCCGGTACGCGGCCAGCGTCAGATCCGCCAGCCCGTCTTCCAGCCACAGACGGTCGCAGAACCGGTTAATCAGCGCGTCGTTCATGCGCCAGCAGCCGGGTTTTGACATCCAGCGGCGCGCCCGCGGCCGAATGCATGAAGCCCCCCAGCCCACCGGCCGCCACCACGCGGTGGCAGGGGATGAGAATAGGCAATGGATTTGCCCCGCACGCCTGGCCCACCGCGCGTGCAGCGGTACCGAGCTGTTTCGCCAGCGCGCCATAGGTGGCCGGCTGACCGGCCGGAATGGCCATCAGCGCGTGCCACACCCGCAGCTGGAACGGCGTGCCGGCTGGCACGAACAGCACGTCGATGGAGTGGGCCGGATTGTGCCAGTAGGCATCGAGTTCGCGCACCAGCTGCCTCGCCCGCAGGTCCAGCCGGGTCGACGCGCGGGCGTCCGCAAGCAAGAAATCCAGCCGCGTCAGCGCGTCGCCGGTGAAACGGACACCGAGACGACATATCGGGGCAGCAAGGATGGCGTCGTACGTAGACATTCTGGCATTCTAGATGTTGAGTTGCAATAGGTTGTTCCCGGCAAGCCGTGAAGCTGGAGGTTTGTAGCCGAGGGCCGAGTGAGGCCTTCGCGCGTTGTAGTAAGCTAAAAATGCCGGTAGCCAGGCAGTGCGCTCCGCACTGTTGTTCCAGACCCTGCCATAGGCCCATTCGCGCAGGCAGGTTTGAATGAAGCGCTCGGCCTTGCCGTTGGTTTGCGGCCGATAGGGCCGTGTGAACGTGTGCTTG
>JAGXGM010000087.1 GCA_024636675.1 Hydrogenophilales bacterium | reverse complement strand
GTGGGTGCCCGCGCTGTGGCAGGAACGTTTCGGTCCGGCTGTCGCGCCGCGCCTGGGGATGGCGTTCGTGGGCGGCGCGGTCATGGCGTACGGCGCCCGCCTCGCCGGCGGCTGCACCAGCGGGCACGGCATCAGCGGCGCACTGCAACTGTCGGTGAGCTCATGGATCGCGCTCGTCTGCTTCTTCGTCGCCGCCGTCGCCACCGCACACGTGCTGTATCGCCTCTGACGGAGCACGCAATGGGCACCGACAAGACCCCCCTCCCCGATTCCGTCCCGCCGGCAGCGGGCGCCGCACAGGACGACGCCGACGATCCCACCAGGCCGGATTCGCCCCGTCAGCTCGTGCTCGGCCTCGTCTTCGGCATCGCCTTCGGCTTCCTGCTGCAAAAAGGCGGCGTGGCCAAGTACGAGGTACTGATGGGCCAGTTTTTCCTGACTGATTTCACCGTCATAAAGGTAATGCTCACCGCGATCGTCGTCGGGATGGTCGGCGTTTTCTCCCTGCACGCGCTCGGCCTGGTCAAACTGCATGTCAAGCCCACGCGCTATGCGGCCAACATTGCCGGCGGTCTGGTCTTCGGCGTCGGGCTCGGCCTGCTCGGCTACTGCCCCGGGACCGGTGTGGCCGCGCTGGGTCAGGGCAACTACGATGCCATCGCGGGCATACTCGGCCTGATGGCCGGGAGCTATTTCTATGCCGAAACCTCGGGCTATCTGAGTTCGACGATCCAGAAAATCGGCAATCGCGGCAAGATCATGCTGCCGGATTTGCCGGGCATGCGTCTGACCGTATTTCTCGCGGTGTTCGTTCCGCTGCTGGGCCTGGGCCTGCTG
Organism: Hydrogenophilales bacterium; assembly: GCA_024636675.1. Classification (GTDB taxonomy): domain Bacteria; phylum Pseudomonadota; class Gammaproteobacteria; order Burkholderiales; family Thiobacillaceae; genus Thiobacillus. The sequence continues at coordinate 54,020 of JAGXGM010000087.1, read as the reverse complement.
CTGCTCGACCGCTGGGCGCCTTGAAATCGGTCTCGTCGTTGCTTGTTCCGGACCCACCTGGAACGAAGCCGCCGGTCGTTTGCCACAGCAAGAAGACAGCTCCGGAGGACAAATGGGCCCGATTTTATTGGGCCTTTTATTCGCGTAGTCGGGGTGCTGCGGACACAGAAGCGGCGTCGATATCGAGCCGACTAACGCTTTATGCTTCAGAGTACGGCGGGCGTAAATGCAGGCGAAGTATTTGGGGCGATTAGAGGACGCCGACGAGTGACTCAGATGCGCCCATTAGGGGGATCGCGCGGTGCGGCATCTTGCCGGCCGGCCGCCCAGGGCCAGCGGCCTTCCAACTCCACTTGCAACGCCATGCTCAGGAACGTCCGGATCAGGACGATGATCCCTAGAACGATTACGCCCTGCAGGGTGGGAGGGACCGCGACAGTACGGATGATGTCTGCCGCCACCAGGAGCTCCAGCCCAAGAAGGATGCCCCGCCCGATGTCGTGGCGGAGTTGCCGGTAGGGGTTCTCGGCTTTTCGGGTGGCCAGGATAAATCTGGATGCGGCCGTGAGCAGCCCCAGAACGATAACGACGACACCCGCTCCATCAATCGCCAAGGCAACGGTTTCCACCACACTTGTGAACGACGGCACGACCTCTCCTTTTTTCTATTGCGGCCCGACGTTGGTCTGCCCATCTACCGTCATGTGACCGTGACGATGAGGTGCGGCACCGAGACCCGAAGCGCCCCGCTGGCGGCGTCGAGGTCGAGGGAGCCGCTCGTCTGGTGGTACTCGGTCAACAGCGTGACCTCGATGAGAACGAATGCCTGCGCCGGAACGAAGAATCCCGACCCGGGAATGAACTGGTTGACGGCGATCAATGTGCTGTCGTCGCCGCCGAAGAACCCGCCGGTCGCGCCGGCGCTGCCGAGGATCATGTCGCTGACGATTGCCTGGACGGACGCGTCCCACATCGCCCACACGGTCGTGCGGGCGCGGACGGTCGCGCGCACTTCGGATCCGCCGAGGAACCAGGCAGCCACGCCATTCCAGTCGGCGTCGACCGAGAGATAAGCGTTCACGACGACTCGCGGTCCGACGTTCGCCACGATCGCGTCGTTGCGAGGGTTCTGCCAGAGAACGAAGAAGCTCAGCCGGCCTGTCCCGGTCTTGTTCAACCCGCCACCCGGGGGCTGCAGCCTGTAGCGCGCCCAATTGTCGAGCGAGCCGATGTGCGAGTCGGTGACCACGCCCGCTTCGGCGAACGTGCGGATGAATGTGACTCTATCGATGATGACGTTCCGCGATTCCGGGTCGATCGGCAGCACCGGCGTCAGGCCCGCCAACCGTCGCTCGATCGCGGTCGACTCCTCGACCGCTCGCCGGCGCTGCTCGTCCGCACGCGCCCGTCGGGCGAACGCGCGTTCCTGGGCGAGCGCGTCGAGTCGTTCGAGATCCAGACCGCCAGCTGACAGCGCCTTGCGAGCCAACGCCGCGTCGTGCCGGTCGGCCTCGGCGCGCGCGCGCCGCGCCTCGGCTTCGCTCCGTGGGAGGGGTAGCAGTGGCGCAATGTTCTTTTCGATGAAGGTTTCCACCTCATCAGCCGGGTACGCGTTCGTCATCGATGCCTCCTTCGGAGCCGGGGCGGCGCCGCTCGCCGCGTAGCGCCGTTACAGGGAATCAATCTCAACATAGACGACAAGTGACGGCCCTATGGGGGCGCAACCAACTTCGCATTGCCGCCACACCGCGGCCGGCTCTGAAAAAGGGGCTTTTCGATGTGGCGAATGCGGACTGCGATCCGGCGTATTCGAACTGCCCTGCCGGTCTCCCCACGGCAGCGGCTCAAAGCTTGATCTGAGTGGACGCCAGCGGCGACCCAATGGAAGGGCGTTGATAACCCCCTTGCAGGCTGTCCGGTCTATATTTTCATAATCGGCACCCAGGCTGCGTACTTTCGCCGCTCGCAGGATTAAGCCGCGTTGCCGGCCTGGCGGATCCCACCATCTGAACGCCGCTGCGCCTTTGCCACAGAAGACAACCATGGAGGTAGATCATGCGCCAGTCGCTCATGTCGTATCGAGGTGATTCGTTTCTGAGAGTGGTCCTGCTGGTGTGCGCCGGCCTGTTCCTCGGCGCCTGCGACGCCGCGGACCGGGTCGGCGGCGAAACAGCCTCGTCGGCGGGGCCGTTCCCTGCCGTCTCCCTGACCCGGGTTGCCGGCGGATTCAGCCAGCCGCTGCTGGTCACGCACGCGGGCGACGGCAGTGGCCGGCTGTTCGTGGTGGAACGGGGCGGCTTGATTCGCATCGTGCGTAATGGCGCGGTCGATCCCCAGCCCTTCCTCGACGTTTCCACGCGGGTCCGCACCCGCGGCACCGAGCAGGGCTTGCTGGGCCTGGCCTTTCCGCCGGACTACGCCACGCGCGGGCATTTCTACGTCAACTACACCGACAAGTCCGGCGGCGACACGAGGGTGGCGCGCTATCGAATCGGCGCCGATCCCGATGTCGCCGACCCCGCCAGCGCACACGTGCTGCTGCGCCAGTCCCAGCCCTACGCCAATCACAACGGCGGTCATCTGGCGTTCGGCCCGGATGGCTACCTCTACATCGGACTTGGCGACGGCGGCTCCGGCGGCGATCCACAGAACAACGCGCAAAATCCCCGCACCCTGCTCGGCAAGCTGCTGCGCATCGACGTGGAATCGGGCGCCGATCCGTACGCCATCCCGCCGGACAATCCCTTCGGCAACGAAATCTGGGCGCTGGGCCTGCGCAATCCCTGGCGCTTTTCCTTCGACCGCGCCGCGGGCGACCTCTACATCGCCGACGTCGGCCAGAACGCGTACGAGGAAGTCAACTTCCAGCCTGCCGACAGCCGCGGCGGTCAAAACTATGGCTGGAACGTGATGGAGGGCATGCACTGCTACAAAGGCGCGGGCTGCGACCGGACCGGCCTCACCGCCCCAGTCGCCGAGTACGCCAATGGCTCGGGCAATTGTTCGATCACCGGCGGCTACGTCTATCGGGGCGCGCAGTACCCGTCCCTGCAAGGCGTCTATGTCTACGGCGACTTCTGCTCCGGACGGCTATGGGGATTGCGGCGCGGCGCCAGCGGCTGGGAGAACGCGCACCTGCTCGACAGCGGGCTGAGGCTGTCATCATTCGGCGAAGACGAATCGGGCAACCTCTACCTCGTCGACTTTGGCAAAGGTGACCTGCATCGGCTCACGCTGCGGTGAACCCCCGGCGCGATTAGGCAGGTGCTTCTGGTTGTCGCTTTACAAGGAGAGTCCCATGAAAACCCTTACGTCCCCGCGCGTCCACCTGGGCAGCCTGACCCCACACCAGGCAACGCACGGAAGCCATCATGATTGAGGTCCGCAAGGGTCAAGCCCCAGCCCCGCTCACACGTGACGCGTTCAGTGCCCGATTTCGGGCCGCCTTCTTCGATCCGGCCTTCCGCACCGAAGACGCGTCCATTGCCCGCCTCGAAGAGATCGCCTGGCAGGCCTACAACGAGTACCGCAAATCCCCGCTCACGCAGAAGGCGGGGCCGGGATATGCCGATCCGGACTACGACTTGTCTTCCGAGTGGGTCGACACGAAACGGCGCATCGACGCGGCGCAACTGCGCTGGGCCGACCCGGCGAGCCCGTCACGGGTGTTGCTGATCTGCGGCTCGGCGCGCAACGACGGCAGCTGCCCGGGCGAGATGTCCAAAACCTTCCGGCTGCTGGGGATCGCGCGCGAAATTCTGGAGCAGGCCGACATCCAGGTCGACGTGCTCGACCTCAGCCTGCTCATCTCCGAATACGGTCGCAACATCCATCCCTGCAAAGGCTGCGCGTCGACCGCAATGCCCCTGTGCAACTGGCCGTGCAGTTGCTACCCCAACCATGCGCTCGGCCAGACCAACGACTGGATGGCCGAGATCTACGAGCGCTGGACCGCCGCCCATGCGGTGATCATCGTCTCGCCGGTGTACTGGTATCAGAGCCCCAGCCCGTTGAAGCTGATGATCGACCGCCTGGTCTGCGCCGACGGCGGCAACCCCGATCCCACCGCCACCTCGGGCAAGAATCCCGGCAAGGCCAAAGCACTCGAAATGGCCGGCTGGGACTATCCGCAGCACCTGGCAGGACGCGCCTACGGGCTGATCGTCCACGGTGACGTCGCCGGAATCGAAGGCTCGCGCCGCGCCCTGTCGGATTGGCTCGACTGGATGGGTTTCATCGACGCCGGTGCACAGGCGCGACTGGACCGCTACATCGGCTACTACGCACCGTATGCCACCAGCCACGATGCCCTGGACCAAGATGAGCCGGTGCAGGAAGAAGCGCGCAATGTGGCGCGCGCGGTGGCGAAGGCCGTCGTCGAGTTGCGCTCAGGCCGGCTTCAGGCGGTGCAGCCGGCGCTGTCGCGTCCGCGAGCCAAATAAAGTCTGCTATGCGCTTCACCGTCGCTGGATCACCCCGCGATTAACAAACGATGTCTGAGCTGACCCGATTTTTTAATCAGCAGATCTGGAAACCGCGGTCTGCCCCCTGTTTTTCCCATTTACACCATTTACACCATTTACAGTGCAAGCAGCTTGGGCGAATCTTGAGAGACAACGTGAGCTTTCATCCACAAAATTTTAGGCTTGCCTATACGGGCGGACAAGGCGTAAAGTTTCAATTCAATCAACCAAATACAGCACACTGCCATATAGCCTCCTTGATTTAGGCGGCAAGATATTCAGGTGAGCGTGCTGTCTAAATTACGTTAGGTTGCTATGGACGCATCACTCTCTACTCAGTCGGAACAATGCCAACTGTCCATGAAAAGCATCGAACTTTTCGATGATGGGTCAGGGGGAGCTTGTTTGTTGGAGGTGGTTTCATCACCATTCTCCGCTAGCACCTCTTTTTTCTTTGATTGGCCGCCGATTGATGAGTTTGTCTCAGCGCTTGAGAGGTTATCTTCCAAGTTAATTGGTGATGCCAAGCTTGGGCAACAGTACGAGGAGCCCTATTTTTCCCTTCGTGGCAATGGCAGGGGACAAATCATTGTCAGCGGAGTGTTAACCGTAGCGGCAGAACATAGCCAGCGCCTAGAGTTTGAGTTCATTACCGACCAAACGTCTTTGCCTTCATTTATTGCTGAACTTAATGCCGTTTGCCATGCACACGCAACCTAACCCTTCGGTCAAGTTCGCTCCGCTTCGCTACGCTGGGACGCGCCGCAAGCGGCGCGCCCCTTACCTCAAACGTTATGCAGTTCATTGGGATTTTTGAGTAATGACATTCAGAAACGAAGCTTCTGAAGTTATGGCCGTTAAAGATGAAGAAGCTGAACGTCCAATCCCGTCGGCCTGGCGTTCGGTCATTCGAGAGATTGTTAGTGCCTTTGTATGCCACGACTATTATCTCGGCGCAGGGATTCCTGGCGTAGCTCAAATATCAGCCGAAACGGCTACCCAAATTCGGACTTACATTCAAGACTACGGCGCAACCCTCATTGACCTCCCAGACGAAACATGGAACTCGTCGGTTTGCATTTGGATGGGCACGAGATGGGACGCGCTTATTGATCTTTGGACGATCTCAGAAGGCAGGAGTGATCTTGTGCTCAGTCTTCACGTAACAGAAGCTGATGGCGCCTTCTTGTTTCACATCGACATGGTATATGTTCCCTAATGTCCATCACTGAGCAAGCAAATGGGGTCATCCATTAGCCGACCGTAGTCAAGCGCGAACACCTTACCCCGGATCATCGCGCCGACATCCGGCTGCATACCTGCCAGCTCTTTCCCGGCGCCTCCGGTCCGATGTGTACATATACTGAATCGAGGGGTGGTCGACGACGTCCGGGCAGCGCCTGAGCAGCGCCGGACCACCCGAACCAATAAAAAAGGGAGACAGTTCATGGACCGCTATCCAGTCGTTCTGGCGCAACCCGGTTTCAATCTGTTTGCCGCGTTCGTCCTCCTGGCATTCACCTTCACGCCGTTCGGCACCGCCTCGGCAGCCGTAGAGGGGCCGGGAATCGGCCTGCTGGTTGGCGAAGCGGGGGACGACTACGAGCGGGCCGGGATCAGCCTGCGCTTCGGCCCGATGTGGTCGGCCGACTGGGGCAATTGGAGGGTCTCGCTGCGCCCCGAACTGGAATTGAGCCACTTCAGGCATACCGGCGCGGGCTCCGGGCCCGACAACATGAACCAGTTCGGCGGCATCGGCCGCCTCCATCTCCATTACGGCGAAGGCCGCGTGCGCCCCTACGCCGAAGCCGGGCTCGGCGTGTCGCTGTTCAGCCGCGACTCGCTGGGCGGCAAGGATTTTTCCACCCGTTTCCAGTTCTCCCCGCACCTTGCAGTGGGCGTCGAGCTTGCCAAACGGGGATTCGCCGGCCTGCAATATTCCCACTATTCCAACGCCGACATCGAGAAGCCGAACGACGGCATCGACCTCCACCAGATCGTGCTCGGCGCGTATTTTTAATCGCCCCGCAGCAGGGCGCAGCGCCTGTCCCGCGCCATTGCGCCCCCAAGGAGACGCCCATGAATGCCAAAATCGACACGCTGACCACGGATGGAGAAGATGAGGGCGCCCCTGGCAGGGTGCGGCAACCCTGCCCGCAAGGCGCCTGCCGAGGACGGATGGCAGCGGATGACCGGGTGGGTCAGAAAGCACAGGGTTTGACGCGCCGGCTCCGACGGATATATCGATGAAAGCCCTCAAGCATGCCTTTGCATTCGTCCATGCCGCCATGGCACTTCTCTTCGCCTGCGCCGCGGTCGTTCTGATTGCGATGGCATCCCACATGGGGTGGCTGGCAATCAACGCCCGATTCGATCAGGACGCGGCGCAGGAAATCATCGAGGCCATCGGCCTGCTCGCCGCAGCGGTGGTCGCCCTGCAGATTTCACAGACCATCGCCGAGGAAGAGGTCATCCGTAACGCGCATATCAGCGCGCCGACCCGGGTCAGGCGATTCCTGTCCCGCTTCTTCGCCGTGCTCGTCGTTGCGCTCGCCATCGAGGGACTCGTTGCAACGTTCAAGGCGGTGCATGAGGACCCCGCTCAGTTGCTGTATGCGGCAAGCATCGTGTTTTCGGTGGGGGTACTGCTTGCCGGCTGGGGGATCTTTATCCGGCTCAATCGCTATGCCGAAGAACTGGAGCCGGAAGCGATGGAGAAAGCAAAGCACGAGGACCGGAAGCTCGACTGAAAGCTGGGCCGGGCGCAAGCCGGCGCGCCTGGTGAATCATCCATGCAATGGCGATCGGGCGTTCAGGCTGCCTCGACGTCGATCGTGGCGGCGTCGAGCCACACCCGTCCGCCTTCGAGCCGGATCGGAAATTCGCGCGCGCAGCCTTCGTCCGGCGCGACGGCGCAGCCGGAGATCAGCTCGATGTTCCATCCATGCAGCGGGCAGCTCACTTTGCGGCCATGGACGATGCCCTGCGACAACGGGCCGCCCTTGTGCGGACAGCGGTCTTCCAGCGCAAACACTTCATCTTCGGCGTTGCGGAACACGGCGATATCCAGTCCGCCGTGACGCACCACGCGCGCACCGAGTTGGGGGATATCGGTCATCGCACACACGTCTAGCCACTTGTTCATGATGCTTCCTTTCGATTGGAGATAGGCTTGTCGGGGACCGCAGGGCGGCCGTCTCCCCCGGTCAGACTGACAGCGCTTCGAACTCGTGCTTCGCCTTGCCCTCCCTGGCACGCTCGAGCCACGGGTCGCGTTCGACCGATAGCGCGAACAGCAGGCGCCCGTAGAGCGCGCGCCGGTTGTCGGCGTCGTCGAGGATTTTTTTCTTCACGTAATCGAGACCGACGCGGGCGACATAGTGCACGGTGCGGTCCAGGTAGCGCGCTTCTTCGCGATACAGCTGCAGGAAGGCGCCGGAATACTCGATCACTTCGTCGGGGGTTTTGACCTTGACCAGGAACTGCGCGACCTCGGTCTTGATGCCGCCATTGCCGGCAACATAAATCTCCCAGCCGGAATCGACGCCGATGATGCCGACGTCCTTGATCGCGACTTCGGCGCAGTTCCTCGGGCAGCCGGATACCGCGAGCTTGACCTTGTGCGGCGCCCACATCTTGAAGAAGGTCTTCTCCAGATCGATGCCCATCTGCGTCGAATTCTGGGTGCCGAAGCGGCACCATTCCGAGCCGACGCAGGTCTTCACCGTGCGCAGCGCCTTGCCGTAGGCGTGGCCCGACGGCATGTCGAGGTCGGCCCACACTTTGGGCAGGTCTTCCTTTTTGATCCCCAGCAGATCGATGCGCTGGCCGCCGGTGACATGCACCGCCGGGATGCTGTACTTGTCGACGACGTCGGCGATGCGGCGCAATTCAGACGGCGTCGTGTTGCCGCCCCACATGCGCGGGATCACCGAATAGGTGCCGTCGCGCTGGATGTTGGCGTGGGCGCGTTCGTTGATGAAGCGCGACTGCGGATCGTCCTCGGCCTCGCCGGGCCAGGTCGAGATCAGGTAATAGTTGAGCGCCGGGCGGCAACTCGCGCAGCCGTTGGGCGTGCGCCATTCCATGAACGCCATCACCTGCGGGATCGTCAGGAGCTTGTTTTGTTTAATCGCCGCGCGCACGTCCTCGTGGGTGTGGTCGGTGCAGCCGCACACCGACTTGGTCTTCGGCGTGGCCGAATAATCGCCGCCGGCGGTGACCGCGAGAATCTGCTCGACGAGGCCCGTGCACGAGCCGCACGAACTCGACGCCTTGGTGTGCTTCCGCACATCCTCCAGGGTGAACAGCCCCTTGTCGCGGATCGCCTTGACGATGTCGCCTTTGCAGATTCCGTTGCAGCCGCACACTTCCATATCGTCGGTCATGGTCGCGGCCTTATTGATGCCCTGGTGGCCGAGGTTGCCGCAATGGTCCTGGCCGAACATCAGGTGGTCGCGCAGTTCGTCGATGTTCTTGCCGTCGCGCAGCAGCGAGAAATACCAGGCGCCGTCGACGGTGTCGCCGTACATCACGCCGCCGACCAGCTTGTTGTCCTTGATGACGAGCTTCTTGTAGACGCCGCCGATGGGGTCGGAGTAGAGGATGGCTTCGGTGCCTTCGCCGCCGGTGAAGTCGCCGGCGGAAAACAGGTCGATGCCGGTGACCTTGAGCTTGGTCGAGGTGATCGAGCCCTGGTAGCGGCCGATGCCGTAAAGCGCCAGATGGTTGGCGCAGACCTTGGCCTGCTCGAACAGCGGCGCGACCAGACCGTAGGCGATGCCGCGGTGCGCGGCGCACTCGCCGATCGAATAAATGCGCGGGTCGAAGGTCTGCATCGTGTCGTTGACGACGATGCCGCGGTTGCAATGCAGGCCGGATGATTCGGCAAGCTCGGTGTTGGGGCGGATGCCGACGGCCATCACGACCAGATCGGCGGGCGCGGAATCGCCGTCCTTGAACTTGATGGCGGCGACGCGCCCTCCCCCGCCGGAAGGCGATGAATCAGAACAGCCGCCTTGGACCAGTTCGGCGGTCTGCTTCTGCAGCAAAAACTTCATGCCCTTTGCTTCCAGGCTTTTCTGCAGCAGGCGTGCGGCGGGCTCGTCGAGCTGGCGCTCCATCAGCCAGGGGGCGATGTGCACCACGGTCACATCCATGCCGCGCTTCATCAGGCCGTTGGCGGCTTCCAGGCCCAGGAGGCCGCCGCCAATGACGACGGCGTGGCGGTACTGGCCGGACGCGCGCACCATCGCGTCGACGTCGGCGATGTCGCGAAAGCTGATCACGCCTTCCAGATCGGCGCCGGGCACCGGCAGGATGAAAGGATTGGAGCCGGTGGCGAGCAGCAGGCGATCGTACTCGGCGCGGGTGCCGTCCTCGGCTTCGACCGCGCGCGCACTGCGGTCGATCTTCACCACCTTCTTGCCGGTGTGCAGGGTGATGCCATTGTCCGCATACCAGGCCAGCGGATTCAGCACGATGTCGTCGACCGTCTGCTCGCCGGCGAGCACCGGGGAGAGCAGGATGCGGTTGTAGTTGGGGTGCGGCTCGGCGCCGAACACGGTGATGTCGTAGAGGTCGGGCGCCAGCTTCAGCAGCTCTTCCAGCGTGCGCACCCCGGCCATGCCGTTGCCAACCATGACGAGCTTCATCTTGGGACCCTGTCCCATGGGCGTACTCATATCCATCTCACCACTCCAAACGAAAGACTAAAAGTGATGACCGAGATACGCCGTTGCATTCGGTCTGCTACAACTTGTTCAACCCAAATCCATTGTGTCCTGTAGGAGCGGCGTCCTCGCCGCGATTGCAGTCGCTCATCGCGGCGAGGACGCCGGTGCGTGGTTGTTGCCGATTCATCGGCTTTACAGCTACGGCCTACCCCTTGCGGGTGCTCCTACACATAACATAAGCAATCGCTGTGCCATCCAACCCGCACGCGCCAACACACTGTTTCAATTATTTTTATTTGCGAGGCGCCGAAAACCGCCGCTATGCAACGCACCACCACGGTGCCCGATTTGGCAGCATGCACCAAACCCTACGCCGCCGTCCGGCCAAACCCGTCGATCGCCGTGATCGCGCGCGCCTGGTTGAGGTCTTCGGTATAACCCGAGGCATACAGGCACACCGCCAGCTGGTTGCGGATCGGCAGCGGCAGCGACAGGTGTTCACGCATGACCTGGTCGATCCAGGCGCCGGTGGCCCGCGCGTCCAGCTCCGGCAGGTTCGCCAGGACGGAGGCGATCGATTGCGCCTCGTACACCAGCTGTCCCTGTCCGTCCTGCACCAGCATCATCTCCGGCCGCTGCAGCGGGTCGGCAAAAGCCTCGCCCTCACATCCCTGCAACAGCAGGGCGTGTCCGCCCAGGGCTTCCAGCACTTCGCGCGTCGGTGCCGTCTCCCTGTCCGAGGCCACCGGCGTTACCCGCACCGAATGCTCGCCCAGCACATCGGCCAGCATCGCCAGCCGCGTCACCCAGCCGTCGATCCCCAACCGCGCGCGCAGGGCCAGCAGCGCGGCCAGGCCGGGGCTCAGCAGCGCCACCGGCGCAAAGGCGATGCCTTCGTCCAGCAGATGCGCGTTGACCTGCCCGACGGACGCGCACGGCATGATGCCAAGCTCGCGCAGCACGTAGGCCGCCGCTGTGCCGCCGCCGCCTTCGAGCACGCCATGGATCAGCACCGGAATGCCGAAGCTTTTCAGCAGCAGCGCCAAGAGCGGGGTGAGATGCGGATGGCTGCGAACGCCGTGATAAGTCGGCAGCACCACAGTGCGGAACGGGCCGGACGGCGCAACGAAATCGGGCAGCCGTTCGGCCAGCGCCGCATGCAGGCCGAGCCAGCCATCCAGCCCGGGCTCGTGCTGGTTGAAGGCCACCAGAAAGGCCGCCGTTTCCAGCTCGGGCACGCCGCCGTCGAGCATCGCCGCGCCCAGCGCGCGCGCCTCGACGTAGTTCAGGCCTTCGCCTGCTTCGATCCGGCGAATGAGGGTCGCGTAGCTCATGAATCTTTGCCCACGAATACCCGGAAGGGCATAAAGGACGCGAAGGGGCGCGGACGGCAACCCGGAATGCCGCTGCAAAAACCGTCATCGCGGGGCGCGAAGCGACGCGGCGATCCAGCGTCCGGCTGCCAGCCCAGGCACTGGATTGCTTCGCGGCGTTGCTGCCCGGTTGGGAATTCGCAATAGCGAGGATCGGGTTGGCGGTTCATGCCGCCGCCCGATTGCCGGCGATCAGCCGCTTCAGTTCCGGCACGCAGGAGCCGCATTCAGTGCCGCATTTCAGATTTGCCTGCAGCGCGGCCAGGTCGGCGCCTGCGGCAATCGCCGCGACGATGGCGGGCTCGGCCACGTTCAGGCAGTTGCACACCACGCGTCCGCGGCCCGCCCCGCCTGCGGGTGGCCGCGCCACCGGCGCCAGCATCCAGGCGCGCAGCGAGGCGGCGTCCACGCCGTCGACGATCGCATCGCGCAGCCAGTCGAAGGCGGCGGTCTCGCCGGTCAGCCGCGCCGCGGTCACCTTGCCTCCGTCGACCCGCACCCGCTTGGAAATGCCGCGCGGGCTGTCCTGGTATTGCATCACGGCGAGCGGGTCGTCCAGCCCCAGCGCGGTGTCGAGCGCAGCCAGCAGGGATTCGGGCAAGGCCTGGGTGTGCGCCAGCCGCAGCGTCAGCACATCCTGGTCGCGCCCTGCCAGCCCGGCCGCGGCGTAGTCGCAGGCGCGCAAGAGCGGCTGCACGGCGTCGAGCAGTTTCGCGCCGTCGCCCACTGCCAGCGCGACCATGCGCCAGGGCAGCTCGGCCTTCGCCACCTGCACCGCGGCATGCTTGAGCTCGGGCTGCTTCGACACCGCGTCGAACACCGGCAGGGTGAGCGCATTGATGCCGCGCCCGCCCATGAAGCGCGCCCCCCAGTGCATCGGCAGAAAACACTGGCCGGGGCGCAGGGAATCGCTGGCTTCGGCGGCCACCACCACCTCGCCGCGCCGGCTCTTGACCCGCACCAGATCGCCCGGCTTCAGCCGCCGCAGTTCGAGGTCGCGCGCATTCATCGACAGCAGCGGGATATCGGCGTGGGCGAACAGGCGCGCCACGCGGCCGGTGCGGCTCATCGCATGCCACTGGTCACGCAGGCGCCCGGTGTTGAGGTGCAGTGGGTAGCGTGCGTCGATGGCTTCGGCCACCGGGCGATACGGCGCGGCGTGAAAATGCGCGCGGCCGCTATCAGTCGGATAAATGCCGTCGGCGTACAGGCGCGCTTGGCCAGACGAGGCGCCCTCGGGAAACGGCCATTGCTGCGGGCCGACATCGAGCAGCGCGTAGGAGAGGCCGGTGATGTCGAGATCGCGCCCGCGCGTGGTCGCGCGGTGTTCGTCGAACACGGCTTCGGCGCTGGCGTAGGGGAACAGCCGCGCGCCCTGCCCCGGCATCAGCCGCCGCGCAAAGTCACACACGATGGCCCAGTCGGCGCGCGCCTCGCCCGGCGGCGCAACGGCGACGTGGACGCGCGAGATGCAGCGCTCGGAATTGCTCATGGTGCCGTCGGTTTCGCCCCAGGCGGACGCCGGCAGCAGCACGTCGGCGAACGGCGCGGTTTCGGTGTCGGCAAAGGCCTCCTGCAGCACCACGCATTCGGCCGCCTGCAGGGCCTCGTGCACCAGTGCCTGGTTCGGCAGCGACTGCGCGGGGTTGGTGCAGGCGATCCAGATCGCGCGGATCTCGCCGCGCCGCACCGCCTCGAACATTTCCACCGCGGTCTTGCCCGGCGTCGCCGGCACGTCGTCCACCCCCCACAGCCGCGCGACTTCGGCGCGATGCCCGGGGTCGTTCATGTCGCGGTGCGCCGAGAGCAGATTCGCCAGCCCGCCGACCTCGCGCCCGCCCATCGCATTGGGCTGGCCGGTGAGCGAGAGCGGCGCGGCGCCCGGCTTGCCGATCTGCCCGCTGGCCAGATGCAGGTTGATCAGCGCGGCGTTCTTGTCGACGCCGCAGCTGGACTGGTTCAAACCCTGGCAATACAGGGACAGCGTCGGCCCGGCGGCGAACCAGCGCGCGGCCTGCACGATGTCGGCCGCCGCCACCCCGCAGATCGGCGCCATCTTCTCCGGCGTGTAGTCGCGCACCAGGTCGCGCAGCGCCTGCCAGTTTTCGGTGTGGGCGTCAATGGCTGCGCGGTCGATCAGTTCTTCCCACAGCATCACGTTCAGCATGGCGTGGAACAGCGCGACGTCGGTGCCCGGCAGGATGGCCAGATGCAGGTCGGCCTCCTCGGCGGTGTCGGTGCGGCGCGGGTCGACCACGACAAGCTTCAGGTTCGGGTTGGCCTTCCGCGCCGCCTCGATGCGGCGGAACAGGATCGGGTGCGCGTATGCCGTGTTCGAGCCGGCGATGAAGATCGTCCCTGCCGCCTCGATGTCGTCGTAGCACCCCGGCGGCGAATCGGCGCCCAGCGTGGCCTTGTAGCCCGCCACCGCCGACGACATGCACAGGCGCGAATTGGTATCGACGTTGTTGGTGCCGATCAGCCCCTTGGCCAGCTTGTTGAAGACGTAATACGCCTCGGTGGTGAGCTGGCCGGAAATGTAGAAGGCGACGGCGTCGGGGCCGTGCGCGTCGATGACCGCACGGAATTTTTCGGCGACGTGGTCGAGCGCCGTGTCCCAGCCCACCTGCCGGCGCGGCGATGCGCGATCGGCGCGCAGTTCGGGAAAAAGCGCGCGCCCGGACGCCTGCGCCGACAGCGCCAGCGCCGCGCCCTTGGTGCACAGCTTGCCGCGGTTGGCCGGATGCGCCGGGTCGCCGCGCACGCCGGTGATCTTCCCGGCATCCGCCTCGATCAGCACCCCGCAGCCGGTGCCGCAATAACAACAGACCGATGAAACGACAGACATGATGGCTCCTCGCCCTGGTCTTCAGCAGGGTCTGTGCCAGGGGGCAACAGCACAACAAATTCAAGGGCTTGGCGAGATTCAGGTGGACGCGGTACCGGCAAAGCGCTCAACCGCAGTGCACGATCGCGCGGGGGTGCCGCAAATTGGTGCGCCGCTGCGGGGACAGCGCTGTCCGGCCGTCACCGTCGATTTCCGGTGGCGGTAATCAGCAGCGGGGCCGTGCTGTTCGTGGCGCTGACCCGCGAACCTGCGGCCGGCTGCGCTTCGACGCGGGCGCCTGAAGCCGCCCCGGGATTCACGCCTGACGCGCGCGCGGGCGTTGCGACAGGAGATGCCTGGGTGCTTGTTCCGACCCGTGTTCAATCGCCGTGCCCACCGAGCTTTTCCAGTTTGGCCAGCCACTTGTTGGCCGGCTCGGGCGCCATGTCTGCAACCATGCCGATCAGGGTTTCGTGCACCGGCGCAATCCCGACAAAACCGAGAATATTGCGTTCGAGCGACTTGATGCTGTGCGCGCGAAAGTACCAGCGGTAAACCGTCGCCGGCATCCCCATGGTGACGACCACGCGCGCCGAGCGCCCGGTAAGACCTTTTGCCGCCAGCGGATTTTCGGCCTCCCGCGAAAAAGCGAAGCCAGGGCGCGCCACCTGTTCGAGAAAGCCCTTGAGCAGCGCAGGCATGTCGCCCAGCCACAGCGGAAAGACAAGCACCAGGTGCTCGGCCCACTTGATCGCCTCCTGCGCCGGGGCCAGCGTCGGCGGCAGCTCGCCGTGCTCCCATTCGTGCTGGCTGCGCAGCAGCGGAAAATCAAGTGTCGCCACGTCGATGCGCCGGATCTCGTGGCCCGCCGCGGTCGCCCCGCGGGCATACGCTTCCTCCAGCGCGTGGCACAAATGACGCTGACCGGCATCCGGGTGGCCCTGAATCAAGAGAATGTGTTTGCCCACGATGCACCTCCAGGCGGCGGGACGTGCCGATCCAAGTCGACGCTCCCAGTCTAGATAATTTTTGTTAATCGATACTGACAACGACAGGCTTCGGCACGCGCGCGGATTGAATAAAGGCTAATCGCGGGGACAGACAGCGTCCTGACGGTCGCGCGGCTTTTGCGATATCACCGGCGTCAGAATGTCATTCATAACGCTGCCGCGCTCAATCTATCCCCATTCTTGATTTCATTAGCTATATATATATGAAGAACTTTGTTCGTGTTTTTGAAACTTGAGGAGGCCTGAGCCCATGATCGCTAGCAACCCCTTCGCCGAACTCGCCGCCCTCATACCCCCGTTTGCCATGCAGGCATACGTCGTGCTGATGGTTCTCCTGGTGGTGGCCGGGACAATACTCGACATGCGCCACAAGAAAAGCGCCGAATACTTCTTCGAGAATGCCAGGAAGGCCAAAAAGAATGCGACGCGCGAGGTGGGTGCCGGTGAAAAAAGCGTACTTGCCGTGAAGACCCTCGCCAAGGAAGTTCTGACCTCGGGCGAATTCGACAACCAAAAGCGCCGCCTTTCGCATCTCTTCACCATGTACGGCTTCATCATTTTTGTCGTCACCACGGCGATACTGATCTTTGCCTATCCAACCCCGGACGATCCGGCGCCGACCATCCTGCCGCTGCTTTGGCACCTGGGCGCGGCCATGCTGTGCCTGGGCGGTTATTGGTTCTGGTTCCGCATCCGTGTCGACGTCGCCGCCGAGGGCGTCAAGTGGCATCAACTGAACGGACGCGGCGACCTGTTCATCATCGGCCTGCTTGGCATGGCCACCTTTGCGCTGCTCTGGTCGTTCACCATGGGACTCGGCGCACTGAGCATGCTGTTTTTCGTGTTGTTCGTCACTTTCAGCACCCTGCTCTTCGGCTCGGTGTACTGGTCCAAATTCGCACACATGTTCTTCAAGCCCGCGGCCGCTTTCCAGAAGCGGATCAGCAAGGCGGATGGTTCGAGAGCAAACATGCCCGCCATCTACGATTTGTCGGATCCCGAAGTGCAGGCGAGGTTTCCGGACATCCCGACCTACATGGGCGCCAAGCCGCCCAACATGGGGCTGGGGATCAAGCGTGAAGCGCCCAGGCATTATTGACAGCCGATCAATCCAACAAAATCGAGAGGAACACCATGCCTACCTTTGTGTACATGACGCGTTGCGATGGCTGCGGATACTGCGTTGACATCTGTCCGTCAGACATCATGCACATCGACACCATCACACGGCGCGCCTACAACATCGAGCCGAACATGTGCTGGGAGTGCTACTCGTGCGTCAAGGCCTGCCCGCAAGACGCGATCGATGTGCGCGGGTACGCCGATTTCGCCCCGCTGGGCCACTCGGTGCGCGTCCGCCGCGACGAGGAAAAAGGCGTCATTGCCTGGCGCATCAAGTTCCGTAACGGCGAAAAAGACATGGAGCTGCTGGCTCCGATCACGACCAAACCCTGGGGCAAGCACATTCCGCAACTCTCCAGTGTGCCCGCGCCCAGCGAGGCGATGCGTGACAGCCAGTTGCTGTTCAACGAACCCAAATACATTCGCATGGATGAAGGCGATCTGCATACGCTGGAATCAAACGGCCTCGTGATGAAAGAAGGGGTGTACTACTAATGGCTTACAACACTATCGTCGAAGACAACATCGACATCCTCGTCGCAGGCGCTGGCCTGGGCGGCACGGGTGCTGCGTGGGAAGCCCGCTACTGGGGGCAGGACAAGAAAATCGTCATCGCCGAAAAGGCCAACATGGACCGCTCGGGTGCGGTGGCCCAGGGCCTCTACGCGATCAACTGTTACATGGGCACGCGCTGGGGCGAGAACAAGCCTGAAGATCACGTCCGTTACGCGCGGATGGACCTGATGGGAATGGTGCGCGAAGACCTGCTGTTCGATATGGCGCGTCACGTCGACTCCGCCGTTCACCAGTTCGAAGAATGGGGCCTGCCGATCATGCGCAATCCCAAGACCGGCACCTATCAGCGCGAAGGGCGCTGGCAGATCATGATCCACGGCGAGTCCTACAAGCCGATCGTCGCCGAGGCCGCCAAGAAATCCGCCGACAAGGTTTTCAACCGGGTCTGCATCACCCATCTGCTGATGGACGATGCCAAGGAGAATCGCGTGGCCGGTGCGGTCGGCTTTAACGTCCGTACCGGTGATTACCACGTCTTCAAGTCCAAGACGGTGATTGTCGGCGCGGGCGGCGCCTCCAACATATTCAAGCCGCGCTCAGTCGGTGAAGGTGCGGGCCGCGTCTGGTATGCGCCGTGGTCGTCGGGCTCGGCCTATGGCCTGATGATCCAGGCGGGCGCGAAAATGACCCAGATGGAAAACCGTATCGTACTGGCGCGATTCAAGGACGGTTACGGTCCGGTGGGCGCCTACTTCCTGCACCTCAAGACCTACACGCAGAACTGCAATGGCGAAGAGTACGAGTCGAAGTGGTTCCCGGCGCTAGCCGAAATGGTCGGCAAGGAATATCTGGATACCGAAGGCCAGCATCTGTCCCACAAACCGATCCCGACCTGCCTGCGCAACCACGCATTCATCTCCGAGGTGAACGCCGGCCGCGGTCCGATCCACATGGTGACGATGGAGGCTTTCCAGGATCCGCACCTTGAGGAAATCGGCTGGCATAACTTCCTCGGCATGACCGTGGGCCAGGCTGTGCTGTGGGCGGCGACCGATGTCAATCCGAAGTATGAAAACCCGGAACTGACCACCTCCGAGCCGTATGTGATGGGCTCGCACGCGACCGGTTGCGGCGCCTGGTGTTCAGGCCCGGAGGACATTTCCCCGCCGGAGTATTACTGGGGCTACAACCGCATGACCACGGTCGAAGGCCTGTTCGGCGCCGGCGATGCCGTCGGCGGCACGCCGCACGCGTTCTCGTCGGGCTCGTTTACCGAAGGCCGTCTGGCCGCCAAGGCCGCGTGCAAATACATCGACGACGGCAAGGCCGAGGGCATCCAGGTTTCCGACGCGCAGATCCAGCGCCGTGGGGAAGAAATCTTCAAGCCGATGGAGCATTACAGGGTCAACCGCAACGAAATCACGGCGGGTAGCGTCAACCCGCACTACATCAACCCCAGACAGGGTTTGGACCGTCTGCAGAAATTGATGGATGAGTACTGCGCAGGCGCGACGGTCAACTACATGACCAACGACAAACTGCTGCAAATCGGCCTGAAAAAACTCAAGATCATGGAAGAGGACCTTGAGAAAGTCGCCGCCAAGGACATCCATGAACTGCTGCGCGCCTGGGAACTGAAGCATCGCCACCTCACCTCCGAGGCAGTGATGCAACACACGCTGTTCCGCAAGGAAACCCGCTGGCCGGGTTACTACTACCGGGGGGATGCGATGAAGCTCGACGATGCAAACTGGCACGTCCTCACCGTATCGCGTCGCAATCCCGAAACCGGCGAATACACCATGGAAAAGGCGCCGTGCTACCACCTGGTCGGCAAGGACGAGTAAGCCGCAGTACCGGCGGCGCGCGCCCTGGCCGCTGCCGGTCTGCCTAAGGCCCGCACGTTTATTGCGCCGTTCTTTCAGCGACCCTATCAGGAATTACTCATGAGCATCTCTGCCGTTCAAGCTACACCGAAGACCGCCACGAACATCATCGACCACACCGACGAGGCGATTCTGGCGCTGGCCCACCCCATGTGGTGCGACCTGATCAAATACTCCAACCAGGGGCAATACGGCAAATTCATCCGCAATTTCTCCTACGACCTGCTGCTCGGTCTCAATGAAGTTGAAGTCGGCAAACAGTTCGCCAACAGCGAACTGACCCGAAGCCTGCAGAAAGAATGGGATTACCTGGGAATCATCCGTAGAGGGCAGCATGTCACGGTGCTGTACCGCGTCCGAAGCACGAAGCGGGAAGGTGAATGGCTCGGCCGGCTGGTGCTGGGCTACGAACAAGGCGAGGTGCGCATCTTTGCCGCCTCCATTTTCTGAAACCATCGGGAACCCCATGAAAGCCATCATCGAAGCCAACAAATATGTCGAACTGACCTACAAGGTCATCGACCGGAAAACACGCCAGATGCTGACGCAGGTCGAGTTTCCGCTGGGTTATGTTCACGGCGTCAACGAGATATTGTCGCCCCGGGTCATGGAGGCGCTGGAGGGCAAATCCGAGGGCGATGTCATCGAGGTGCACATAGACTGCAACGACATCTATGGCCCCCGGGACGAAGCACTGGTGGTGATCGAAGCCCTCGCGAACGTCCCGGAGGCATACCGTGAAGTCGGCACGGCTATCCTGATGGAAAACGACAATGGCCAAACCAGGAGTTTTCTGGTGACCCGGGTGGACGCCAAAACGGTGACGATTGACGGCAATAACCCGCTGTGCGGCCGGGAAGTTATTTTCAAGCTTGAGATACTGATGGTGCGTGAGGCCACAGACGCGGAAATCCGCTACGGCGGCAAGGTGGAAGCGGCCCCTGACCTGAACAACTGTCACGCGGTTCCCATTTGAATGGTGTGCAAACCGGTTCCGCAACATGACGTGCGGCGAGCCTGGAACCCAAGCCCTATTTCCCAATGAGAGGAGACGAAACATGAGCGAACCCACCAAAACCAAGCGTCCAGTCCCGGAAGGCAAATCACGCTTTGTGACAACCCGGCAAAAACCGCCGAATGAGAAGGGCTATATCGGATACGACACCATCTGGGAGCCGTTCCATAAAGAGGTCAAATACACCACGCCCAAGAAACCGTAAATCCGACGGCCGCGCGAACCTGACCCGTCGCGCGGCCATGTGCTATATCAGCAAGACCTTCCGGTCATTTTCGCAGGCTGCTTGGCCGACGCGATGTCATTCTTCATTTTTAAGACGTGCTCAACGGGAATTCGATGCGACTGCCGGAATTCATTCTCGCGAACGTCGGGCCGACCCTCGCCGATTGGGACACGTTCGCGCGCAGCCTCGCGCCGGGAACGAAGCTGACAAAGCTTGCCCTGCGCGAGATGCCGAGCAGTGCCTTCGGGCAACCGCGCGGGACACGCAGGTGGACCAGAGCCTGGCTCAACAGGCGAGAAAGTCCATAGGACACGGCGGCGCCGGCGGCGCGCAGAGCGACCGGCTCGGCAACGCCTCGACAGTGCACGGCGTGGAGCGCGTCGGCTCCGGCTTCGACATCGTGGAGGTCGTGTCCGAATATCGCGCCCTGCGTGCCAGCGTGCTACGTCTGTGGCGCGAGATTCTCGCGCAGGCCGACCTCGACGACATCACCCCCTTCAACGGCAATGGAGCAAATTCAAGGGTTGAGCGGGATGGGTCCGGCACGAGGCCGGTGGCGCGCTCAAGCGGAGTACACCTGCGACGGGGGGCGCTGCAAATTAGTGCGTCGGGGCAGCCATGCCGAAACGCGCAAGACAAGCCCCGTCTATAAAGTGAAATTGTGAAGACAAAACACGAGTTCACCGTGGCATGGGTTTGCCGCCGGACTGGCGGCATCGGGATCGGTTTGTTTGCGCGCCTGCACGGCGCCTTGCCCCTTGCACGCGGGGCGAGCGAAGCACCATGAGCCGCCAGCACCTGCGCAAGAACCTCGTGCGCGCCGGCGTCGCGCTGCTGGTGCTGCTGGTGCTGCTGGTGCTCTACGCCGCCGCCGGCTTCCTGTTGGCACCCTGGCTGTTCCAGCGCAACCTCCCCCAATACATCGAGCAGAAGCTCGAGCGCGAAGTGTCGGTGGGCAATGTCCGGGTGAACCCGTTCCTGTTGAACATGGAGCTGAGCGAAGTGGTCATCGAAGGGCGGCATGGCCAGCCGGTGATCGCAGCCGACCGCCTGTTCGTCGACCTCGGCTTCAGAGGCCTGTTCAGCCTCACCTGGATGGTGGACCAGCTCACCCTAGAAGGCCTGCGGGCCCATCTGGTGCTGGAACCCGATGGCACCCTCAACATGCTGGAGATGGCCAGGCGGCTGTCGCGTGACGACCCGGCGGCGGAGCAGGATCTGCCGGCGCTGATCGTCGGAGAAGTGTCGGTGCCCGCGGCGAGTCTGGTGTTCACCGATCTTACGGGCGCGCAACCCGCCAGCGTCGCCCTGAAGCCGCTCAGCCTGCAAGCCTCTGGCCTGTCCACGCTGCCGGAGGCGCGTGGCACGCACCAACTGACGACGACGCTGCCGGGCGGCGGTGCGCTGGAATGGCGTGGCGAACTGAGCCTGGAGCCGGTGCTCCTCGCCAGCGGCCAGTTCCAGGTGCGCGGGCTCACCGCAGCCACCTTGTGGCCGTTCGTGCGCGACGAGTTGCTACTCTCCGAGCTGCAGGCCAGCGCCAATTTCTCGGGCCGTTATGCCTACGACGCGCGTGCATCGCTGCAACTGGAGGACGTGGTCATCGAGCTCTCGGACGTTTTGCTGGCCCGGCCCGGCGCACCGGAACCGATGCTGGCGATGCAACAGATTGCCGCGACCGGCGGCAGCTTCCACCTGGCCCAGCGCGCCGGATCGCTCGTCACTCTGGTGTTCCAGTCCGGCCACGCCGTGGTGGCCGTAGCACCCGACGGCAGCGTCAACTGGGGCAGCTTGGTCGCGCCGGCGCAGCAGACAGCGGAGTCAGCGGCAGCCCCGGCGGCTGAGCCGGCAGCAGAGACCGCAGCCGCTCCGACGACAGCCGCGCCGGCAGCCGAAGAGCGAACCGAACGCACGGCTGGCAGCAGGGCTGCGACAACAGCTGGGGAACAAAACACGGCCGCATCTTCGGGCCTGGCGGCTCCCACGGCGCCAGCAAGTCCAGGCTGGGAGCTGGACATCGGCAATCTACAGCTTGATCAGGTGGCGCTTCGGTATATCGATCGCGCACGCCCGCAGCCGCTGGCCGTGTCCATCGGCCAGCTCAACGGACAGGCCCAACTCTCGATTGCCGGCGGCAGCGTAACGCAGGTGGTGGCGAGCGGCGTCGACGCCGGACTGCAGCAGATCTCACTGGCCGCGGAAGGCGCCAGCGATGCGCCGGTGACGCTGGCTTCGGCCCAGGTGCAGCAAGGCCACTTCGATCTGCTCGGCAAGCGTCTGGCCGCGCAGCAACTGAGCATCGAGGGCGGGCAGGCGCAGGTGGTGCGCCAGCAGGACGGAGACATCGCCGTGCTCGACCTGCTCGGCGTGGGTCAGGCAAAAGCGGGCTCGTCCTCGGGGTCGAGCGGTTCGCCGGCCGACCAGGACGCGGCGTGGCGCTACGACATCGCCGAGCTGCGCGCCGAGTCCATCGACGTCGCGCTGCAGGATCGCAGCTTTACGCCGGCCGTGGGTTACAGCCTGCAGCTGCAGTCGCTCACCGCCAGCAACGTGGCGAGCGCCAGCGAGGCGCCGACGCCGTTCAACGCCACCGTGAACGTGCAGCAGGGCGGCACGCTGCAGACGAGCGGCACCTTGACCCCGGAAGGCGGCGTGCAGGCCCGGATAAAGGTGGACCAGCTCGCGCTCGCACCGCTGCGGCCCGTCGCCAGGCGCTACACCGGGCTCGCGGTGAACAGCGGGCCACTGTCAGTGTCCGGCAGCGTGCGCTATGCCCCGACCCGGCAGGGCCGGCCGAACCTTACGCTCGATGACGTCGCGCTCACGCTGCCCAAAGTGGTGGTCCGCCGGCCGGGGCGGGAGCAGCCGCTGCTGGCGCTGCAGCGCATCGACGCGAGCGGCGGCCGGCTGGATCTGGCCAGTCGCGACATTGTGGTGGCCCGACTCGCCTTGCACGACGGCAAGGTGCGGGCGGCCACGCAAGCGGGCGGCGGGCTGGACTGGACGGTGGCGAAGCGTGGCCGCGGCAAGCGCGCGAGCCCGGCACCTGCGCCGGCCGCCGCAGCGTGGAACATTGACCTGAACGCCTTGCGCTTCGACAGCGTGGGCGCCCACTATGCCGATCGCAGTCGCCCGACCCCGCTGGTGGTGGCTGTCGATAGCGTGAGTGGCGCCGTCAAACTGGCCGTCACCGCCGGCGGCGCGCGGACTCAGGTGGTCGCGCAGGGACTCGATGCGAAGTTTCAGCAGGTCGCCGTGGGCGCCGGAGAACGCGCCCAGCCCGCCGTGGCGCTGGTCTCAGGCAGCATTGCGCAGGGGTATCTGAATCTGGTGGAGCAGACCGTCGGCGCGCGGGAGATCGTCCTGGCCGGTGGCGGCACGAAGCTGGTGCAAACCGCCGACGGCAAGATCCCGCTGCTGTCGCTGTTCACGCCCGGGGAACCGGCTCCTGCTCGGTCCCAGCCCACCGCGGGCGGCGAATGGCGCTATGACGTCGGCGCGCTGCGGGTGGACGGCTTCGGGATCACGTATGCCGACCGCGGCTTCGAACCGCCGCTGTCGATCGACGGCACCTTGCAGGCCAGCGTGAAGGACCTCGCCCGCAACAAACGCTCATCATTCGATGCCACCCTCGCCCTCGACCCAGGCGGGACGATCGAGGCGACGGGAACCGTCGCGGCGGGCGCCAAGAGCGCGCAGGCGCAGGTCGAGGCGAACCAGGTCGCCCTGACGCCGCTACAGCCGCTGCTGCAACGCTTCGCCGCGCTCACGCTGGAGTCGGGCGCCCTCTCCGCTTCAGCACAAGTGCGCCACGAGGGCGGCGAGGCGGGCGCGATGGAGGCCGATGGCACGGTCCGCATCACTGACCTGCTGATGAACGAAGCCAGGTCGGGCGACCGCTTCCTGGCATGGAAACAACTCGATGCGGACCGCGTGGCTTTCGATCTCGGGGCTCGCCAACTCGACGTCGAGGAGGTCACGGTGCGCGATCCGCGCGCCAAGATCGTGATTTCCGAGGACCGCAGCGTGAACATCGCCCAGGTGGTCAAGCGGGACGACAAAGCCGCTGCGGGCGCCACAGCGGATCGGGCGGCGGCCGCGCAAGACGCACCGGACTTCGCGTTTTCAGTCGGGCGGGTGCGGTTGCTGCAGGGTGAAGTCGACTACGCGGACCTGAGTCTGGTGCTGCCGTTCTCGACCAAGGTGACCGCGCTCAATGGCACCATGGTCGGCATTTCGAGCGACCCGTCGCGGCGGGCCGCCGTCGAGGCGGACGGTACGATCGAGCCCTACGGGTCGGCCAAGGTCGAAGGCAGCATTGCGATGGGGGACCCGCGACATTTCACTGATCTTCACGTCGAGTTCAACAACGTATTGGTGCCACCGCTTTCGCCCTACACTGCGACCTTCGCCGGCCGCAAAGTGGAGTCCGGCAAGCTGTGGCTGGACCTGAATTACAAGGTGCGGGACAGCGAGCTGCTCGGCAAGAACGAGATCCGCCTTGCCGACTTCACCCTGGGCGAGAAGGTTGAGGCCCCGAACGCGATGGATTTTCCCCTGAACCTGGTGGTGGCGCTGCTGACCGATTCCAAGGGCGTGATTCATTTTTCGGTGCCGGTCCGCGGCGACCTCGACAACCCCAGCTTCAGTGTGGCCAGCGCCGTGAAGCAGGCCCTGAGCAACGTGCTCCGGCGCCTGGTCTCGGCGCCGTTCCGCGCTCTCGGACGGCTGTTCGGCCGCAGCACCGACTCGCTCGCCAGCATCGATTTCCAGCCGGGCAGCGCCAAAATCGCGCCGCAGGAGCGCGAAAAGCTGGATGCGCTGGTCCGCGCCCTGAGCGAGCGGCCGCGCCTGAAGCTGGTCGTGAGCGCACCCTACGATGCGCAGCGGGACGCGAGCGTTCTGCAGCGCGAACTGGCCCGTCGCCAGCTGGCTCAGGCGCTCGGCCGGAACATTCCGCAGGGCGAAGACCCAGGCCCCATCGCGTACGACGATCCGGCCACCCGGCGCGCGCTGGAGCAACTGCTACAGCAGGCCGCAGGCGAGGCGCTGGCCGAGCTCCGAGCCAAATTCGGCGGCGCGTCCGACGGCGTCGGCCGCGCGTTCTATCAGGCCGTCTTCGAGCACATCGCCTCGAACCAGGCGCTGCGCGACAGCTCGATCCAGCTGCTCGCCACCGAGCGCGCGCGGGCCATTGTCAGATACCTGGAGCAGCACGGCGTGCAGCCGGAACGGGTGCAGACCGGGCGCCTCGCGCCGGTGCGCGCGGAGGACGGGCCGGTGAGCGCGCAGCTGCAAGTGGCGGCGGATGACTCCCCCGGTTGATGGACCTCGCGGTGGAAAGCCCCGGCGGTTCAAGGCCGAGACATGTATGCGTGGTGCTGACACGCGAAACCTACTGCCGGCTGCGTATCGGCTCGGACGATTAGCCGGCTCGGCGGCCCTCGCGGGCCGGCACGGGCCTCGGCGATGAAAACGGCCGTAGGCGGTAAAACCAGAGTCGGCACGATCGACTAGACTCGTAAAAAACCTTCACCCATAAAGGCAAGAACGGATACGGGCAACCAAGGGCGCGCACAACGTGCTCCTCGACCTCGAAGCGGACGAACAGGATCGGCTCTAAGAGATCTGCGCCAAGTATCAGGCGCTGGCTGACGTGGCGCGAACGCAGTTGGGCCGCGGCGCGGCCGACACCGGGGCGCCGGAGCCGTGAACCGCAACCATTAGTGCGTGCGCCCTGCCGATACGCCCTGTTACCGATTCCCCATTTCGCCGATTCCCACGCCCATGCGGCTCGTCCAGATCCTTCTGCCCCTATACGACAATCAGCGCCAGGCCTTTCCGAAGGCCTTTTTCGACCATGTGCGCGAGGATCTGACCGGACAATTTGGCGGCGTAACCGCATTCGTCCGCTCGCCCGCGGTGGGCGTTTGGGCGAACGATGCCGGCGCTGTCTGCCGCGACGATATCGTCCTGTTCGAAGTGATGGTCGATGGCGTGGACCGCGCCTGGTGGCAGGCTTACCGGCGTATGCTGGAACAGCAATTTAGCCAGAACGCTATTTTGATCCGGGCCACGGAAATCGAACTTCTGTAATTCCCGGCCGCAAGCGACAGCGAGTCCGTTATGAGGAGATACCTATGCTGGTGACTTTTACAACGAACGCCTACGCCGACATCACGATGTTCGGCGACGTTGCCCTGAACCTGCTGAATATGATGGGGCACAGCGGCACCGTTCCCGGCGCCATCCTCGCGGAAGATGTGCCGGCGGCACTTGACCGCTTGAAACGGGAGGTAGGGGCCCTGGACGCCGCGTCGGCTCCGCGCGACGCTGACGCTGACGCTGACGCTGACGCTGACGCTGACGCTGACGCTGACGCTGACGCTGACGCTGACGCTGACGCCGACGCCGACGCCGACGCCCGCAACGAAGATGAGCCCCCGGTGAGTCTGACGAAACGGGCGTTGCCGTTGATTGAATTACTGACAGCCGCTGCCGAGCGAAAAAGCAATGTGATGTGGAAATGAACACGCAGACGGCGGTCGCAACGCGAGCGCGAGGGCTCCGCACGGCGGTATCGCCTGGATTGTTTTCGAATGGCGCGGAATGGCCAATGTGCTTTTGAAGGGTAATGCCCCGTAGCCAGTGGAATTGCATCGCTTTGAATAAAAAAAGCAGACCCCCAGGCTGCCGCCAGGGATCTGCTGTCGTGCACGTTCAGACACTGAGCGTTTAGAACTTCAGGCCTGCGATGAGCGACACCTGGTGCGATGAGTATTCGCTGTCATTCCACTTGTAGTCATAGAGCCCCTTGACCGTCCATGCATCCTTCTCGCAGTTGCAAGAGAGGAATGTGACGCCCGCGCCGACATTGAACAGATCACGATCCTGCTTGATCCCCTGCGCGTTGAAGCTTGCGCCGCCACCGGTGAAGGCCGCGTCCTGCTCCATCGTCGTCGATCTGAAGTCATGCAGCCGCTTGGCGTGCACCTTGGGGGAGAAGGTGCGGTTGCCGGAGCGAATGACACGCTCCGCCTTCACGCCCAGGGTGGACTGGACAAAGTTGTAATCCTGGCTGTCGGCACGCAGGTTCACGTCGCCCGAGCCACTTTCCGTATAGCTGCCAACACGGAGGTGGGTCGCTTGCAATGAAGCAAGCGGCGTGATGGTTGTTTCGTTCACCTGATAATGTTTACCCACGGTGACGATGCCCGAGTATTGCTGGCGCCGAGATCAATGATGGCGCGGCCAGGCGGGCTGGCCGCATAGGGGCGTTTTAGGCAAGCAGTCTTTCGAGCGCGCCCTGCATGAAGGTCGGCCCGGGGCTTGAAAAATCCGCTTGCGGGTCTAGGTTGAACAGGAAGCCGCTTGGCGGCTTAAACCCGTATCCGGAAACCCTGTTCGATAGGATAACCCCATGGCCAACCTCGCGCGTCACGATCCTTCCAGCCTTGCCCGCTTCGATCCCTTTGGCGACATTGACGACCTGTTCAGGGGGTTCTTCGTGCGGCCCGCACTCATGGAAGGTCAACAGCAGCAGCAAATGCAGATCAAAATGGACGTCAAGGAGGATGACAACGCCTATATCGTTCATGCCGACATTCCCGGAGTGAAGAAGGAAGACATCCAGGTCAACATCGAAGGCAACCAGGTTTCGATCAGCGCCGAATCCAAAATGGAAAAAGAAGAAAAAGAGGACGAGAAAGTGCTGCGTTCAGGGTGTTACTACGGCAAAGTGGCGCGCAGCTTCGCCTTGGGGCATGAGGTAGACGAAACCCAGGCCCAAGCCAAGTACACCGACGGCGTGCTGGAACTGACGCTGCCGAAAAAGCCGGGCGCGGCGAGCAAGAAGCTGGACATCCAGTAAGCTCAGCCTGTCCAGTCAAGGGGGCGGCGTCCATTGGCGGACGCCGCCTTTTTTTGTGGGCGACCGGATCGATCGCTTCGCCGAATCAAACTGTCGTTCAACCGTCTTCCGTTTTTTCCACGATCGGATCACGTCATGGAAATCCTGCTTCTGGCCGCACTGATCCTGCTGAATGGCGTGTTCGCCATGTCGGAAATCGCGCTGGTGATGGCGCGGCGCGCACGCCTGGCGCGGCTCGCCGAAGCGGGCAGCGCGGCGGCCGTGGCAGCGATCAAAACGCACGACGATCCGACGCGCTTTTTGTCGACCGTTCAGGTCGGCATCACCTCGATCGCCATCCTCAGCGGCATCGTCGGCGAGGCCGCGCTGGCCCGGCCGCTGGCGCTGTGGCTGCAGACCTTCGGCATGGCAGCGGAAGCCAGCGGCATCGCGGCGACCGCGCTGGTGGTGGCCATCATCACCTATGTCACGATCGTCGTCGGCGAACTGGTGCCCAAACGCATCGCCCAGCTCGATCCCGAGCGCATTGCCTGCCGGATGGCACGGCCGATGCAGCTGCTGGCGCGGGTGGCGCAGCCGTTCGTGCGCCTCTTGTCGCTGTCGACCGATGGCCTGCTGCGGCTGTTGCACCTGCTGCGTCTGCTGCGCAAGCGTCCGCCTGAGCTACCGGGCCAGATCGAGGAGGAAATCCACTCCCTGCTGCAGGAAGGTTCCGAAATCGGCGTGATCGAACAGCAGGAACGCGCGATGGTGCGCAATGTGTTCCGCCTCGACGACCGCCCGATCGAATCGCTGATGGTGCCGCGCGCCGACATCGTCTATCTCGACACCGTGCTGCCGCTGCAAGACAACCTGGGGCGCATCGCCGAATCGGACCATACGCACTTTCCGGTGTGCCGCGACGGCCTCGACGAGGTGCTGGGCATCCTCGACACCAGGCGCTTGCTGGACGCGATGCTGGCGGGCGCCGCGCCGAGCCTTGCCGACGCGCTGCAGCCGGCCGTGTTCGTGCCGGAAAGACTCAGCGGCCACGATCTGCTGGAGCAGTTCCGCGCATCCGACACCCACCTGATGCTGGTCATCGACGAGTACGGCGAGATCAACGGCATGGTCACCCTGCGCAATGTGCTGGAGGCCATCACGGGCGAATTCAGGCCGCGCCGGCTGGACGAGGCCTGGGCGGTGCAGCGCGGGGATGGTTCCTGGCTGCTCGACGGCCTCATCCCGCTTCACGAACTCAGGGACAGGCTGGGGCTGAAGCAGTTGCCGGAAGAAAGCCGGAAGCGCTATCACACGCTGAGCGGGCTGGTGATGTGGCTGTCCGGCGAATTGCCGCAGACCGGCGATGTGCTGACCTGGGAAAACTGGCGGCTGGAAGTGGTCGACCTCGACGGCAAGCGCATCGACAAAATCCTCGCCACACCGGTTGCGCCCAGCGAAGCCCCCCGGCCGGATGCGCCCGCCGAACCGGATTGACGCCCGCCCCGCGCGCCTCAGCCAGTCAGGCTTTTTCGCCGCTCACCAGCAGCAATCCGCCCCACGGCAACCCGGCGGGAATGACCGGTTCCAGGCTGCGGGACAGCGGCGTGGCGGCAGGCAGGAAAATGGCCGAGCTCACGTTCAGCTGGCGCACCGGCAAGCCTGAAAACAGCGCGCGCACTTCGCCTGCGGTATGCCAGCGGGCGCCGCGGTAGGCGCCGCTGCCGCCTCCCCGCCCCTTTTGCCGGTACAGCAGGCTGGCCCGGTTGAGCCAGCCTATGGCGAAGCTGTGACGCGCCACCCGCACGGCCTCGGCCACGGCCCGGCGCTCGTCGTCGACGAAGCACAGCGCGGCGATCGACAACACATGGTCGAAGCTGGCGTCGGCAAACGGCAGGTCGCGCGCATCGCCTTCCACCCAGCTCAAAGCCTGGCTGCTGTGAGCGCGCGCGTAATCCAGCCAGGCGGCATCGGGGTCGAGCCCGGTGGCGACGAGCCCGTCGGCCGCGGCGCGGCGGGTGAACCAGCCGGTGCCGCAGCCGACGTCGAGCAGGCTGTCGCCCGGCCGGGCCGCGAGCAGGCGCGCCGCCAGCGCGTATTCGGTCTCGCCGACCCAGCGCCCGCGCGGGGTGGCGTACCAGGCATCGTAGTCGGCGGGGTTCATGCCGTGAGCGACTGCCAGGCGCCGATCAAAACTACGACGTTCAGCACGCGCGAATCGACCGCGATGCCGTTGCAGTCGACTCGAGGGGCGAAGCCCCCCGCCGCCGACTCAGTGTCCGGCAGGGGTGCTGGCGCGCGCATGGGCGTCGAAGCCGCCCTTGGCTTTCCAGCCTTCGATGCCGTCCTGCAGCACCTTGACGTTTTCATAGCCGAGCAGACGCAGGGCAAACACCGCCTGAGCGGACAGCGAGCCGGAGTTGCAGTACATCACCACCATGCGGTCTTTCGGCAACTCGGCACGCCGCGCCACCGCCTGCCGCCAGTCGATGTTGAGTGCGCCGGGAATGTGTTCCTTGTCGTACTGGGCGGCGTCGCGCGCGTCGACGATGAAGACTTTTTTCCAGTCCGCTTTCGGGATCTGTTCGGGCCAGATCAGGCTGCTGCCGTATTCGGCGAAATCCATGTAGCCGGACAGCGCGTCGACCACGGCCGGGTTTCATCGGCGTGAACCGGTACGGAGAGCAGGACGAGGCCGGCAAACAGGGTAACGAGTGTTTTGTTCATAGGGTTTCTATTTGAATTGAATTAATCGGCCGGGTTGAGGCGCGGATGGGTTTCTTCGTACGCCAGCAGGACGACAAGGCCGGACACGAACATCGCGCCGGCGGTGAACCAGAAACCCGCCTCGATGCCGCCGGCGAGCGCGGCCACCGCGCCCAGCAGCAGCGCGCCGATGCCATAACCGAGGTCGCGCCAGAAGCGGTAGATGCCGATGGCCGAGCCGCGCCAGTTGGGGTGGGCGATGTCGGACACGGCGGCGGACAGCGTGGGGTACAGCAGCGCCATGCCAAAGCCCATCACCGCGGCGGCGAACGACCACCACAGCTCGCCTTCGCCCAGCAGCACCAGCGCGACGCCGGCGCCGCACAGCCACATGCCCCAGACGATCGGCTTCTTGCGGCCAATGCGGTCGGACAGGTGGCCGGTGAGGAACTGCGAGAGGCCCCAGACGAAACCGTACACGCCGACCACCCAGCCGATGCCGGCGAGCGAAAGGCCGTGCTGGTAGAGGTAGACCGGGAAGAACACCCACACCAGCGCATCGACGAATTTCTCCACCAGCCCGGCCTGGCTGACCGAGGCCATGCGCGCATCGCGCCAGGACATCAGGGTGAACACTTCCCAAGTGCTGGGCGTGTCGGAAATATTGGTCGGGTAGCGCGGTGTGGGGCCGGTCATCAACCCGGCGGCGTGCTTTTTGCCTTCGGCATGCGCCCACGGCAGCGTGTCCTTCACCCACAGCAGGGTCAGCAGGCCGGCCAGACCCACCACCACCAGGCCGAAAATCATCAGGCCTTCGCGCGGCCCGTAGGCGGTGGCGAGG
Source organism: Hydrogenophilales bacterium (assembly GCA_024636675.1). Lineage (GTDB taxonomy): Bacteria > Pseudomonadota > Gammaproteobacteria > Burkholderiales > Thiobacillaceae > Thiobacillus. The sequence continues at coordinate 22,511 of JAGXGM010000087.1, read as the reverse complement.
TAGCCGGTGACGATGCCCGCCACCGCGACGCCGAAGTAGCCGGAAAACTCGTTGAGCCCGATGGTCAGCCCGCGCTGGTCGGCGCTGGTGAGGTCGAGCTTGGCGGTCTGCGTCATCGACCAGGCAAGGCCCTGGTTCACCCCCAGCAATACGGTCGCCGCCACGATCCAGCCCCAGCTCGGCGCATACAGGATCATGAACGGGATCGGCACCGCGGCCAGCCAGCCGATGAACAGCACCTTCTTGCGCCCCATGTGCTCGGACATCCGCCCGGCGACGAAGTTGAGCGTGCCCTTGACGAAGCCGAAGGCGGTGACGAAGGCCATCAGCATCATGAACGAGCCCTGGGCGACGCCGAACTCGGACTCGGCGAGCGCCGGCACCACAGTGCGGAACATGCCGATGGTGAGGCCGACGAAGAACACCTGCACCAGTTGATGCGAGAACTGGGCAAGGTTGTGGCGGATGCCGTAGCGGTACTCCACCCCTTCCTGCACGAGCGGCATGTCAGTTGCCGAGGTTGAACGCGACCATGCGATCCATTTCCGCCGGGCGCGGCGGGATCGTTTCGGTCAGCGCGGCGACGAACGCATCGCGGTCCAGCGCCAGCATCGGGTTCCAGTGTTTCTCGTAGCCGACGGTCGACATCGGCTTGCCCGACATGCCGACTCCGCAGACGCTGCCGGAGGTGTGGCCGGGGTAGATCTCGACTTCGGGCGGCAGCGTCAGCAGGCGCTGCTGCAGGGTGTCGTAGAGCTGCCCCGCCATCTCGGCTTCACGGCCGGCGAGGTCGGGGCGGCCGGCGCTGCCGACGAACAGGGTGTCGCCGGTGAGCACGAACCACGGTGTTTCGGTACGGCGCTTGTCGGTGACCACAAGGCAGATCGAATCGGAGGTGTGGCCTGGGGTGTGCAGCACGTCGACGAAGACGTTGCCGATCTCGATGCGCTGGCCGTCCTTCAGTGCTTCAAAGGGGTATTGCACCTGTGCGGCGTTGGATTCGTGCAGGCAATAGGCGGCGCCGGTCAGCTCGGCCAGCCTGCGACCGCCGGAGAAATGGTCGGCGTGCACATGGGTGTCGATGACGTGGGTGATCTTCACGTCCTGCTTCGCGGCTTCGTCGATGAACCACCGCTCGTCGCCGAGCACAGGATCGACGGCGACGCCGACATGGCAGGAGCCGCAGCCGAAAATGTAGGACAGGGTGGCGTCCTGGGCCAGCAACTGGCGGAAAAACATGAGCGTCTCCTTGATTCTGTACGAATCGAATGCAGGTCAGGACGCGGCCAGCGGCAAGCCGGCTGCCTGCCATTCCGGCGTGCCGTCGGCGATCTTGTGCGCGCGGTAGCCGTGCTCGCGCAGCAGCGCCACCGCCTCGGCGGACATCATGCAGAACGGCCCGCGGCAGTAGGCGACGATGTCGCGGTCGGCCGGCAGCTCCTTGATGCGCTGGCGGATTTCGTCGAGCGGCATCGAGCGCGCAAACGGCAGGTGGCCGTTGGCGTATTCGGCGGACGGGCGCACGTCGATCACGACGACGTCGCCGCGGCGCGCCTTGTCCATCAGCGAGCGTCGCGTTTCGGCGTCGAGTTTTTCCGGCGCGGCGAAAATCTGGTCCATCGCCACCTTGAGCTCGACCAGGTGCTCTTCCGCCACCGTGCGCAGGTTGACCCACAGCGCGCTGACGTCCTCGCCCGACAGGCGATAGGCGATGAAGCGCCCGTCGCGCTGCGCCTCGACCAGGCGCGCGGCCTTCAGCACCTTGAGGTGCGCGCTCGCCAGCTTGATGTCGATGCTGGCCTCGGCCGCCAGGGCGTCGACGGTTTTCTCACCCTGCGCCAGGATTTCCAGCAGCTCCAGCCGCTTGGGGCTGGACACCGCCTTGCCGATCAGCGCGACCTGTTCGTAGAGGAGGTCTTTGGTTTGGCGTTTATTCATGAAGCGAACATTCGCATGATTATTGGAATGATGCAAGCTGTTGTCGACACTTGGCAGCGACCGATGCGGACGGCGCTGGGCGATACCCGTTCATTGCCGTCTTGTTGTACCTGATGATCGATGAAAAACGCGTCGATTCCCCGCATGCCGATCGGGATTTCACCCGCTGGGGGTGCCGACAGCATCGAACGGAATGGATGTGTGCAGATCCGACCTGCGCTTGCATAAAGCCAGCCGGCCCTGGCGGAGTATCTCCGTCAGGGCCGGCCTGATTTTGCGTCCTGTTCTGCGTTGCGAATGGGGCTATCCGCGGTAGACGCAGCCCGAGTCGTGCGTTTCCATCACTTTTATCTGGGATAGGCCCGGCAACCCGAGCATGAGCTGTTGCCACAGCCACACCGCCAGGTTCTCGCTGGTGGGGTTTTCCAGCCCGGCGATGTCGTTCAGATTGCGATGGTCGAGCGCGGCATGGATCGGCCGCCAGGCCGCCTCCAGCTCGGCGAAGTCGAGCACCCAGCCGAGCACGGGGTCGACTTCACCGCTGACGGTGAGCTCGACCCGGAACGAATGGCCGTGCAGGCGCGAGCAGGGATGGGATTCGGGCAGCGCGGGCAGCCGGCGCGCGCATTGCAGGTGGAAAATGCGGAAGATATCCATGCGGCATTCTCGCGCAAGTCGCGCGGGCTGACCATGCCGCACGCAACAGAATGTCGCGCGCGCCATGCAAGACAGCCGTTCTGGCCGGGCCCGGCCTTACCTGACACGCCGCGCCATCGAACCGGGCCAAAGCCCGGGCCCGGAATCCGACCCCGGTCTATTCAGGCAGGACCGTCCTGACAAACGTCCCGACTTCCTGCGCGTAGATCTCGCGGCTCAGCAGCAAGGCGTCGTTGTGCCCACCGCGCAGTTCGACAAGCCGCTTCGGCGCGTACGCCGCCGTGAGCAAGGCCTGGCCATGGCTGAATGGAATGATCTCGTCTTCGGGGCTGTGCAGAATCAGCAGCTGACAGCGCACATTCTGAAGCGCCGCCCGGGTGTCGTAGCGATAGCGCGCCAGCCAGGATGCCGGAAATATCGGATACAGGGCCTGCGCCAGCTCGGGCACGGACGTAAAGGCGGCGTAGAGGATCAGCCCTGCCGGTTCTTGGCGGGCGGCGAGCCAGGCCGCGATCGACCCTCCCAGGGATTCGCCGAACAGGACGATACGATCCGGCCGCTGCTGTTTGTTTCGGGTCAGGTAATCCCACCCGGCCAGCGCATCCTGATAGGTTCCCATCTCGCTCGGCTTGCCGCTGCTGGCGCCATAACCGCGGTAGTCGAAGATGAGAATGTTCAGCCTCTGGCGGTGAAACACCTCGATCTGAACGAGACGGTGCCCGATGTTGCCGCCATTGCCGTGAAGGTAAAGCAGCGTGCCGCGCGCTGCGGGCGCCGGGATATACCAGCCCGCAAGCGTCTCGCCATCCGCGGTGCCGAGCCTGACGGCGTCGAAGGCAAGCCCGATGTCGGCGGGTGTCGCCGTCACCTGTCGCGATGGCAGTTCGGGGAAATAGATATAGCGCGCCTGAAACACGTAGAGATAAAGCGCCAGGACCCCATACACGACGACCCCCCAGCCTAGTACCGCCATCCAGCGCATGTTTTTTCCCCTCTCAGCATCCATCATAGACAGCCGTCCGTTGGCAACGCCTGTCAACGGTGCCTGAATCGCCTTTGCGGAATGGCCAAAGCCGGCTTTGGCCGGTGTCCGATCGCCAGGCAGCAGCTGGCGATCAAAATAGGGCACCATGGCGCCCCGTGCTGTTCATTTGCAAAACCTGAGCCAGACTGACTTCGGCACGGACGACAGGCGGGACGGAAATTGACGGCCGCGCACGGGCCTGCAGGACAAAAAAAACCGATGGAGATCGACATGATGAACAGTTGCGCCGCAGGCATCCGGCAGCAAGCGGCGGGGCTGGCGCGCACGATCAAGCGCCAACCCCCGGGTGGTCGCAGTGAGGCCGTTGCGTCGAGGACGGCAGTCGCCGCCCTGCTGCTGGTCCTTGCTCTGAGCGGCTGCGCCACCCCTCAACGCGATGCCGCCATCGAAGCGGTGGACCCGGGACGCCTGCCCTCCGCCCAAAAGCGGGTGGACGTGCCGGGGCTGCGCCCATGCAACGATGCGGCGGCGCATACGCTGCACATCGATCCCAGCCAGCCGGTCAATATCCTGGTGCATGGCTGCAACGGGTCCACCGGAAGATTCCACGCGCTGGCCGAGGTGCTCGCCTTTCATGGCCAGCAAAGCGCCTGCCTCACCTACAACGACCGCGACAGCCTGATGGTGAGTTCCGGCCAGCTGGCCCGCGCAGTCGACACGCTCGCGCGCACGCTGGACACTCCGCAAATCACGGTGATCGGCCACAGCATGGGCGGCCTGGTTGCCCGCAAGGCGCTCATCGCAGACCGCCCGGAACCGGTGCGCAACACGCAGATCGACCTGCGGCTGGTGACGATCTCGGCGCCGTTTTCCGGCATTGCCGCGGCGCGCATGTGCGCGGCCCCGGCCCTGCGCGTGGCCACGCTCGGCCTCAACGACCTGGTCTGCTGGCTTGTCAGCGGCGACAACTGGTACGAGATCACAGCCGCCTCGGATTTCATCCGGAAACCGGGCAGCCTCGCCGCGCAGGTCAGCCGCCACCTCAAGGTCGTCACCGACGAGCGCGGGGCCTGCCGCCGCCGCAGCGACAGCGGCCGCTGTATCGAGAGCGACACCATTTTCAGCCTGGCTGAACAGCGCTACCCGCCGGTCACCCGCGCCGCCCTCACCACCGACGTCGAAGTCGTCGCCGGGCACGTCGAAATCGTCGGCGAGTCCGGCGTCACCCCGCACAAGCTGATCGAGGTGTTCCAGCACGAGGGCATCGTGCGCGCCACCCCACCCGAACGGCAGTCCGCGTTCCAGGCGCTATTGGCCCAGCTGTATGGAGAATGAATCTGAACGACAGGCGCATCCGAACCGGCAGGGATCGCAGGATTGCCGCAAAGCAGTCGCTGAGCCGCCAACCATGACAGCCCGCCCCGGACTGACAAGAAAAGCGCGTGAGCTTGCCGGGCAGGCCAAGCCCGTCAACCTGGCCTGAACTTCCACCCGCTTCGACAATCACACCTTCCATTCTCACGTCTGGAGTCTTCATGTTTGCACAACGCCAAACCGTCGTGGCCGCCACCTTGATGCTGCTGTCGATCGCCGCCTGTTCCCCGGAAAGCGGCCCGACGCTGACCGCACCCGATGCGCATGCACAGGCACAGGCCGGCCAGCTGACACTCATCGACATTCGCCGGCCGGATGAGTGGCGCCAGACCGGGGTGGCGGCCGGCGCGCTACGGATCAACATGGCGCATCCGCAAGGTGGTTCGGGCTTCGTACAACAGGTCGCGGCCGAACTCGACGGCGATCGCGATGCGCCGATCGGGATCATCTGCCGCACCGGAAACCGCACCACGCGCATGCAGCAGACGCTGCGCGAGGCGGGCTTCACCCGGGTCTACAACATCAGGGAAGGCATGGTGGGCAGCAGCGCCGGGCCGGGCTGGATCGCGCGCGGACTGCCGGTCAAAGCCTGCCCGAGTTGCTAGACGACCCCGTTGCAGCAACTGTTCGCCCTGCCCGCCAGCTGGATCGGTGGACACGGCACGGTGCCGTAGGAACAAAACACGCAACAATCGCCTGGCAGGGGCATCAACACGGCCTGGCACCCTTCGCATTCGTAGTACCACTGGCAGGCGTCGGCCGGCATGGTCTCGGTTTTGACGTGGCCGCAGAGGGGGCAGGTCAGGGTGGATTGCAGCACCACGTCATTCATTTTGTCGCTTCCTTGAACGTCGACGGATAGCCTGCATCGGCGGTGGCGCGGGTCAGTTTCGCCACGTCGGCTTTCGTGTCGTCGTACGTTACGACGGCCTGGCGCTTGTCGTAATCGACCTCGGCGCGAGTGACGCCGTCGACCCGGGTCAGCGCCTTCTTCACCGTGATCGGACAGGCCGCACACGACATGCCCGGCACGGCGAGGGTGACGCTTTGCTGCGCCGCGAAGGCTGGGGTTGCGAGAACGGCAAGCAGGGCCGCCAGTGGGATGCGTGATGTCATCATGGATCCCCTTCAATAGAACAGCGAGGCGTACCAGGGGAAGGCCAGCAGCAGAAGCAGCAGAAACGCTGCCACCAGCCAGAAAATCAGGCGCTGGCGCCGCAGCACGGTGGCATCGGCGCAGGCTTGTCCGGGCGCGCAGACCATGGGACAGCGATAAAGCGTTCGCCACGCCATCACCAGCAAGCCGAGCGTGAACACGATAAAAACCGGACGCAGCGGTTCGAGACGGGGCAGCGTGGACAGCCACGCGCCGCCCACGCCGAAGCTGACAAGCACGAGGGGTGCGACACAGCAGAGCGAGGCGCCGGTTGCGGCCAGCGCACTGGCCCACAGGGTCGGTTGGGTGTTCATCGGGCTTCCCGGATGCAGGCGATGGACGTACGATAAGCTCCGTACCCAAGTACGGAGTCAAGATGCAGACCATGACCATTTCCGGCGTGGCGCAAGCGGCGGGCGTCAACGTCGAAACCATCCGCTTCTATCAGCGCCGCGGCCTCTTGGCCGAGCCGGACAAACCGCTGGGCGGCATCCGCCGCTATGGCGAGGCCGAGGTGGCGCGCGTGCTGTTCGTCAAGGCGGCCCAGCGCATCGGCTTCACACTGGACGAAATTGCGCAATTATTGCAGCTGGACGACGGCACCCAATGCAAGGAAGCGCGGGCGATCGCTGAAAACAAGCTCGCCGACGTGCGCCAGCGCTTGCAGGATTTGCAGCGAATCGAAGCGGTACTGGTGCAGTTGGTGGATCGCTGCGCCAGCCGTCGCGGCCAGGTGAACTGCCCGCTGATTGCCGCATTGCAGCCGCCGGTTCCATCCAGAACAACCTGTCATTGCGAGCACCCAGAGGGCAATGACGAGGGTTGTGATTTGCTCAGGGTGTCCGGTCACCTGAAACCATGATCACTGACACTCAGGCCGCGATTTCCTTCGCCAGCGCGTTGCGTCGCCCGGTTTCGCTGCCGGTGAGCGCGAAGCCCTGCAGGCGGCCGGCATCATCGGTGTGCAGGGCGCAGATGCCGGTGTCGCTGCAATCGACCCTCCAGCCGCCGGCTGCGCCGATTTTCGGCGGCAGCACCGCCACCGGGTGCGCCGGGGTTTTCACCATCACCGACATCGCCGGATAGACCACCGGCGTCGGCGTGCCGGTGAGCGTCGCGGCAAGCGCGCGCGCCTGCACCATCAGCGGCTGCACGTAGGGCAGGTTGAGGCCTTCGACCTCGGCACAGTCGCCCATCGCGTACACATGGGGGGCGCTGGTTTCAAGCAAGCCATTGGTCTGGATGCCGCGTCCGGCCACGATGCCGGCCGCCAGCGCCAGCTGGGTGCGCGGCTTGAGGCCGATTGCCGACAGGACAACGTCCGCGTCGACGATCTCGCCATTGTCGAGCGTGATCCGGTCACCCGCCGCCGTGCGCTCGACGCTTTTTCCGCTGCGCCCGAAATGCCAGTTCACCCCCAGCGCGGCGAGGCTGTCGGCCAGACGCTGGCCCGCTTCCACCGGCAACAGGCGCTCCAGCGGCCACGCGCCGAGGTGCACCACGTCCACTGCGAAACCGGCATGCACCAGATCATTGGCGAACTCGCAGCCGATGAGGCCGCCGCCGAGCACGGTGATGCGCTTCTTGCCTTCGATGGCGTTGCGGAAAGCGGCGTAGTCGGCCAGGTCATTCACCGTCAGCACGTCCGCCGCGCCGCTGCCGGCAAGGCCATGCGCGAACGGGTCGGCGCCGAGGGCGAGCACCAGTTGGCTGTACTCGATCGCCCCGCTTTCAGTCCGGACGCACTGCCTCTGCGTATCGATCGCAGTGACGCGGGTGCGCGCCAGCACCGTCGCATTCTGGTCGGCCGCCATCTTCCCGGCGCTGGCGCTGGCGAGCGCTGCGGCCATGCGGCCGGTGGCGAGCGCGTTGGACAGGTTGGGCTTGGAATAGAACGCACCGTCGTCCGCCGTCACGAGCGTGACCGGCGTGGCGGTATCGCGCTTGCGGATTTCCTTCAGCAGGGTGTAGCCGGCGAGGCCCGAACCGACGATGACGATGGGATGCATGACAGACTCCTTGATTCAAATTGCGGGAGGCGCACCAAGCCCCTCCCGATACGACAGACGATCAGACTGCGGTGACTTCAACCATCTCGAAATCTGCTTTCGAGACGCCGCAGTCGGGGCATTCCCAGCCTTCCGGCACGTCTTCCCAGCGGGTGCCGGGAGCGATACCGTGCTCCGGGTCGCCTTTGGATTCGTCGTAGATGTAACCGCAAACGATGCATTGCCAAGCTTTCATGATGTGTCCTTTCGATGATGTAAACAGTCTTCGGTGATTCGCTCAGGCGGCAATCGCGTCTTTTTGCGCCTGGTAGTGCTTCGCGTGCTTCTCTTCCACCCGTGCCAGCGCGGCAAAGCGCTTAGCGGCCTTTTCCAGCACGCCCTTGAACATCTCGGCGTGCTCTTTCGACTCGACGATCTGCTCGTCCATCTCGGCGACCGCGGCGGTGTTGCCTTCGATCATCGCCTCGTGGCGGAACGTGGGATACATCTCGGTGTATTCGTGCGTTTCGCCGTCAATCGCGTACTGCAGGCATTTGGCCGGGGTCATCGTCTCGTCGGCGAACAGCAGCTCGGCATGGCCGAAGGCATGCAGCATCTCCTGCGCGGCGGTGTCCTCGAACACTCTGGCGGTCGCTTCGTCGCCGACCTTGCGGCACTGGCGGGCGAACCACATGTATTTGATATGGGCCATGGACTCACCGGCAAAGGCGGCTTCGAGGTTCTGGATGGTCGGGGATTTCGTGTTCTGCATGGTGGGCTCCTGTGTGGTTGATTTACGTGGTCAATCAAGACAGGACGAATGTTATAGATCGTCAATAAATCGATCCAACGGATATTCTGGATAAACACGATTGAGAAAATCAATCGCTGTATTCCGGGCAGGCGCTGTGCAACACTTTGTTTTTTGACCTCCCGGGAACCGCCATGCGCCCCCTGCTCACCGCCGCCCTCCTCATCCTGACCGCCCTGCCCGCTACCGCCGCGCCCACCCTGCAGCCCGGCCTGTATGACATTTCCGTACAGATCGTGATGAAAGGCATACCGATGCAGATGCCGGTGATGACGTTCCGCCAATGCCTCACCGCCCAGGATATCGCTGACGGCAAGGCCTATGCCGCCAACGAAAACAAGGACTGCACGATCGGCAGGCTGAGCGGAAGCGACAATCGGGTCAGCTACGACTTCAACTGCGCCCTGCAAGGCGACCAGCGCATGGTGGGCAGCGCCAGCGGCACCACCCATGCCAACGGCTACGACGTTCTGATGCGCGGACGCTTCGTCCCGCCGATGCAGGGCATGGGCGAATTCAGCCAGAAGCTGCGTGCAAAACGGCTCGGCGCCTGCCCGTAAGGCCGCTCCGATCAACTGATGGACTGGACGCTGTTCGGGTCGGCGCTGCTGTCGTCGACCCTGTTTCCCGGCGGTTCCGAAGCGCTGCTGCTGTATCGCCTGCACCAGGGTGCCGACCCGTTTGCGAGCGTGCTGACGGCCACGGTCGGCAATGTGCTCGGCAGCCTCATCACCTATGGGATGGGCCGCTTCGGCCGGCGGGCGGTGCGGCAACGCAGCGAAAAAGCCGAATTGCGGGCCGCGCGTGCCGAGCGCTGGTTCGCCCGCTATGGCCGCCCCAGCCTGCTGCTGGCCTGGCTGCCGGTGGTCGGCGATCCCTTGTGCCTGGCGGCCGGGGCGCTGCGCGTCGGCATCGGCAGCTTTCTGCTGCTGGTCACGCTGGGCAAGCTGGCGCGCTACGCCGCGCTGGCGTGGCTGGTGTAATCAGGTGCCGCAGTAATCAGGCGCTGCGCGCACGCCGGCGTTTGATCGCCGCTTCCATCCGCGCCATGCTGACGTAGAAGGTAGGCGTGATGTAGAGCGTGAGGAACTGCGAGAACAGCAGGCCGCCGACCACCGCGATGCCGAGCGGCCGGCGCGCTTCGGCACCGGCGCCGAAGCCGATGGCAATCGGCAGGGTGGCGACGATGGTGGACAGCGTGGTCATCAGGATCGGCCGCAGGCGCACCAGGCTGGCCTCGACGATGGCGTCCTCGGCGCTCATCCCCGCGCGCTGCCGGGTGAGCGCAAAGTCGATCATCATGATGCCGTTCTTCTTCACCAGGCCCACCAGCAGGATGAGGCCGACGAAGCTGAAGATGTTGAGTTCCACCTCCAGCAACAGCAGCACCAGCAAAGCGCCGAAACCCGCTAGCGGCAGCGCGGTCAGGATGGTGAGCGGATGGCCGAGATGCTCGTACAGCACCGCCAGCACCATGTAGATGATGAGCACGGTGAACAGCAGCAGCAAAGGCAGGGTGACAGTCGACTCCTGGAACTTCTGCGCCGCGCCGGTGAGCTCGGCGGTGACGTCGGCCGGCAGCACTTCGTTGGCGGCCGCCAGCGCGGCATCGAGCGCGGCGTTCAACGACGCGTCGGGCGCCAGGTTGAACGACAGCGTAACCGCCGGCTGCTGGCCGTAGTGATACACCGCGATCGGCCCCACCCCGGGCTCGACCCGCGCCACCGCATCGAGCCGGGTCATTTCGCCCGATGCGGTGCGCACGGGCAACTGGCCGAGGATGGACGTATTCAGCTGCGCCTCGGGCAGGATGCTCAGGCTGACCGTGTACTGGTCATCGACGCCGTAGATTTCGCTGATGCGGCGTTCGCCCAGCGCGTCGTACAGGACCTGCTGCACCTGCTGCGCGCTGATGCCCAGCCGCGCCGCCTGCACCGGGTCGAGCACCACGCGCAGTTCCGGATTGCGCAGTTCCAGGTTGCTGTTGACATCGACCAGCAGCGGCTCCGCGTCGAGGCGTTTTTCGACCGCGGCCGCAGCCGCTTTCAGCGCCTCGAAATCGCCCGATTTCAGGGTCAGCTGGTAGTCGCTGCTGGAAATCAGCGAGCCGACGTTGATCGACGCCGGATTCTGGAGCGTGACGTTGACGCCGCTGATCTGGCGCGTTAGCGCGCGCAGTTCGTCGATCACTTCGTCGGCGCCGATCCGGGTGTCGCGCGGCGTCAGGCGGATCACCAGCCGGCCCACATTGGACCCGCTGATGCCGCCGCCGGCCTGTCCGGCAGAAGACATCAGGCCTTCGACCGCGGGGTGCTTCTGCACGAGGTCGGCGATGTGCTGCTGGCGCGTGGAGAGTTCCTCGAACGGGATGCCTTCCGGATACTGGATGCTGGCGAAAATCATCCCGGAATCGACCCGCGGGATGAAGCCCTGCTTGACCTGCCCGGCCAGCCAGACCATGCCGCCCAACACCGCAGCCGACAGCAGCAGCATGGCGCCGCGATGACGCATGCTGGCGCGCAGGGTATCGCCATAAAAACTCTGGAAACGCTGGAAGCCGGCTTCGAAGCGACGCGACAACGGGTTGTTGAGCGCTTCGTGCGAGAGCCCGCGCGCGCACAGCATGGGGGTGAGGGTCAGCGCCACCACGCCGGACAGCAGCACGGCAACGGCGATGCTGATGGCGAATTCCTCGAACAGGCGCCCGATCATGCCGCCCATGAACAGGATCGGCAGGAACACCGCCGCCAGCGACACCGTCATCGACACCACGGTAAAGCCGATTTCCTGCGCGCCGTCGAGCGCGGCCTGATAGCGCGACTTGCCCATGTCGAGGTGGCGCGTGATGTTCTCGATCACCACCACCGCATCGTCGACCACGAAGCCGATCGCCAGGATGATCGCCATCAGGCTCAGGTTGTTGAGGCTGTAGCCCGCCAGGTACATGAAGGCGAAGGTGCCCAGCAGCGAGCTCGGCAGCACCAGCGCGGCGATCAGGGTGGCGCGCAGATTGTGCAAAAAAGCGAAGATGACCAGGATCACCAGGACCAGAGCCAGCAGCAAGGTGAAATTCACCTCGTGCAACGTGTCCTTGACGAAGCGCGAGCGGTCGAAATGGATCTGCAGCTTGACCCCGTCCGGCAGGTCGGCCTCGATCTGCGGCAGCATCGCGCGGATGCGTTCGGCCACCTCGACCGTATTGGCGCCCGGCTGTCGCTGCACCGCCAGCACGATGGCGCGGGTGCCGTTGTACCAAGTGCGCGTCTTGTCGTTTTCGACGCTGTCCTCGGCGCGCCCCAGGTCTTTCAGCCTGAGCGCCGCGCCATCCTTGTAGGCGACGATGATGTTGCCGAAATCTTCCGCATTGGCGAGCGATACCGGCGATTTCACCGAATAGGCGCGGCTGGCGCCGTCGAGCGTGCCCGACGGCAGGTTGGCATTGGCCGATTGCACCGCCCGGATGACGTCGGAAAAACTCAGCCCGCGCTGCTGCAGCTTGATGGGATCGAGATACAGCCGCAGCGCGTATTTCTGCGAGCCGAACACCAGCACCTGCGCCACGCCGCTCATGCCCGACAGGCGCTGCGCCACCCGCGCGTCGGCAATCGCATCGAGCTCGGTCAGCGGCAGGCGCTCGGCCGACAGCGCGAGATAGAGGATGGGCGAATCGGATGGGTTGATCTTTCTCAATTGCGGCGGGTCCATGCCGGCGGGCAGGTTGCGCGCCGCCTGTGCAATCGCCGTCTGCACGTCCTGCGCGGCGGCGTCGATGTCGCGCGCGAGCTCGAATTGCAGCGTGATGCGGGTCGAGCCCTGGCTCGATTGCGAACTCATCGACTCGATCCCCGGCACTGTCGACAGCTGGCGCTCCAGCGGCATCGCCACCGTGTTGGCCATGGTCTCGGGATTGGCGCCCGGCAGGCTGGCGTCGATGCGCAGCGTCGGGAAATCGACCTGCGGCAGGTCGTTGACCGGCAGCTGCTTGTAGGCCAGCGCGCCGAATAGGACCATCGCCAGCACCAGCATCAGCGTGGCGACCGGGCGTTCGATGAAGACGCGTGACAGGTTCATGTCGGGGCGCGCGGATCGCGTGTGAAGCGCATGATTTTTTTCGGCGTCACGATCCCGCCTTGCCCGGATTGCTGTCCGATGGAGCGCCTTCCAGCTTGACCTGGCCGCCCGCCTTCAGGCGCTTGGGGATTTCGACCAGCACCGCCTCGCCTGCCTGCAAATCGCCCTCGACCACCAGCTGGTCATCGAGGCTGTAGGGCGTGCGCACTGGCTGCACCACCGCTCGGCCGTCGCGCACCACATAGACGTAGTTGCCGTCCTGGCCGTGCTGCAGCGCCGCCTCGGGCAGCACCATCACGTCGGGCAGACTGCCCAGCAGCAGCCGCAGCCGCACGCCCTGGCCCGGCATCAGTGCGCCCGGCGAACCCGCGAGCCGCACCTTCATCGGCACCGCGCCGGTGGCCGGATCGATCTGGGTGTCGACGAACACCAGCTCGCCTTGCACGGCGGTCGCCTGCTCGCCTGCCACGAGCGAATCTGGCCTCACCTCGGCCATCACCTTGCCTGCCGCGCGCGCCGCGATGACCTGCGGCCAGTCGGCCTCGGCCAGTCCCGCGCGCGCATCGAGCGTCCCCAACGCGACGATCGTGGTGAGCGGCTCGCCGCCGGCCGGCACCAGACTGCCCTGCCGGATCGCGATGCGTCCGACGCGTCCGGCGATCGGCGCACGGACCTGCGCGTACCGGGCATCGAGGCGAGCGGCTTCCAGCTCGGCCCGGGCGGCGCCGGCGCGTGCGCGCGCGGTTTCCAGCGCCACCCGGGCGTCGTCGAATTCCTGCTGGCTGATGTAGCCCGGCGGCATCAGCGGCGCCAATCGCGCCAGCCTCTGTTCCGCCTCGGCGGTTTCGGCGCGCGCGCCGGCCAGCGCTGCCTCGCTTTGCGCGATGCGCGCCTGCGCCGGCCGCGCGTCGAGCGTGAACAGCAGCTCGCCCGCCCGCACCTGATCGCCTTCCTGCACATGCTGGCGCAGCACCGTGCCGCTGGCCTCGGCGACGATGGCCACCTGCTGCGCCGCTTCCAGCGTGCCGGGCAGATCGATCACGCGCGGAAAATCGCGCACCGCCACGGCCACCGTCTTCACCGCAAGCGCCCGTTCGCCGCCGCTTTTCTTGTCGTCACCGGTTTCAGCGAACTGGGTGCGGACCACCACGCCGGCGACCAGTGCCAGCACAATGACGGTGACAAGTATGCGAACTTTCATGGAGGGGTCTCGGCGGTAATGGCGGGCAGGCGGCCCAGCGCATGGTTCAAACGGGAAAAGGCGGCCAGCCAGTCGGCAGCGGCCTGCGCCCCGGCCTGCCGCGCGCGCGCCAGGTCGGCCTGCGCAGTCAGCCATTCGAGCAGGCTGCCGACGCCGGCGCGGTAGCGCGCCTCGGCGGCCTGCGCCGATTCGCTGGCGCTGTCGAACTGCACCGCCACGCCTTCGCGCCGCTCCTGCGCGTGGCGCACGTCGTGATACGCCGCGGTCACGTTCAAGGCCACCTGGCTGCGCTGGCTGTCGGCCTCGGCCTGCAATCGCTCGGCGTCGTGCATGGCGGCGCGCGCCTGCGCCGCCAGCCTGCCGCCGTCGAACAGCGGCACCGACAGATTCACCCCCACGCTGTAGGTGGTCGACGGCGTCCGTTCGTCTTCCAGGAAAAAGACGCGCCCGCTGCTGGCGGCCAGCGACAGGCTCGGCCAGCGCGCCGCCCGCGCGCGTGCGGCTGCGGCCCGCGCGCTCGCTGCGGCCGCCTGCAGCGCCTGCAGATCGGGGCGCTGCAGCTCGGCCTCGGCCAGCAACTCGGCCAGCAGGGTCGCGCTATCCAGTGCGGGTGGCGGCGCGGTTTCCCAGTCGAGCTGCAGCGAACGGGTCTGTGCAATGCCGGCCGCCTGTTTCAGCATGGCTTCGGCCTTGGCAATATCCCGCTCCGCCAGTTGCCGCGCCAGCGTCGCTTCACTCAGGGCGGCGCGCGCGCGCAACTGGTCGGCGCGCGCCGCCAGCCCGCTGCGCAGGCGCAGCTCGACCGCGTCGAGACTGGCGCGCAACGCGGCTTCCTGCTCGGCCTGCGCCGCCCGCTGCGCACGCGCGGCAAGCGCTGCGAAATAAGCGGTCTCCACTTCAGCGACCGTGTCCTGCAAAATCCGGTTGCCGTTCAGCAGGGTGGCGATGAGCTGGTAGCGCTGGGCGTCGATGCTGGCTGCGCGCGCGCCGAAGTCATAGAGCACATAGGCTAGGCCGAGACTGGGGCCGTAGCGATCCAGCGTCGGCGCCGCCGTACCGAAACTCGACAGCGAGCGGCTCCGGGTAAAGTTCAGTTGCCCGGTCAGCGTCGGCCAGTTGGTGGCCTCCGCGCCATCCAGCCTTGCCGCCTCGGCCTGGATGCCGAGCCAGGCGGCGCGCGCTTCGGGACGCTGGCGCAGGGCGTGCTCGGTCAACGCGGCCAGGCTATCGAAACGGGCGGGGGCGGCGGCAGGCAGAGCGGCCGGTGCCTGGCGCGGCAACGCATCGCGCTGCGGCCAGAATGCGCCGGGGCGCTCGGGCAGGTCGAGCGCGGCCGCATGGCCCCACAATGACCACAGCGCAAGCGATGCGCACAACAGGAGGCGATTCGGAATGGGGCTCAAGATGAAGCGATTCTAAACGAGTCTCAAATCCGACTGTGCAGAACAATCGCGAGTTCCGGCCCCACGTGGGCGGGGGAAAATCGACCGGACAGGCCCCCACGCGGCCGCGGGGATCGAACCTGGGTGAAAAGAATGAGAATTCTCCACGGGCTGAAATATGCATGACATCAGGCGCCAGCTGTTTGCTTCGCGTACCGGATCGACTGAGCAGGGCGCTGAGTGACATCGAAGACGCTGTCGCCACAACTTACATTCATCTAAGGAACGCCTCCATGAAACTGAAGAAACGTTCGCTTGCAATCGGCCTGGTTCTGGCGGGGTCCGGCTCCATGGCCTCTGCTGACGGCACCTGCTTCGGGAACTTCACCCCCATGCGCGGCGATACGGTTGCCGGTTCGCTGCCCGAGTCCGCACCCTTCGTGCTGTCCTCGCCGCACTTCAGCCAGATCAACATCGCCGCCCGCGACGTCACCCAGGCCACCCGCTTTGACAGCGGCAACTGGGACATGCACACCGTGAACGAGAACGGCCCCGACGCGGGCCGCTTCCTGTTCACCGTGTTCGAAACCGGCCAGGCCGGCATCCAGCGCACCGACCTGCGCACGATGCAGACCACCACCATCTGGCACAGCCCGTCCGCCTCGCCCGCGCTGGACAGCCACCGCTCCTTCGACGCCTCGCGCTGGACCCCGTGGGGCACATTCCTCACCGCCGAGGAATCCTGGAGCGACCCGGCCGGCCCCACCAGCCACCATGGTCGCCTGTTCGAAGTGGTCAATCCGCTGGCCGCACCTGCCGACATCCTGATCAAGCACCGCGACATCCTGCCGCGCGTCTCGCACGAAGGCCTGGCGTTCGACAAGAAGAACAACCTGTACTTCATCGACGAGCGCAAGGACAGCCACATTTTCAGGTTCACCTCGGTCAACCCGCAAGCTGACAACGGCGACGACTTCTTCGCCGCCGGCCAGACCTTTGTGCTGCGCGTGGGCGACGGCACGGTTGAGGAAGCCACTGGCGCCGGCACCTGGATTCCGCTGACCGACATGAACGGCATCGCACTGCCCGGCGCCGTTATCGTCACCGACCCCAATGGCCTGACCGCGATCGACGGCCGCGCCACGCCGAACCTGCCGAAATTCCTGGGCACCGACTTCGACCGCCCCGAAGATCTGGAAATCAAGACGCTGAAGAACGGCAATCAGATGCTTTTCGTGGCGACCCCCACCAACAACAAGGTGTTCTCCATCGACCTGCGCAACGACACGGTCAAGCTGTTCGCCAGCCGCGACACGCCGGACATGGCGACCGGCGCCCCCGTCGGCGACGCGTTCACCAGTCCCGACAACCTGGCGATCGACGCCGACGGCAATATATACATCGTCGAAGACCAGCCGGGCGGCAAGCAGGACACCTGGTTCGCCAGGGACGAGAACAACAATGGCGTGGCCGAGGCCGTTGGTAAATGGGCCAGCCTGACAACCGTCGGCGCGGAAGCCAGCGGCCTGTACTTCGACCCGTTCAAGTCGAACACCGCCTACATCAACGTGCAGCATCCTTCCAGCAAGGTCGATCGCACCTTCATGCTCACCACGCCGTGCCTGAAGACGAAAGGCGACAATGGTCACGACAGCGACTGAATGAGGCGACCCTGAACAGCGTTTCCGCCTGACGTTAAAACCCGGCCAATGTCAGTCAGCCCGCTCATGCGCATCAAGAGACGGCTGGGCCCGCTGCCGGCCTCACCCGCCATGCGCCCAATTGCCTGTTCAGTATTGCTTGCCGTCTCCGGCAATTGAATCGGCTGCATCCTGCCGCCATTTCTGGGCGGGTTGAATGGCCGGCCCATTTTCCGCTTGGCCCATGCCATGCGCCTGCGTTTGGGCGACCGCCATAAACGGGGCGCAAGAGCCAGACCAGTCAGGCGGGCGCCACCTCGGCGGGAAGACTGGTCTTGAGCGTTGCAGCGAGGCGCTCGAAGGTCTCCGGAAACGGCGCGCGTTTGCGCCACACCAAGGCAATGGTGCGGCCCGGCGGCGGCGACTTGAAGGGGCGGATTTCAACCGCCTTTTTGCTGACGCGCGGTCCGGCATCCACCGCCAGCGCCGGCAGCAGCGTCAGCCCCAGCCCCATCGCCACCATCTGGCGCAGAGTTTCCAGGCTGGTGGCGCGCACTTCCTCGCGGCCGCGCGAGCCGGTGCCGCAGACGTCGAGCGCCTGGTCGCGCAGGCAGTGCCCTTCGTCGAGCAGCAGGAGTTTCTCGTTGATGATGTCGGACACTTTCAAGGTGTCGCGTTTGGCGAGCGGGTGCCCGGCGGGCAACGCGGCCAGAAAGGGTTCGTAGAACAGCGGCTCGACGCGCAGGCTGTCGTCGCTGACGGGCAGCGCCAGCAGGCCGGCATCAAGCTTGCCGTCGACCAGGTGCTGCAGGATCTGCGGCGTCATTTCCTCGCGCAGCAGCAGCCGCAGGTCGGGGTGTTTCTTGTGCACCAGGGTCAGCGCATGCGGCAGATAGTACGGCCCCAGTGTGGGGATCACGCCAAGATGGATCGTGCGTTCCATCGGGTCCTGGGCATGCTTCGCCAGCTCGCGGATGCGCTCGGATTCCTCGACGATGCTGCGCGCGGCTGCCAGGATTTCGCGACCGATCGGCGTCGGGGTGACGCGCTTGAGGCTGCGGTCGAACAGCGTCACGCCGAGAAAATCTTCCAGCTTCTTGATCTGGGTCGACAGTGTCGACTGGGTGATGAAGCAGGACTCGGCCGCTTTGCCGAAGTGGCCATGGTCGGCCAGCGCAACCAGGTATTTCAGCTCTTGCAGGGTCATTCCGAACCAATCTATTTTGTCAATCGATTAATTCTAGACTATTCATTAGCTACATTTCAATTCATGGTCTTAAATGCAATGGTTCATTGTGAAATCGAATGTCGTCAGGAGAAAAAAACATGTCAGAAAGCAAATGTCCGTTTGTTCACAAAGTTGGAAGTGCTGCGTCGAACCGGGACTGGTGGCCGAACCAGCTGCCACTGGAAATCCTGCACCAGCACTCCTCTGAGTCCAGCCCGATGGGCGAGGACTTCAACTACGCCGAGGCATTCAAGACGCTTGACCTCGCCGCGGTGAAGCAGGACCTGACTGCCCTGATGACCGACTCGCAGGACTGGTGGCCAGCTGACTATGGCCACTACGGGCCGTTTTTCATCCGCATGGCGTGGCACAGTGCAGGCACCTATCGCACCGGCGACGGCCGCGGCGGCGCCGGGCACGGCAACCAGCGTTTTGCGCCGCTCAACAGCTGGCCCGACAACATCAACCTCGACAAGGCGCGCCGGCTGCTGTGGCCGACCAAGCAGAAGTACGGCCGCAAAATCTCCTGGGCCGACCTCATCGTTCTTACCGGCAACGTCGCCATGGAATCGATGGGCTTCAAGACCTTCGGTTTTGCCGGCGGACGCGAGGACGTCTGGGCGCCTGATATCGACATCTACTGGGGCAACGAGAAGAAATGGCTCGACGACGAGATGCGCTATTCCGGCGAACGCGACCTCGAAAACCCGCTCGCTGCGGTGCAGATGGGGCTGATCTACGTCAACCCGGAAGGCCCTGGCGGCAACCCGGATCCGCTCGGGTCCGGCCGCGACGTCCGGGAGACCTTCGCGCGCATGGCGATGAACGACGAAGAAACGGTGGCGCTCACCTGCGGCGGGCACACCTTCGGCAAATGCCATGGCGCGGCCCCGGCCACGCACGTGGGACCCGAACCGGAAGCTGCGCCCATCGAGCAGCAGGCGCTGGGCTGGAAGAGCAGTTTCGGCTCTGGCCGCGGGGGCGACCAGATCGGCAGCGGCCTGGAAGGCTCGTGGACGCCTACCCCGACGAAGTGGGACATGAGCTATCTCGACATGCTGTTCGGCAACGAGTGGCAACTGACCAAGAGCCCGGCGGGCGCGCATCAGTGGACGCCGAAACAGGCGACCGACAGCAACATGGCCCCGGCTGCGCACGACGCCTCGAAAAAAGTTCCGATCATCATGAGCGCCGCCGACATGGCGATGCGCACGGATCCGGTCTACGAACCGATTGCACGGCGCTTCCACCAGAACCCGGACGAATTCGCCGACGCGTTCGCGCGTGCCTGGTTCAAGCTGACCCACCGCGACATGGGCCCCAAATCGCGCTATCTCGGCCCCGAAGTGCCTAAAGAAGACCTGCTCTGGCAAGATCCCGTCCCCGCCGTCGACCATCCCCTGATCGACGACAAGGACGCCGCCGACCTCAAGAGCAAGATCCTGGCGTCCGGGCTTTCTGTCCCCGAGCTGGTCTCGACCGCCTGGGCGTCGGCGTCGACGTTCCGCGGCTCCGACAAGCGCGGCGGCGCCAACGGCGCTCGCATCCGTCTCGCCCCGCAGAAGGATTGGGAAGCCAACCAGCCGGACCAGCTGGCCAGCGTGCTTGGAAAGCTCAAATCCATCCAGCATGAGTTCAATGCCGGCGGCAAGAAGGTCTCGCTGGCCGACCTGATCGTGCTGGCGGGCTGCGCCGGGGTCGAACAGGCCGCCAAAAATGCGGGCCACACGGTGACGGTTCCCTTCGCGCCGGGCCGCATGGACGCCTCGCAGGAACAAACCGACGTGGAAGCCTTCGCCGTACTCGAACCGGTCGCCGATGGCTTCCGCAACTACCAGAAGGGCAAGTACTCCGTCTCGGCCGAGGAGCTGCTGCTCGACAAGGCGCAGTTGCTGACGCTGACCGCGCCCGAGTTGACGGTGCTGGTGGGCGGCATGCGCGCCCTGAATGCCAACGTCGGACAGTCCCAGCACGGCGTCTTCACCACGCGGCCGGGCGCGCTCACCAACGACTTCTTCGTCAACCTGCTCGACATGGGAACGGAGTGGAAGCCGGTGTCGGACGCTGAAGGTGTGTTTGAAGGAACTGATCGCGCAACCGGCAACCGCAAATGGACCGGCACCCGCGTCGATCTGATCTTCGGTTCGAATTCCCAGCTCCGGGCTTTGGCCGAGGCCTATGGAAGTTCTGACGCGCAGGAGAAGTTCGTCCGCGACTTCGTGGCGGCATGGAACAAGGTGATGAATCTGGATCGCTTCGATCTTGCGTGAGCCCGGAGATAAACCTGACGACGGGGGGCACAAGTCTCCGCCCAAACCGTAAAAGGAAAAAACATGCTCGGCACGAGCATGTTGAGCACTTACGATGAATGTCGCCACGATTCGGTCGTAGCCGCACCCGTCCATCCCGCGCCCCCGCATCCGCTTCGCCGCGCGTTGACACATGCGCTGGCCATGATCGGTCTTGGCGTCGGCGGCATGGCGGCCGTGGACGACGCTGAAGCGCCGGGCATTGGCTAAAGTGAATTCATGAACATCGCCGCCCGTGCCTTGCAGGATTACTTTGCCGACCCGCGTCACGCCGCCACGCTCAAGTTCGGCAGCGGCGGCCTGGTACTCGTGCTGCTGGCGGGGCTGGGGTGGGTAGCATGGGCACAGGGCGGCACCCGGCTCGACACCCCGATGGGGATGGCGCTCGCCGGTTCCGGCGTGGCGGCGCTGGCGACCGCGCTGGGCGCATTGCCGGCGCTGCTCATTCGCAAGATTTCCGCGCGCTGGGAAGACATCATGCTCGGCTTCGGCGCTGGCGTGATGGCGGCGGCGGCGGCTTTTTCGCTGATCCTGCCGGGGGTCGAGGCAGGCACCGAGATCCTCGGCAGCAAGTCGGCGGGCGCCGCCATCGTTGCCGTGGGTCTGGTGCTGGGCGCGCTGTTTCTGCTGCTGGCCGACAAGGCGGTGCCGCACGAGCATCCCGGTGCCGGCCGCCATGGCCCCGACTGGATGCATCTGCGCCGGGTCTGGCTGATGGTGTTCGCCATCGCGCTGCACAACTTCCCCGAAGGCATGGCGATCGGCGTCGGCTTTTCCGGCGGCGACACCTCGGTCGGCATGCCGCTCGCCGCGGCAATCGCGATCCAGGACATCCCGGAAGGCCTGGTGGTCGCGGTAGCGTTGCGCACCATCGCCTATGCGCCGTGGCAGGCGGTCGCCTTCGCCGCGCTCACCGGACTGGCCGAACCGCTCGGCGCCATCGTCGGCATCGCGCTCACCTCAGGGTTTGCGCCGCTCTACCCGGTCGGGCTGGGCTTTTCCGCCGGCGCGATGATCTGGGTGGTGTCGCACGAAATCATTCCGGAAACCCATCGCAAAGGCCACGAACAGGCCGCCACGCTGGGCATCATCGGCGGATTTGTCGTCATGATGATGCTGGATACCGCGCTGGGATAAGGCGGCAAGCCGGCCGGCGCCGGCATCGCCGAAGCCGTGTGATGGCCGTCAGCGCACGGCTTCGGCCGGCTGTGACGTGGCTTCCGGGGCAGGCTGCGGTTGCCCCGGAAGCGCCAGCGCATAAATCCGCTGCAAGTCGTCTTCGCTGATGTCGACGAAGGTGTCGATCTGGGACAGCGCGTAGACCAGGCTGCTGTGCGGAATCATGCTTTTTTCGGCTGTCATGGCAACGGGTTGGGTGCGCTGATGCCAGCTTTGCGGATAGCGCCGCCAGGCGAACGGATAGTTGAACACCACCGCCACCGTCACCAGCACGATGACATTCAGCAGCACCGGACTGAACAGGTAGCCATAGCCGAGCGCATGCACGGTTTCGCCGCCGAGCACGGCGTACAGCGCAGTGGCCCCGCCCGGCGGGTGCAGGCAGCGCAGGCCGTACATGGCAGCGATCGACAGCGCCACCGCCAGCGAAGCCGCCAGCATCGGCTCGCCGCCTAGCTGTGATGTTTCAATAGGTTGTTCACCCGGAAGGATCTGGGAAACTGGAGTTCTCGACGCTTCAGTACTCCCAGGGGGCCAACCGGATGAACAGCCATAAGAATGCCAGAACCACTTACGAAGGGCGCAAATTGCT
>JAGXGM010000086.1 GCA_024636675.1 Hydrogenophilales bacterium | reverse complement strand
CGGACGATGCCGTCGGTGACGGAAACGATCGTGCCCTGGGTGCGCAGCTCGCTCGATGCGCCGAGGTTTTCGATCTTGGCTTTAATCAGTTCGCTGATTTCGCTTGGATTCAATTGCATGTGTGTTCTCCGAACCGTGAGGCTCCGATAAAAATGAGTTGGATGGGCCTGGCCGCGGCTTACGCCTGCAGGGCAAAGGACATGCGCTGCAACCGCCCTTTCACCGAGCCGTCTATCACCTGGTCGCCGATGGCAATGATGGCCCCACCGATCAGTTCGGGGTCAACTGCCATCTGCACGTTCACCGAGCGGCCGAAGCGGGTCTTGAGCCCGGCAACCAGATCGTCGAGCTGCGCCTGCGACAGTTCCTGCGCGCTGGTGATGGTCGCTTCGAGGATGCCTTCGGCTTTCGCCTTCAGGGTCTCGAACTGCACGCCGATTTCCGGCAGCAGCGACAAGCGGTCGTTTTCAGCCAGCACCTTGACGAAGTTGGCGCCGCGTTCGCCGAGATCACTGCCAGCCACGTCGATGATGAGGCCCGCCAAGCGCTCGGTTAAAACCGTGGGGTCGGTGATCAAGCGCGCCACCTGGGCATCGGACACAATTGCCGCGAGCCGGGCGATGCGCGAAGACCAGCCGGCCAGGTCGTTTTCGTCCTGCGACATGCGGAATACCGCTTCGGCGTAGGGACGTGCCAGGGTAGACAGTTCGCTCATGACTTAAAGCTCGGCCTTCAGCTGGCCCAGAAGGTCAGCATGCGTTTGCGCATTGACTTCGCGACGCAGGATCTTTTCCGCACCGGCCACGGCAAGCGCCGCCACCTGCTCACGCAGGCTTTCGCGCGCACGGTTCATTTCCTGTCCAATATTGGCCTGGGCTGCGGCAAGCTGGCGTTCGCCCTCTTCCTTGGCAGCCATTTTCGCTTCCTCGATGATCTGAGCCGAGCGCTTGTCTGCCTGGGCAATGACTTCGGCAGCCTGGGCCTTGGCGTCGCGCAGCGTGTCAGCCGCTTTTTTTGCGGCCAGTTCCAGCTCATGCTTGCCACGATCGCCCGCGGCCAAGCCGTCGGCGATCTGCTTCTTGCGCGTTTCGAGCGCGTTCATGATCGGCGGCCACACAAACTTCATGGAAAACCACACGAAGAAGATGAACGTGACGGACTGGCCGATCAAAGTTGCGTTGAAATTCATATCCGCACCTTATTAATGACGGGGGTTAGAGAAGTTCTGCACCAACCCTAGAATTAACCGGCAACGGCGAACAGAATGTACATGGTCAGACCGACGGCGATCATCGGCACGGCGTCAACCAGGCCCATCACGATGAAGAACTGGGTACGCAACAAGGGAACCAGTTCGGGCTGACGGGCAGCGCCTTCGAGAAAGCGGCCGCCGAGCAGGCCAATACCAAGCGCTGCACCAATCGAAGCCATACCCATCATCAGGGCACCAGCGATGTACAACACGGCTTGAGTCATTTCCATTTTGTCTTACTCCTGAGTTAAAAATAAAGTTGAATACAAGAAACCAGAATCGAAACTAGTGATGCTCGGCATGCGCCATGTCCAGATACACGATGGTCAGCGTCATGAAGATGAAGGCCTGCAGCGTGATGATAAGGATGTGGAACACGGCCCATGCCCACTGCAGGACACCGCCGAATGCAGCCAGGACCCAACCGCCGCCGAACATCAGCGCGATCAGAATGAAGATCATTTCACCCGCGTACATGTTGCCGAACAACCGCAACGAGAGCGAAATCGGCTTGGCGAGCAGCCCCACACCCTCAAGTATCAGGTTGAGCGGGAACATCCATTTGGGGAAAGGCTGGAACGCCAGCTCGGAGAAAAAGCCGCCCGCGCCTTTCATCTTGACGCTGTAGTACAGCACCAGGGCAAAGATCGACAGCGACAGGCCAAAGGTCACGTTGGGGTCGGTTGTCGGTACGACTTTCAGGTAGGGCACGCCCGCCAGGCTCGCAAGGTAGGGCAGCCAGTCAACCGGAATGAGGTCCATCATGTTCATCAGGAACACCCATACGAATACCGTCATCGCCAATGGCGCGACCAGCGCATTCCTATGGGAAAAGGAACCGCGTACCGAGCTGTCGATGAACTCGACGATCCACTCGACAAAGTTCTGCAAGCCGGTGGGCACCCCAACGGTGGCCTTTTTGGCCGCCAGACGGAATAAAAACAGGAACAGGACGCCAAGCGCGATCGAGACCAGCATGCTGTCTACGTTGATCGCCCAGAAACCCATCGCGACGGCCTCCTCGGCACTGTGGGCGATGCCCCAGGTGCCATCGGGATGCTGGCCATAGGTCAGGTTCTGCAGGTGATGCTTGATGTACTCGCCAGAGGAATGGTATTCCGAAGCCATAGTGATCAAATTCAATAAGTGGGTTTTGGATGGGCACGCGGCGCGCTCCCATTCAAAACCAACCTTGGCAAAATCCGTTAAATCAATACCTTGTTTTATTTGCTGCGACGGCTTGTCGCGGCGGCCAGCCAGCCGAGCTGAGCCAGCAACAGCCCCAGCATCAATGGCAGGGGTGCCAGCTTCAGCACCCCGAGGCCCACGATCAACAGCCCCACCGCCACCATCATCCGCTCAATTCCGGCACGAATGAACAACTTGAGCAAGCGCTGGGGATCCCACTCGGGGTGCTGCATCGATTGCAGCTCGCGCCAGACCAGCACCGCACTGACCGCGAGTGCCACCAGTGCACCGTACAACATGGCGAATCCCGCCTCCACTCCCCCAAACACCCCGCCGATCAGTGCAGCGAAGGGTGCGAGCCCCGCCTGCGCCAGGGCCACCCGGCGAGTGCAAGTATGGGGGCCGATAAACATTAGCCGCGGATGATACTGAATCAGTGCGCCCTATGCAATCATCAAACAGCTTGATGATGAATTTCGCTACATAGTAATGTTCTGCTTTTCTGGGCCCACCCCACAAAAGTGCCTTGCCTACAGCTGCACGTCCAGACGCTGCAACAAACCCTGCAGCTCTTCCGCGCTGGCGAAATGCAGCGTCACTCTGCCCCCGCCCTTGCTGTTGGCCCGCACGTGAGCGGTCATCCCGAGCGCATCGGACAGCGCCTCTTCCAGGCGGACCACATCACGGGAGACTGCCTGTTTGACGGGGGTAGCGGCCGCGTCTTTCAGGCGCGCTACCCGGCGCTCGACTTCGCGCACCGACAGATCGCGGGTTTCAATTTCGTGGGCCAACTCGCGCTGCGCGGCCGCCTGCAATGGCAACAGCGCGCGCGCGTGACCCATTTCGATGAGGCCCGCAGTGAGCATGTCCTGCACCGGGTGCGACAGATTGAGCAGACGCAGCAGGTTGGACACCGCTGCACGCGACTTGCCGAGCGCCTGCGCCACCGCATCATGCGTCATGCCGAATTCGTGAATCAGGCGCTGCATGCCGTGTGCCTCGTCGATGGCGTTGAGGTCTTCGCGCTGAATGTTTTCGATCAGCGTCATCGCCGCCACCGCGTTATCGTCGACCTCGCGCACCAGCACCGGCACTTCATCCAGCCCCACCATTTGCGCCGCGCGCCAGCGGCGTTCGCCGGCAATAATTTCATGCCCTCCCGCGGTTTCACGCACCAGAATCGGCTGCATCAACCCCTGCGCGCGGATGGAATCGGCCAGCTCCTGCAGCGATTCGCTGTCCATCTGGGTGCGCGGCTGATATTTTCCAGGCGCCAGGTGCGTCACCTTCATCATGCGCAACTCACCCTGTGGCGGCGCCGCGTTGTCTTCGCCGCCCAGTAGCGCGTCAAGTCCGCGCCCGAGTCCCTTGAGTTTGGCCATTATGCTGTTTCCCCTGCTGTAAGGCCGGCACGCTTGAGCGTCTCCGCGGCCAGTTCCATATATGCTTTCGCGCCCTTGCATTGGCGATCGTAGGCCAGAACCGGCAGCCCATGGCTGGGGGCCTCGGCCAGCCGCACATTGCGCGGAATCACGGTGTCATACACCCTGTCGCCGAAATGCCGCTTGATCTGGTCCGACACCTGCTGCGCCAAGGTGCTGCGCGGGTCGAACATCACCCGCAGCAGGCCTTCGATCCGGATATCGGGATTGAGCCGCTGCTTGACCTTCTTGATCGTGGCGACCAAGTCGGTCAGGCCTTCCAGCGCATAGTATTCGCACTGCATCGGGATCAGCACCGCCTCCGCCGCCGCAAACGCATTGACCGTCAGCAGATTCAGCGTCGGCGGGCAATCCATCAGAACGAAGTCGTAATCGTCGGCCACCTGCGCCAAGGCCGCCTTCAAGCGCAGATCGCGCTGCTCCAGGTTCACCAGGTCGATTTCCGCGCCCGCGAGTTCGCGGTTGGCCGGAATGACATCGAAGTGACCCGGCTCGGAGCGCATCCGCGCGTCGCGCACGCTCACCTGGTTCAACAGGATCTGGTACACGGTCGGTAACGCGGTGCGCTTTTCGATGCCCGCACCCATGGTTGCATTGCCCTGCGGGTCGAGGTCGGCCAGCAGCACCCGCTGACCGAGCTCGGCCAGACTCGCGGCCAGGTTCACCGCCGTCGTTGTCTTGCCGACGCCGCCCTTCTGATTCGCAATTGCCAGAATTCGGCTCATTCAACAGACTCCATAACGATCAAATGGCGGCTCGCCTCCAACCCCGGGACAACAAGTTCGTGGTTAGCGCTTACTTTCACCCAAGCCGGCATATAGGCGATCTCTTCGTGCGGCATCAAACCCTTCATCGCCAGCCAGTGGCCCGCGGGCTCAAGAAGGTGGCGGGTCAGCGTGACGAATTCCTTGAGGTCGGAAAACGCGCGCGAAATAATGACATTAAAGCGCGTCCCGGGCAGAAAATCCTCTACCCGCCCGGTGACCACATTGACATTGTTCAGCCCCAGCTCGGCCTTGGCCTGCAGCAAAAAGGCGGTTTTCTTGGCGACGCTGTCGATCAGCGTCACCTGCAATTCCGGCCGTGCGATCGCCAGCGGGATGCCCGGCAGCCCACCGCCACTGCCGACGTCGAGCACATGAATCGAATCAGAATTGCCGCTCTGAAAGAAGGGAACCGCCGCCAGCGAATCCAGCAGGTGGTGGCTGACCATACGCTCGGCGTCGCGTATCGCAGTCAGGTTGTGGACGCGGTTCCACTTCTCCAGCAGCGCCAGATAGGCCAGCAGCTTCGCCTCGGCGCCTTCGGGCAATGCGAGCCCCAAGGCGGCGATACCCGCCGTCAATTGTTGTTCGACTGTCATGCGCTTTGCTTTTGTGCGCCCGGCTTCATGCCGCGCTGGGTTTTATCCGGCGCGAAACCGCGTTTGGCATAGACCAGCAGCACCGAGATTGCCGCCGGCGTAATCCCTTGCAGCCGAGCCGCCTGCCCCAGCGTTTCGGGGCGCGCCTTTTGCAGACGCTGGCGCACCTCCATCGAGAGGCCGGAAAACAGACTGTAATCGAGATCGGGGGGCAGCCGCAGGGCTTCCTGTCCGCGCTGCTTTTCGACCTCATCGTTCTGGCGATCAATATAGCCCTGGTATTTGGCGGCGATCTCGACCTGCTCGGCCACGCGCGGATCGGCTTCCCCCGCCCCGCCGCCGGGCAGCGCGAGTACCTGCGCATAATGCAGGTCGGGCCGGCGTAGCAACTCGAACAGGCTGTATTCATGGTCGATCGGCTGGCCGATGAGGCGGGTGGCGGCCTCTGCCGGCAGGAGGACGGGGTTGACCCAGGTTGCCTTGAGGCGCTCGGTTTCGCGCGCGACCGCATCGCGTTTGCGGCTGAAGGCATTCCAGCGCGCGTCGTCAACCAGGCCGAGGGCACGCCCGATTTCGGTCAGCCGCATGTCGGCATTGTCCTCGCGCAACTGCAGGCGGTATTCGGCACGGCTGGTAAACATGCGGTAAGGCTCGGAGACGCCGCGTGTGATAAGGTCGTCGACCAGCACGCCGAGGTAGGCCTCATGGCGCCCCGGATGCCACGCGTCCTTGTCCAGTACCTGCAAACCGGCATTGGTGCCTGCCAGCAAGCCCTGCGCCGCGGCCTCTTCATAACCGGTAGTGCCGTTGATCTGTCCGGCGAAAAACAGCCCGGCGATCGACTTGGTCTCGAGCGAGGCCTTGAGATTGCGCGGGTCGTAGTAGTCGTATTCAATGGCGTAGCCGGGGCGCAGGATATGCGCCCGCGCCAGCCCGGGGATCGACCGCACGATGGCCAGCTGCACATCAAACGGCAGCGAGGTCGAAATGCCGTTGGGATAGATTTCGTGGGTGGTCAGCCCCTCGGGTTCGAGGAAGATCTGGTGGCTGGTCTTGTCGGCAAAGCGGGTGATCTTGTCCTCGATCGACGGGCAATAGCGCGGCCCCACCCCCTCGATAACGCCGGTGTACATGGGCGAGCGGTCGAGGCCGCCGCGGATGATCTCGTGCGTCTCCGTCGTGGTCTGGGTGATCCAGCACGGGCGCTGCACGGGATGCTGCGCCGCGTCGCCCACGAAGGAAAACGCCGGCGCCGGGTCGTCACCCGGTTGTATCTGGGTCTGGCTGAAATCGATGGTGCGGCCATCGATACGCGGCGGGGTGCCGGTTTTCAGGCGGCCGACCGGCAGATCCAGCTCGCGCAGGCGCGCGGCCAGCGACACCGAAGGCGGGTCGCCCATGCGCCCGGCCTGGAAATTCTCCAGCCCGACGTGCACCAGACCGCCCAGGAAGGTGCCCGCGGTCAGCACCACCGCGCGCCCGCTAAAGACGATGCCGAGCTGGGTCTTCACCCCGACGACGCGATCACCGTCGAGCAGCAGATCGTCGACCGCCTGCTGGAACAGCGTGAGATTGGGCTGGTTTTCCAGACGCTGGCGGATCGCCGCCTTGTACAGCACGCGGTCGGCCTGCGCACGGGTAGCGCGTACCGCCGGGCCTTTGGACGAATTGAGCGTACGGAACTGGATGCCTGACTCGTCGGTGGCCAGCGCCATTGCACCGCCCAGCGCGTCAACCTCCTTGACCAGATGCCCCTTGCCGATGCCGCCAATCGACGGATTGCACGACATGGCGCCGAGGGTTTCGATATTGTGCGTCAGCAACAAGGTCTTCACGCCCAGGCGCGCGGCCGCCAGCGCGGCTTCGGTGCCGGCGTGACCGCCGCCGATGACAATGACATCGAAGGACTCGGGGAAATTCATGGACGCATTTTACCCGCTGCAGGCTTTCGTTTCACGTGAAACCTCCGCGCTATCCGGCCTGTTTTGCCTCCAGTGCTTCCCAGCGCGCCAGCGCGCCGAGCAGTTCGGCTTCGATGGCCTCCGTGCGCGCCTGCAGCACTGCCGCCTCCTGCGGCTGGTTCTGATACAGCACGGGATCGGCCAGCCGGGCCGCAAGGGTTTCCTGCTCGGCTTCCAGCGTCTGGATCTGCACCGGCAAAGCCTCGAGCTCGCGCGCCTCCTTGTAACTGAGGCTCGATTTGGCGGCAGCCTTGGGCGAAGCGGCGGCGGGTGGAGCCTTGGCGCCGACGGGCTGCTGGGCCGCCTTGCTTTGCTGCGCTTTCCACGCCTGCCAGTCGGCATAGCCGCCGACGATCTCGGTCAGCTTGCCGTCGCCCTCGAACACGATGGACTGGGTGACGACGTTATCGAGGAAGGTGCGGTCGTGCGAGACGATGAGCACGGTGCCGCTGTATTCCTGCAGCAGCTGCTCGAGCAACTCGAGGGTGTCGATGTCGAGGTCGTTGGTCGGCTCGTCCAGCACCAGCAGGTTGGCCGGTCGGGCGAACAGGCGCGCCAGCAGCAGCCGGTTGCGCTCGCCGCCCGAAAGTGCCGATACCTTGGCGCGCGCCCGCTCGGCGGGGAACAGGAAG
Source organism: Hydrogenophilales bacterium (assembly GCA_024636675.1). Taxonomy (GTDB): domain Bacteria; phylum Pseudomonadota; class Gammaproteobacteria; order Burkholderiales; family Thiobacillaceae; genus Thiobacillus. The sequence goes on along the minus strand of JAGXGM010000086.1, from coordinate 19,590 downwards.
TCTTCCAGATAGCTGATCACGTGCTTTTTCTGCCCGCCGATTTCGACAAAGTCGGAGCCGGGCGAAATCGTGTCGATCAGCGTCGCATCGTCGTTCAACTGGTTGCGGAACTGGTCGAAGTACGCCACTTCGAGCTTGGTGCCCTGCCTGATCTTGCCGGACTGCGGCTCCAGTTCGCCCAGAATCAGGCGGATCAGCGTAGTCTTGCCGGCGCCGTTCGGGCCGAGCAGGCCCAGCTTGTCGCCGCGCAGCAAGGTGCCGGAAAAGTCGCGGATCAAAACTCTGTCGTCGTAGCCGTAGGTGACGTGCTCGAGCTCGGCCACCACCTTGCCGGATCGGTCGCCCGCGTCGATCTGGAAGCCGACCTGCCCGGTGCGGCCCATGCGCGCCTCGCGGGTGAGGCGCAAGGCCTCGAGTCGGCGCACCCGGCCTTCGTCGCGACAGCGCCTGGCCTGCACACCCTTGCGGATCCAGACCTCCTCCTGCTTCCAGAATTTGTCGAACTTGCGGTTATGCACCGCCTCGATTTCCAGCTGTTCGGCCTTCTTGGCCTGATAGGCCGTGAAGTTGCCCTGGTATTCGCGCAACTGGCCGCGGTCGAGTTCGACGATGCGGTTGGCGACGTTGTCCAGAAAGCGCCGGTCATGGGTAATGAACAGCAGCGCGCCCTTGAAGTCCTTGAGCAGGCCTTCCAGCCATTCGATGGCAGAAAAGTCGAGATGGTTGGTGGGCTCGTCCAGCAACAGCAATTCGGGGTCGGTGACGAGCGCGCGCGCCAGCGCGACGCGCTTTTTCAGGCCGCCGGACAGGGTCTCGACTGCACGGTCGGCGTCCAGCCCCAGTCGTTGCAGGGTTTCCTCCACCCGGCTGTTGAGCCGCCAGGCATCGGCCAGCTCCAGTTCGTGCGACAAGCGTTCGAAATCGGCGTAAACCGTCTCGTCGCCTTCCGCCATCGCATGCGCTACGGCATGGTATTCGGCCAGCAGCTTCTGCGCCGCACCGATGCCTTCGGCCACCGCCTCAAAGACGGTATGGCCGGGCTCAAATTGCGGCTCCTGTGGCACATACGCCAGCTTCAGCGCCGGCTTGCGCCAAACATCCCCGGCATCCGGCGGGTTGATTCCGGCGATGATTTTCAGCAGGCTGGACTTGCCGGTGCCATTGCGGCCGATCAGGCCGATGCGTTCGCCCGCCTCGACCACCAGCGAGGCGCCGTCGAGCAGCGGCCAGTGGCCATAGGCGAGTTCAAGTCGGTCAAAGGTAAGCAGTGGCATGGATCAGCAGTTCAAAAGCGTAGGGGCGGAATTATCCGCGATTGAGGGCAGCATGGACGGCCCGGGCAACATTTAATGCATTGGGGGTATCACTATGCAGGCAGATCGTGTCCGTCCTGACGCGAACCATCCTACCGCCCGCTGTGCTGACTCTGCCGTGTGCCAGCGCACGGGCTTGCCGGGACGCCGCCAGCGAATCAACGATCAATGCACCGGGGGTTTCACGTGAAACAAGTTGGCCATTGAACTGATAACGGCGATCGGCAAACGCCTCGTGCAGCACGGTCAAGCCGGCGCCCTGCCCGGCCGCTACCAGCTCCGATCCGGACAACCCCACCAGGGCCAGCGCCGGATCGAGTGCCGCCACTGCGCGGGCAATCGCCCGGGCCACACCCGCATCGCGCGCCGCCACGTTATACAGCGCACCATGCGGCTTGACGTGCACCAGCCGGATGCCTGCCCGCGCCGCCTGCTCAGCCAGCACCTCGGTCTGCTGCGTGACCCACGCGGCAATTTCATCTTCCGATGCCGCCAGCGCCTGGCGGCCGAACTGCGCGCGATCCGGGTAGCTCGGATGAGCGCCCGCCGCCACACCATACTCGGCCGCCAACTGCAGCGCGGCGGCCATGCTTGCGGCATCGCCGGCATGACCGCCGCAGGCAATCGACACGCGTGCCAGATAGGGCATCAGGCTGGCGTCGTCGAAGCCTTCGCCGATGTCGGCATTGAGTTCGATCATGCAAGCTCCTCGATTTCCCACTGGGCCGCGGCCAGCACCCGGGCCCGCTCAAGCTCAACCGTCACAAACCGGACCGCGTCCCCCGGCCGCAACTGCGCAAGCTTCGGCAGATCAGCAGTGACGACCGCGGCGATCACCGGGTATCCGCCCGTCACCGGACCGTCCCAACCCAGGACCATGGGCTGGCCGTCGGGCGGCACCTGCACCGCGCCGGGCAGCACGCCCTGCGACGGCAACTCGACTCGCGCATGCGTCACGGCCGGACCGTCCAGCCGCAGGCCGCGACGATCTGACGCTGCCCCTACCCGATAGGTTCCGGCAAAAAACGCCGTCAGGCCGGCCTCGTCGAACTGGCCGAGCTGTGGTCCTGCCACCACGCGCAGCGACGTCTCCTCGAGCCCGGGCGGGGGCTGCGCGCGCAGCAAACGCACTCCGCCCGATGGCATCCCGCCTGCCAGCATATCCCCCGCCCGCAACGCACGACCCAGATGCCCGCCGAATCCGGCCGGCAGAAAGGTGCTGCGACTGCCGATTACGCGCGGCACCAACAGCCCGCCTCGAAACGCCAGCCAGCAGCGGCAGCCCGCCTCTGCCCGTTCCAGGCTCAGCGTCTCGCCCGCAGTCATCACCAGGGTCTCGTTCCACGCCAAGTCCACACCGCTGCTTCGCGTTGCCGCAAAGCGCGTACCGGTGAGTGCGACCACGCCCCCCAGCGGAAACCGCAGCGACGGCCCCAACAGCGCGATCTCAAGTCCTGCGGCCGCCTCGTCGTTGCCCACCAGCAAATTAGCCGCCGCCAGCGCCGCCGGATCGGCCGCGCCACCGGCTGGCACGCCGAGCGCTCCGCAACCGGGCCGGCCCTGATCCATCACCAGATCACACAGACCGGCACGCAGCACTTCGATCATCTCGTGAACTGCCGCAGAACGTGCCCGAGGATGCGTGTGCATGGGTTCATGCTGGTTTCCCGGAGGCAAATAGTGGTCAACTGCATGAGTCCTTCGGCACAAAACGCACGCGGTCGCCCGGCATCAACAAGGCCGGCGTCTCGCGTTGCGGGTCGAACAACGCCGCCGCCGTGCGCCCGACGATATGCCAGCCACCGGGGCCACCAGCAGGATAGATCCCGGTGTACTGGCCACCTATCGCCACACTGCCTGCCGCCACCCGGATCCGCGGCGAGGCCCGGCGGCGCGCGTGCAGGGCACTGGGCAGACCGCGCAGATACGGGAACCCCGGCTGGAACCCCAGGAAAGCGACCGAATATTCCTCTGCCGTGTGGCGATTGATATAGGTTGCCACGTCCATTCGTGCCTGTTCTGCCAGTTCCGGCAAATCCGGCCCGGCGATTCCCCCATATTCAACTGCGATTTCATGCAGCACACCCTTGCTCGCTTGCAGGCCAAGCGGTGGCGTGACCAGCGTCGCCCACAAGTCGGCAGACAAGTCCGCGCCGCGCCGCATAACCAACAACAGACTGCCGTCTGCCGGTATCACGTCTTCAATTTCCGGCAGTTCTTGCGAAATCAGCGCTGCATAGTAAGCGAGCGTGGCGTCGCCCGTCTCGATCCGCAGCCCACGTTCGTTGATCCAGTGCCAAGCGGGTGGAATGTGCGATTGACCCCTTGCGCGCTTTCCCATAGGGTTAAGTCCTTTCCAGATTTTGACGTGATTCGGCGATATCCGGCGAAAGGGCCAGCGTTACAAGTGATATGGCGATACCAATACTATAAAAGCCGTGCCTGCGGTCAATCCGGTATCGTCGCAAAAATGAGACACTCGGGGTGACGATACCGTCACGTGACACGCGACCCACCGACAAAGCGCGAAACAATCATCGATGATTCTAACTAAAACGCTTTTTTTTCGCCCGGCCCCTTGATGAAAGTCTATCAACGGATTTTTGAGTACACGCCGGATGCACTGCTCCTGATAGATCAGGCAGGACGCATCACCCTGGCAAACGCGCAGGCCGAAATCCTGTTCGGCTATGACCGTAGCGAGTTGATCGACCAGCCAGTCGAAATGCTGGTCCCGTCACGCGTCGCGGCACGCCACGTCGGCCACCGTAACGCGTTCATGGCCGAGTCGCACAGCCGGCAGATGGGGGCCGCCGTCGAATTGTTTTCCCAGCGCAAGGATGGCAGCGAGTTCCCGGTCGATATCATGCTAAGCCCGATGCTCATTGACGACCGTCACTTTACCCTCTGCGTCGCGCGCGACATCACCGAACGTAAAGCGGCAGAAAGCCGGCTCAAGCATCAGACCGCGGAGCTTCAGAAACTGCACGCGGAACTGAAGGTGCTTGCCAGCCGGGACAGCCTGACCGGCCTGCTCAACCGGCGCGCATTTCAGGAACACGCAGCGCAGATGCTCAGAACCGCCCGCCGCAGAAAGGAAAGCGCGGCCCTGCTGATGATCGACCTGGATCACTTCAAACAGATTAATGACTGCTTCGGCCATGCCGAAGGCGATCATGTCCTGAAAATGGTTGCTGCCGCCCTCAAGGCCACCGCCCGGGAAAACGACATTGTGGCGCGTCTGGGCGGCGAGGAGTTTGTCGTCGCCGTCCTCGGCGCCTGCGAAACAGAAAGCGTCGCGGCGGCCGAGCGCCTGCGGCTGGCCATTGCGGCTATCAGAAGCCCGAAAAGCGGCATAACTGCCAGTATCGGCGTCACTACCTGCACGCCCCAGATGCAGAAACACGAGGCTTCCCTGATTCTGGGGGAATTACTCAAGCAGGCTGATCGCGCACTCTATGCCGCCAAGCACAACGGCAGAAACCAGGTCTGCCACGTCAACAGCCTGGCACAAGCCGACACCCTCCTGTAGGCCTTCAAGAAAACCACGCCGACACGCGAACGATCAAACGATCCGCAGGGCACAGACAAAAAAAGGGGGGTTTCACGTGAAACCCCCCTTTCTACTGCCGGTGACTGCCTGCGCGATCAGTCCTTGAAACGCCCCCGCACACCGACGCGGTTACCACCGCCCCGGTTTTCATTGCCGCCGCTGCGCGGCTGGCCGGGGCGCGCACTGTTGCCGCGGTCGCCGTAGCTGCGGGGGGCGGCCGCTTTGGCCTTGGCCTCGCGCTCACGCTTTTCCCAGTATTCGACGCTGTTGCCGTTGACTTCTGGTTTGGGTGCGGCCTGGGCATCGGCGCCGCGATAGCCCTCGTTGCGCGGCGGACGGTCGCCATATGCTGCGCGCGGGGCGCCGCTGAACGGGCCACGCGGCGCGCCATCGGCGCGGTTGCCGCGCGGCGGCGCATCGCTGCGGGCCGGACGGTCGCCACTCGGGCGCGCATCGGCACGGTAGCCACGGTCGCGGTTATCACGGCTATCGCCGCGCGGCGGACGGTCGCCATAGCTGCGCGGCTCGCTGCGCTTGTCGCCAAACCCGCCGCGCGGGCTCGCGTTGCTGCGCGGGCGCCCCGCTGCTGCGGGGCGGCCGGCCGTCGGCTTCTGGGTGGGCTCCAGCCCCGGCATGGTGTGAACTTCGATCCGATTACCGGTGTAGCGCTCGATATTCTTCACCAAGCCGCCTTCACGCATGCCGGCGAAGCTCACCGCGATGCCGGTACGGCCGGCACGGCCAGTGCGGCCGATGCGGTGGACATAATCCTCGGCCTGCCGCGGCAGATCGAAGTTGATGACGTGGCTGATGCCCGCGATGTCGATACCGCGCGCGGCGACGTCGGTGGCCACCAGCACGCGGGTACGGCCTTCACGCAGGCGCTGCAGCGCACGGTTACGCTGCCCCTGCTGCATGTCGCCATGCAAGGCATCGGAAGCGAAGCCACTTTCGGACAACAGGTCGGAAATTTCCTCGGTGCTGCGCTTGGTCGAGGCGAACACGATGGCCTGCGTCATCTCCACGCCGCGCAGCAGCGCGTCGAGCAGGCGGTTTTTATGGTCCATGTTGTCGGCAAACAGTAGCCGTTGCTCGATCTTGGCTTCCTGTTTGGCCTCGGCCGCGATCTCGATGCGCTGTGCGTCATGGGTCAGTTCACGCGCCAGGTTTCCCACCACGCCATCGAGCGTGGCCGAGAACAGCAGCGTCTGGCGCTCTTTCGGGCAGCGCGCGGCGATAGCCTTGATGTCGTCGACAAAACCCATGTCGAGCATGCGGTCGGCTTCGTCGAGCACCAGCACTTCCAGGCGCGAGAAATCGATCTTGCCACGCTCCAGATGGTCGATCAGGCGACCCGGGGTTGCCACCACCACGTCCACCGGCTGGGACAGGCGCTTCAGCTGGAGGCCATACGGCGAGCCGCCGACCAGGCAGGCGGTGCGGAAGCGGCGCACTTCGTTACCATAGGTGATGGCCGCTTTTTCGACCTGTTGCGCAAGCTCGCGCGTCGGCGTCAGCACCAGCACGCGCGGGCCCATGCCTTTGCCTGTCGCCTCGACCAGCAGACGCTGGATCGACGGCAGCATGAATGCTGCCGTCTTGCCGCTGCCGGTGTGCGACGACACCAGCAGATCGCGGCCGGTCAGCGCAGCGGGAATCGCCTGTTGCTGCACCGGCGTGGCGTTTTCGTAGCCAGAAGCCAACACGGATTTAAGGAGAAGGGGATCAAGCCCAAGTTCAGAAAAGCTCATGACAATACCTTTTTAGTGCGCTCAAACGCGCAAAACAGACCTGCGCCCGGTTCAATACCGAACAGGTCATAAATATACGAACCGGAATATAAGCGGCGCCTGGAATGGAGACATTCCAGCACGCCCAACGGGTCGCGTCGATCACATCGGCGCCAACCACAAGACTTGTCACTGCCGGCTGTCAGAAAACACCGGAGCACAAAAGAGAGGTCGAAGACGATGGGGCTGTGAGAACAGTCCCGAGGCACGGCGGCTAAAGCCTGACCTGCCCACTGCTGTATGCACAACTCTGTGGAGTATATCAGAAAATACTGTAATAGGTAGCCCTGATTATGAAATGGTCTCAGGCAGAGTGATACAGCTTGTGATAGAGGCCGCCGCGGCCGATCAGCTCATCGTGGTCACCCGCTTCCACCACGCGGCCGTTCTCGAACACCAGGATGCGGTCGGCCTGTTTCACCGCCGACAGGCGGTGGGCGATGATGAGCGTGGTACGCCCACCCAGAAATCCGCTTAGCGCCTGATGCAGGCGTCGTTCGGTGTCGCTGTCGAGCGCCGAGGTGGCCTCGTCGAGAATGACGATTTCAGGATCGGCGACAATCATGCGCGCGATTGCCAGCCGCTGGCGCTGGCCGCCCGACATGCGCACGCCCTGACGCCCCACCGTCGTTTCCAGCCCATGCGGCAGCCCGACTATGAAATCCTTCAGCTGGGCGATCTCCAGCGCCTGCCACAGCGCCGTATCGTCGGCCTCGCGCCCCAGCGTCAGGTTGGCGCGCACGCTGTCGTTGAACAGCACCGGGTGCTGCAGCACCACGCCGACGTGCTCGCGAACCATTTCCCAGCCGATCTCGGTCACCGGCACACCGCCATACAGAATCTGCCCCGACTTCACCGGATACAGACCCAGCAGGGCCTGCACCAAGGTCGACTTGCCGCCGCCGGAGGCGCCCACCAGCGCCACTTTCTCGCCTGCTGCCACGGTCAGACTGACATCGTCGAGCACCGTCTCCCCCTCGTCGTAGGCAAAGCTCACATGGTCGAGCGTAATGCCGACGGTGGGCTGGCCAGCGAAGGGATCGCGCAGCGCTGGATGCTGCGGCTCGCTGGCAAGGCCGAGCAGCGCGTTGATGCGGCCCAGCGCGGCGTTGGCGGCGTACCAGGCATACTGCATGTTCACCAGTTCCTGCACCGGCGTCATCATGAACCACAGGTAGCCGAACACCGCCAGCATCTGGCCAATGGAGAGGTCGGAAAACACCACCATCAGCATCGCGCCAGCGCGAAAGGCGTCGAAGCCGGCGAGAAACACGAAGAATGAAACCCGGCTCATCGCGTCTGATTTCCAGGCGAATGCCGCCGCATGCTGGCGGATATCGGCGGCTCGCTCGCTCACTCTCGCCAGATAATGCTTCTCGCGATTCATCGCGCGGATCTGGATCAAGGCATCCAGCGTTTCGGAAAGCGTGTCCTGAAACACCTCGAACGCGCGGTTCTCGAACTTTTTCAGATCCTTCACCCGCTTGCCGAGCCGGGTTGAAAACAGGATCACGACGGGATTCAACAGCAGAATGAACAGCGCCAGCTGCCAGTGCATCCAGAACAGCACGACGCCAACGCCGACCAGAGTCAGCACCGACACCACCAGGCCCGAAACCGAGGCGCCGAGGAAGCTGTCGATAGCATTGAGGTCGGTCACAAAATGCGAGGTCACCCGCCCTGCACCCACCGTCTCGAACTGCGACAGCGCGATGCGCGACAGGCGGTTCAGCATGCGCACCCGGATGCGGTAAACCACTTCCTTGGCCAGCAGCGAAAACGTCCGACCCTGCCACACGTTGAGCAGGATGGCGGTCAGCCGCAGCAGCACCGTCAGCAGCAGTGCCGCGCCGATGAACAACAGCGGCCCATGCCACGCGGCGGGGAACCAGGCCCCGATGGCGGCAACCATTTTCCCCGGATGTTGCAACAGCACCTCGTCGACCATCAGCGGCAGCAGCAGCGGCACCGGCACCGCGGCGGTGACGGCCAGCAACGCAATGAGGTTGGCCTGCAGCAGGCGCGCACGATGGATCTTGAGTTCGTCGGCAATGCCGCGCCAAGTCAGCATGGCTGACAATCCTGTGGAGAAAAACACGTTTCAAGCATAAGCGCTGGTGCGCCCGCGGAAAAGCCTGGACTGCCGATCACTTGCCGATGCAGAACTTGCTGAAGATTTCACCCAGCAGATCGTCGGCAGTAAATTCGCCGGTGATTTCCGACAGCGCGGCCTGCGCGAGCCGCAGTTCCTCGGCAAACAGTTCGAGTTGTGCGGCCATGGCGCGCGCTGCGGCAAGGTGGCGGGCGGCACGCTGGAGCGCGTCGAGATGGCGCGCACGCGCCATGAAGGCACCCTCGCCCGCCGCCTGCCAGCCCGCTGCTTCAAGCAGTTTTTCACGCAGCAATTCGATCCCGGCGCCGGTTTTAGCGGATAGCCAGACTTCGTCACCCACCGCGCGTGGCACATCGGAAGTGACGTCGATCTTGTTGTGGAGGGTCAGCCGCGCAGCCTTCGGCAGGCGCTGCAGGATCGCCGCCTCGCGTTCGCCGACGCCGTGCGCAGCATCCACCAGCAGCAATGCCACATCAGCGTTTTCCACCGCCGCCCAGGTGCGGGCGATGCCAAGCTGCTCCACCAGGTCATCGGTGTCGCGCAGACCCGCGGTGTCGATGAGATGCAGCGGCACGCCCTGGATCTGAATCGCCTCGCGCACGGTGTCGCGCGTGGTGCCTGCAATCTCGGTAACGATCGCCGCCTCGAATCCGGCCAGCTGGTTCATCAGGCTCGACTTGCCTACATTCGGCTGGCCGATCAGCACCACGGTCAGGCCTTCTCGCAGCATTGCACCCTGTTTCGCCTGCGCCCGCACCGCGGCGAGGCGGGTGTCGATGGCATCGAGCCGGCCGAAGGCATCGGCGTCGCGCAGAAAATCGATTTCTTCCTCGGGAAAGTCGAGCGTGGCCTCCACCAGCATGCGCAGACGGGTCAGCGCGTCGACCAGCTCGGCGATCCGCGCCGAAAACTCGCCCGACAGCGAACGCACCGCCGAACGCGCGGCCTCGGTGGACGCTGCATCAATCAGGTCGGCCACCGCCTCGGCTTGCGCCAGATCGAGCTTGCCATTGAGAAACGCGCGTCGGGAAAACTCACCCGGTTCAGCCAGCCGCGCGCCGAGCTCGACACAGCGTTGCAGGATGAGATTCAGCACCACCGGCCCGCCATGCCCTTGCAGTTCCAGCACATGCTCACCGGTGAATGAATGCGGCGCGGCAAAATAAAGCGCGATGCCCTCGTCGATCACCCTGTCCTCACCATCGAAAAAACGGCTGAACTGGGCATGGCGCGGCTGGGGAATGCGTTTCAGGACCGCCTTGGCCAGCGGGGCGATGTCTGTCCCCGACACCCGCACCACCCCGACCCCGCCACGCCCGGGGCCGGTGGCAATGGCAGCAATCAAGTCGGACGGGGGTCGGGAGAGGGTGTGCATTAAAGAAAAGGGGGTTGGCGCATCAAACCACAATGGCATCTCTGACATTGTAACGTTGCCTGACCCGGCGGTCGCCGGCCGGCAAGGCAGAACCTCTTTTGCTGCCTTAATTTACTGGTTTGACTGCCGTTATTTCAGCTATGCGACGGTTTCCCACAAAACGCGGTTCACCCCCCTTCAGTCACGCCCGTGTCTGAACAAACCACCTTTGCTCCGCGATCCATTTTGTTGCCCGCTGTCCTGCAGGTGGCGGGGCAATCGCCCTGCTTTGGCACCATCGCCAGCCTCACCAAGCAGGGGCTGGCATTCGATTTCCAAAACACCCCGCTGCCACAGCAGTCCGTCGGTCTAACGGCCCGTCTGGATTTTGATCTGAACGCCCAGCACCATTCCAGCAAAGGCTTGATCGTCAACATTCAGGGCAGGCGCGCATTGCTGTCCTTGCGCAACACATCAATGAATGTCCTGGCAGCCCTGCAGTCCGTCAATCGGGAAGGTACGCACTCTCTGGCGACCCGCCTTTCCAGCCTGCAGGTGCAACAGGCCTGCCACACGCAATTCATGGGTGGCATGAGGGCCGTGGTGGACGATTTTTTTCTGCTACTGCCCGAACAGGTACAACTTAGCCCCCGGTTGCGGGAAGGCCTGGTTAATCCAACCGGGCTTGCCCCTCTGCAGAAAGAACTGATCCAGCTGCGCCCGCGGTTTATCCAGCAGTTCACACTCGCCTACCCGATGTATCCGGAGCCAGGGCCCGGCCTGGTGGGTGCGCCGTCAGCCCATCCGACGGACGCGGCCGAAATGGAAAGTGTGGATGACTGGATCCGGCGCACCACCATCGCACAAAATGCCGGCGAATCCATCAGCCCGCTGCCCGATGAATTCAGCCGCCATTACAGCAGCCTGCTAAACAGCGCCGGCCAACATACCGATCATCCTTTTCAGCTGGATGCCGTGCTAAATGTTCTGGTCGAGCTGATTGCACCACTCAAGCTTGATCTGGACCAACGTGTCTTCTGCTATGAATTGATGGGACGGGCATTTCAGAAGCATGCGGCTGCCCTCTACCACGCCCTGCTCGGCATCGTCGGAGACGCGCCGCCCGAATTCATTCATCACCCGCAGCAGATTACGAGCCTGGAGGCCTGGCTGAAACTATCCGCAGCGGATACTGCCAGGGACGCAGAAGGCGGGAACACAAGCACAGATGCCGCGGCTCCTGCCCGGATAAACGAGCTGGCGGCCTTGCTAAACAGGCTTACGGAAAACCTCGGTGAAGCGAACGCGCAATTGCCCGCATCGGCCTCTCCCTACCAGGACGGTTATTTGCCTGCCAGCATCCTGGTATCCGGCATGCTGGCCCGCGATCGCATATTCAGCCGCTTCCTGCCCGCCACGGGAATGATCGATACGGCCGGCTTGCTGCAGGGAAATCCGGCCCCGCCACAATCCGGCACGGAGAGTAGCGCCGTCGGACAGGTACTGGGTGGCCTGGGCGATCTGGATAACGCTGCGATGCAGGGACTGTATGCCTTGATGCGGCAGCCGCCACCCGTTGACTTAGGCCCGGAAAAGCTTGCCCAGGCTTCCCAGATCCGGGCCCTGATGCTGCAGGCGCAGGGACTCTTGCTGGAATACACGCTTAACGGACTCACCTATCACGCCCAGCCCGAGCACCCCGCCTGGACCTTGATCAACGCACTTGACGCACTGCATCAGGGCGTCGACGATCGCGGCCAGTTCCTCGACCCAGCCCTTCACCATGCAGTCAACCTGACCATGCAGTGGCTGTTGGGGCAGGAAAACGCCGACGCAGCGCTTATACAGGTCAACCGCTTGCTGCTGAAGATCAACTCAAAACTGCGTGAGGACCGGCAATCACGACGCTCGCAACGCGTAAGCGCCCTGGGGCCCCTGGTTTCCGAACCTTCCCTCGACATCAGGTGGTGTGTTGTCAAACGGGATGAAGAGGCGATTCCCTACGAAGTTCTCGGCCTGCACGAGGACAAATGGGTCCTGCTTAACCGGTCTGCCACCGGCCTGCTGGAAATTCCGGCCGACCGCTTCCTGCGGGAATTGGACAGCGGCTTGATCGAAGAGGCGCAAAGCTTTGATGAGCCCTTCCTGGAGCGCATCGCCGACGCCACACTTACCGCCAGCCTGGATGCCGTACACGCCTATACCTGGCAGGATCCCGCCAGCGGCTGCCTGAAACGCAATGCCCTGATGGACGAACTGGAACGGCGCCTTGCCCACCCGGTCAGCGAACCCTCGACCTTCTGCGCATTGATCGAAATCCCCACCATGCGGCCCAGCCTGTCTTCGCTACCGGGGGACGAGTTGACCGTCATGCAGAAGCGCACCGGCGAAATCCTGCTGGCCATGATGGATAGCGGCGAGCACTGCGGCCGACTCAGTGATGTGACATTCCTGATGATTTTTTCACCACAGGACCCGGATCAACTGGCCGGCCGGCTTACCCGGCTAAAGACCGATCTGGAGGACCTGCATCCGGAGTGGAAAGTGATCGGTGCAGTCGTGCCGCTGATCGACGGCAAGGGAGCGTCCGCGCCATCAAGCGTGCTGCGCCGTGCCAACCAGCTCTGCGCCAGCGCGCGTCAGCATGCGGGGTTCGATCTGTCCTGCCTGAGCAACGTGCCTTCCGTTGCCAACCAGATTAATCCCTTGCCCTTTTCCTCGCTTTATTTACGCTGCCAGAAAATAGCATCCTGCGAAGACGGCGCGCCCTCACATTATGAAATTCTGCTTGGCATCCACGAAGAACTGGTTCCCAGCCATACCACCCAGAGCTTTGTCGTGATGGCGGAGCAAACCGGCCGCATCCATGACCTGGACACATGGGTACTGAAATCGGCGCTGAAATGGATGGACAGCAATCCGGCCGGGCTGAATCAATTGAGCGGCCTGTCGGTCAATCTGTCCGGCAGCAGTCTGACGATGGACGATCATGTCGACGCAATGGTAGGCCTGCTCTCCGACTATCCCCATCTCACCAAGAAACTCATCATCGAGGTAACCGAGACAGCGGCCATCGGCTGTCTGGATGTGGCTGTGCGCTCCCTGCGCAAGTTGCGCAAACTGGGATGTCGTGTCGCACTGGATGACTTTGGCAGCGGCTACAGTTCATATGGTTACCTGCGCAGCTTGCCGCTCGATTATCTGAAAATTGACGGCATATATATCCGCAACATCCTCACAGATAAAACCGATCAGGCGTTGACCGCCTCCATGGTGGATGTTGCCCACGCCCTGGGACTCAAGGTCATCGCCGAATATGTCGAGAACGAAGCGATCTATTCTTGCTTGAAAACGCTAGGCGTGGATTATGTCCAGGGCTATTGGGTTCACAAACCTGAACGGCTCGATGGCCTCATTCTGAACTGATCAGGCTTTGCTCGCCTGGTCGCCCACGACCTGTTTGTTGATCATCCATTGCTGCGCGATCGACAGGATATTGTTGACGACCCAGTAGAGCACCAGGCCAGCCGGGAAAAAGATAAACATCACGGTGAACGCCACCGGCATGATCATCATGATCTTCGCCTGCATAGGATCCATCGGCTGCGGGTTCAGCTTGACCTGCAGAATCGAGGTAATGCCCATGATGACCGGCAGGATGTACCACGGATCCGGTGCAGTCAGGTCGGTGATCCAGCCCAGCCATGGCGCGCCGCGCATTTCGACCGCCGCAAGCAACACCCAGTACAGTGCGATGAACACCGGGATCTGGATCAGGATCGGCAGACAGCCGCCGAGCGGATTGATTTTCTCGGTCTTGTACATCTCGGCCATCGACTGATGCAATTTGGCACGGTCGTCGCCGTAGGTTTCTTTCAGTTTCTGCAGGCGCGGCGTCAGCTTCTTCATCTTGGCCATCGACCTGTAGCCGGCCGCCGACAGCGGGTACAACGCCAGCTTGAGGAGGAAGGTCAGGATGATAATGGCCCAGCCCCAGTTGCCGACCAGGCGCTCGATTTTTTCCAGCACCCAGTAAATAGGGTAGGCCAGTGGCGTGAGCCAGCCGTAGTCACGCACCAGCTCCAGCCCGGGCGCGGCTTTTTCAAGCAGGGTCTGTACTTGCGGCCCGGCATACAACGGTACAGTGAACGTCTTTTGTTGGCCGGGTTCGAGCGTGCCTTCATCTACGATCACCCCTGCTGAATACAGGCCATCGCCCAATGGACGCGTGTAATACTCGCGCTTGACGCTCCCCTCGGGCAGCCAGGCTGACACGAAATGGTGTTGCACCATCCCGACCCAACCATTGTCTGCTGTTTTCTGAAAATCGGTCTTGCCCTCCTGGATCTCCTGGAACGGGACCTTCTGAAACTTCTCGGCATCAGTGTAAAAGGCCGGGCCCGTATAGGTATAGAGGAAGAAGGATTCCCCGCGCGGCGCTTCGCCGTGGCGGGTGAACTGGTAGTAGGGGGTCAGATCGATGGGCTGGGTGCCACCGTTTATAACGCGCGTTCTGACGTCGATCTCATAGCTGCCGCGCTTGAAAATATAGGTTTTTTCGACGCGCACGCCGGTGGCAGAATCAACCCACACCAGCGGCACTTCCAGCTGCACCGCACCACCAGCCAAACGATAGGTGCCGGGGTTGAGCTGGAATTCACTGCGATGCGTCGGCAGGCCTTCACCAACCAGGCCGCTTTGCGCGAGATAGGGTTGCGTTTGGCTTTCTTCGAATAGAGTGAAAACCTCGTTCTTGTCTTCGGTTTCGCGGTACGGCAGCAATTCCAATTCGCGCAGATCACCGCCGTTGGCGTCGATGGTGGCGCGCAACACGTCTGTTTCCACAATGGCACGCGGGCCCTTGCCAAAACCGGTTGATGGCGTTGTTGCGGGTGGCGCAGTCGCTTTCAGAGCCTCACTGGGCGTTGGCGCACCTGTTGCAGGGGCCGTCGTCGCGGAGGGAGCGGGTGGTACAGGCGCGTTTTTGTCCTGCCAGGCTTCCCATAACAAAAGCAGCGAAAAGGAGAAGACAATAAAAAGGATCAGCCGCTGGTTATCCATGGGACGGGACGCGTTTAGTTGGAAGAGTGTGCCGGCGCGATTTCGCCTACCGGAGCCATGGGCCATTTTGCCATGGCACGGTTGCCGGCACGTTTAAAGGTGCGGGACAAATCGCGTGCCTCATCTCCGGGAACCGGCTTGGCGATCAGGCGAACGACGAAATCGCATGCAGGAAGCTCCGGCAGGACCTGCCGGAAGCTTTCCCGCACACAGCGCTTGACGCGGTTGCGATCCACCGCGCGCGCGAGCAGACGCTTGGCAATCACCATACCCAGGCGTGGATACCCCACCGGGTTTGGGCGTGCCATCACCACAACATAGTCGGTCCGAGCGCGCTGGTTGTCGAAAAATACCCGATCGAAATCGGCTTTGGCAACCAGCCGCGCATCGCGGAGGCGAACGCCGCGGGGCGTGTTGGTCAGACTGCCAGACGCTCGCGACCCTTGGCGCGCCGCGCGTTGATGATGGCGCGGCCGGCCTTGGTCTTCATGCGGGCGCGGAAACCGTGGGTACGCTTGCGGCGGACGGTAGAGGGTTGATAAGTGCGTTTCATGACTATCCTTTCTGGCAGGTGTTGACCATATCCCGGGAACAGGCTGGCCGAACACAAAAAATATGTTGAAAAACCGCGTATTAAACCCTCCCGGCCGGGAGGATGTCAAGTTGATATGGACAGGCCTTGCTGATTCCGGCCCCTTCGGCCTGTGGATAACCCAGTCAAAGAAGAGTAAGATTCGTGTTTGAATCCCATGCAGCTCACCGCCCCCCACCCCTCGACTATGGATTCCTTCTGGGACCTTTGCCAAGAGCGCTTCCGCGCCAATCTGACCCAGCAGCAATTTAGCACATGGATCAAACCCCTCGTCTTTGACGACGCGGGGGGCGACGTACGGATTCTGGCGCCCAACCATTTCGTAATGGACTGGGTACGCGAAAAATTTGCCGAACACATTGAGGGCTGGGCGCAAGAATTTTACGCGCAGCCGGTGATCATCATCTATGCGCTGGGGAAGAAAAACAGCACGCCACGCGCGCCCATGACTCCGGCTTCCGTCCAGTATGCTGCACCCGTACCTATTCCAACGATCGCACCGACTCAAGTCGGTCTTCGCATCAACCCGGGGTTCAATTTCGACAATTTCGTCTCCGGTCGCGCCAACCAGCTGGCTCGCGCTGCCGCCCTGCAGATCGCCAATAATCCCGGCGTAGCCTACAACCCACTGTTCGTCTACGGCGGCGTAGGCTTGGGCAAGACCCACCTGTTGCAGGCGATCGGCAACACGGTGCGTCAAGCCAACCCGGAAGCACGCATCAGCTATATCCACGCCAACGATTACGTGGACGATGTGGTCAAGGCCTACCTGAACAAGCAGTTCGATGACCTGAAACGGCGCTACATGTCGCTGGACCTGCTGCTGATCGACGACATCCAGTTTTTGGCCAAGAAGGATCGCACTCAGGAAGAGTTTTTCTACGTTTTTAATTCGCTGATCGAAAACAAGAAACAGATCGTCATCACCTGCGACACCTTCCCCAAGGAAATCACCGGGCTCGACGACCGGCTGAAATCGCGCTTTGCCTGGGGATTGACGGTGGCTGTCGAGCCGCCGGAGCTGGAAATGCGGGTTGCTATCCTGCTGGCCAAGGCGCAGGCAGAAAACCTCAAGCTCGACGAAAATGTCGCCTTTTTCATCGCCAAGCAGGTGCGCTCCAACGTGCGTGAACTGGAAGGCGCCCTGAAGCGGGTAATCGCATTTTCGCGCTTCCACGAAAAGCCGATCACGCTTGAACTGGTGAAGGAGGCGCTACGCGACCTCATCGCGTCGACCTCGCGTATTGTCTCGATCGAAAACATCCAGAAAACAGTCGCTGATTTTTACAAGATCAAGGTCGCCGACATGTTTTCCAAAAAACGCACGCGCAATCTGGCGCGCCCCCGCCAGATTGCCATGGCGCTGGCGAAAGAATTAACCAACCAAAGCCTGCCCGAAATCGGTGAATCGTTTGGCGGACGCGACCACACCACGGTCATTCACGCCTGCCGCAAAGTCGCCGAATTACGCGAGACGCAAGCCGACATCGGGCGCGACTATCTGGTGTTGTTACAGAGCCTGACAGGCTGAGGATGAAATGTGGATAAGTCGGGGCGTGTGGCGAAAACGAAAATTCTATCCCCACCTCTCCCACTTGGCCAAGGTGTTACCCACACCCAAAAATTAACGCAAGCGGTTATTTTAATTAGGTAAAAAAGCTTATCCCCAGTTTTTGGCCGCCTTTATTATGACTCTCAGGTATATATAAATGCTATTAGTACAAAGCGAACGCAACGCACTTCTTGCTTCCCTCTCGGCTGTAGTCGGCGTGGTCGAACGTCGCCACACCCTACCCATTCTTTCCAACCTGCTACTGGAGAAAAAAAACGGCACGCTCACCGTGCTGGCGACCGATCTCGAATTGCAGGTCAGCACGCAGCTGGAAAGTGCCGAAGCGGGCGAAGACTTCGCCATCACCATCGCGGCACGCAAGCTGTTCGACATCGTCCGTGCATTGCCGGACACCGCCAGGATCAAGCTCGACACCAAGGACAGTCAGGTGGTGGTGAGTGCGGGCAAGTCTCGTTTCACCCTGCAAACCCTCCCTGCCGCAGATTTTCCGCGGGTTGAAACCGGCGCGGGTTTAGGCGAGGCAATCCGCCTGCCGCAAAAAACACTCAAGCGCCTGTTGCAGCTAGTTCAGTTCGCCATGGCCAGCCAAGACATCCGGTATTATCTCAACGGCATGCTGCTGGTACTGGATGGCACGCAGTTGCGGGTGGTCGCTACCGACGGCCATCGTCTGAGCTATGCCGAAACCCAGCTCGAAACGGGCGCCGAAGCCCGCGAAGTCATCATTCCGCGCAAAACCGTGGTTGAGCTTTCCAAGCTTTTGAGCGATGTGGACGACCCGGTCGAACTGCGCATCGGCGCCAATCAGGTCACCATCACGTTGTCCGGCACCGAACTGGTCACCAAGGTGGTGGACGGCAAATTTCCCGACTACCATCGTGTCATCCCGGCCAGCCAGCCACGCCACCTCAAGGCCAATCGCCAGAGCGTGATTCAGGCCCTGCAGCGTGCGGCGATTTTGTCGAACGAAAAATTCCGTGGCGTACGCCTGGTGATGAGTGAAAACACCCTGGGCATCGTCTGCAACAACAACGAGCAGGAAGAGGCCGCCGACGAAATTGAAGTCAGCTACGATGGCGAGCCGCTGGACGTCGGCTTCAACGTGACCTATCTGCTGGATGGGCTGGGCGCGCTCAGCAGCGAAGAAATCACCCTGTCGCTGGGCGATGCCAACAGCAGCATGCTGCTGACCAGTGAAGGCGAGCCCGGCTTCAAGTACGTCGTGATGCCGATGAGAATCTAGTCGTTGCGCATCCGGGCTCCGACGAACCTCCACACTTAGCAACAACCGATAGGAACACCATGAGCAACCAGCCAGAAAACGTCAACGACGGTTACGATGAAGACAGCATCCAGCAGCTGGAAGGCCTGGAAGCGGTGCGCAAGCGCCCCGGCATGTACATCGGCGATACCTCCGACGGTACCGGCCTGCACCACATGGTGTTCGAAGTGATGGACAACGCCATCGTCGAGGCACTGGCCGGCTGGTGCGACGACATCAAGGTCATCATCCACCCCGACAACTCCATCTCGGTTTCCGACAACGGGCGCGGTATCCCGGTCGGGATCAAGTTCGACGACAAACACGAGCCCAAGCGCAGCGCAGCCGAAATCGTCATGACGGTGCTGCACGCCGGCGGCAAGTTCAACCAGAACAGCTACAAGGTGTCTGGCGGCCTGCATGGCGTCGGCGTGTCGTGCGTCAACGGCCTGTCGAAATGGCTGAAGCTGATCGTGCGCCGCGACGGCAAGAAATACCTCATGGAATTTAATCTCGGCAAGGTCGTCAACCGAGAAATAGATACCCAGAAAGGGGTCGAAGTGTCACCGATGAAAGTGGTCGGCGATACCCAGAATCGCGGCACGGAAGTACATTTTCTGGCCGACGAGGAAATCTTCGGCAAGGTCGAATTCCACTACGACATCCTGGCCAAACGTATCCGCGAACTGTCCTTCCTCAACAACGGAGTGAAGATCGAACTGATCGATCATCGCGACGGCAAGAGCGAAAACTTCGCGCACTCAGGCGGCGTCAAGGGCTTCGTCGAATATATCAACCGGGTCAAATCGGTGCTGCATCCCAAGGTGTTCAGCGCGATTGGCGAAAAGGACGGCATGACCGTCGAAGTCGCCATGCAGTGGAACGACAGCTATTCCGAAACGGTGCAGTGTTTCACCAACAACATTCCGCAGCGTGACGGCGGCAGCCACCTGACCGGCCTGCGCATGGCAATGACGCGG
>JAGXGM010000085.1 GCA_024636675.1 Hydrogenophilales bacterium | reverse complement strand
TTATTCCGCCACGGTCCGGGTGCAGTCGGCCGGCGTTTTTAACGGCATCCCGGCCGGTGAAACCCTGCTCGCCACCGTCACCGTCACCGGCCCGGGCAACCACAGCGTCAGCCTCTCCGGCTACCGCACCCGATATGCGCCGAACTTCTGATCATGCCGGCTTCAGCCTGATCGAGATGATCATTGTCATCGCGATCACCGGCATCGTCGGTTCGATGGTGGCGCTGTTCCTGCGGGCTCCGCTGGACAGTTATGTCGCCCAGGATCGCCGTGCGCGCCTGACCGACACCGCCGACACCGCGCTGCGCCGCATGGCACGGGATATCCGGCTGGCGCTGCCCAACAGCGTGCGCGTCACCGCGGGGGGCAGCGTGGTGGAGTTTCTCGGCACCCGTAGCGGCGGGCGCTATCGGGCGCAGGGCGACGGCAGCATCGGCAACGACAATCTGGATTTCACGCTAGCCGACGACAGCTTCGAAGCGCTGGGGTCTGGCATTGCAATGCAGCCCGGCGACCGCATTGCCGTGTACAACCTGGGCATTCCCGGCGCCGATGCCTGGGCGGATGAAACGCTCGCCGATTACACCGGCACGGCCGGCAGCGTCACCCGTATCGCCATCGCGCCCAAGCAGTTTCCGCTGGCTTCGCCCGGCAACCGCTTCCAGGTCGTCGACGGCCCGGTGAGCTATGTCTGCGACCCTGCTGCCGGCACGCTCACGCGTTTCTGGGGCTACGACCCGGCCGTCGGCATGACCGCCGCCACGCCGCGGGCGCTGCTGGCCACCCGCGTCAGCGCCTGCAGCTTCGACTACCAGCCCGGCGTCACCGAACGCAGCGGTCTGGTCAGCATGACGCTTAGCCTGAGCCTGGCAGGCGAGACCATCCGCCTGCATGCCAACACCCAGGTGAGCAATCAGCCATGAACCGCGTGGCGCGCACCGAATCCGGTTTCGTCCTGCCCACCGCGATCTTCCTGCTGGTCATCCTGGCAGCGCTGGGCGGCTACATGGTGTCGCTGTCGCGCACCAGCCACCTCAGCAGCGCGCTGGACATCCAGGGCGGACGTGCCTACCAGGCGGCGCGCGCCGGCATCGAGTGGGCGGCGTGGCAGGTGGTCGACCCGCAAACCCAGCCGCCGACCAGTACCGCACCGTGCCCGGTTTCACCGACTACGCTGAATCCCCTTGCCGGAACGCTCGCCGCCTTTACAGTGGTTGTCACTTGCACCCGCACTCCCGCGACCGATGGGGCCGATGCGGTCGCGATCTATCAGGTCACGTCGACCGCAACGTCGGGCACGCCTTTGGGGGTGGATTATGTCGAGCGGCGGATTCAGGCGAGTTTTTCAAAATGAAAAGGTGTGATGTGAATCTTCTTCTGCACCCGCTGCGGCGTCTTCTGGTCATGTGGCTGCTGGCGGCAGCCGCGTTAGGCATGCCTGCGGCCGCGCTGGCTGCCAATGCGTGCTCAGACTCGATCGGCAAGGTGACCCTCAACGAATATAACTACATCGATCATTTCACCGAGGTCAGGAAGCTGGATGCCGGCATTGATATGACCGGCTGGAAAGTCACGGTTTACACCAGCAACAAGACGACAACCGGAGCCCTGCCGACCTCTGGTGCCAACAGTTGTTTCGGTGGTGAGTATCAGATCAACTCGTTCAGCGCGAACCAAACTTCGCAAAACGCGGACATCGTTCTATTCGACGCCAACGATGATGTGGTCGACATCCTTCGCGTGCGCACCGCCAATACGCCCTTCACAACGACCTACTATCCATCGGCCATCCCGGCCTGCGGCTTTGTCTCCCCCCCCTACGACTTGCAGGTCTCCGCCGCCAACAAGGGCGTCGATCGTACCCCTGATGGTTCGGGTCCGTGGCGCAACACGCCCGGGGCAGGCGCTAATTCGGTCTCGACCAAATGCGGGGGCAACGCGCCAGGCACCGCCCCCGGCAGTTTCAATGCTTTCGAGGCCGCCACCGCAGCAGGCGCAATTTCCGGCGTCATCAAGACAAAAGTTTCGGGCACTGCGTTTGGCCTTCATGTGGTTGCAATCAGCGGCGGTGCCCAGGCAAGCACTTTTTCCGACACGGTGAAAGTTGAATTGCTGGGCAACACCACAACCGGCGTCGGCGTGGACGCCAACAACTGCCCCACAAGCTTCACCCTGTTGCAGACCATTGCTTCTGCCAGTATCGCCAACGGCCGCTCTGCCGTCAATTTTGGGGCGGTCGGCAATGTCTGGAGAGATGTGCGGGTAAGAATCAGTTATCCGGCCAGCTCACCGACTTCGACTTCCTGTTCCACCGATAACTTTGCCATCCGCCCGGCGAGTTTCGGCAACGTGATAGCGAGCGACACCGACAGTGCAACCGCCGGTAGCGCGCGCATGCTCTCCAATACTGCAGCAAGCGGCGGCAACGTTCACAAGGCCGGCCAGCCGTTTAGCATCGCGGCGACGGCATTGAACGCCGCCGGCGCCGCCACCTCGAATTACTCAGGTGCGCCTGCAGCCAGCCTGACTGCGTGCGTGCTGCCGGGCGCTGGCTGTACGCTCGGCGCGCTTGCAACCGGCACCTGGTCGGCAGCCTCCGGTACGGTGACGACTGACGGCGCCAGCTATTCAGAGGTCGGCGCTGTCGCCATGAAATTGGCGGATGCCAGCTTCGCGGCGGTGGATGCGTCTGACGGCTCCACTGCGGCCGAAATGACAATCGAATCGGCTGCTGTCAATGTCGGCCGCTTCGTTCCCGATCATTTCGAACTCACGCCCCTCATCACGCCGGAACCGAAATTCAAGACCTTCAACGACACCACCTGCCTCACGCGCTCGTTTACGTACGTCGGGCAGCCGTTTGGATACCTGACATTGCCAGAGGCCACGATCACAGCGAAGAACGCCGCGGGCGCAACCACGACGAACTACTCGGGAACACTGTGGAAGCTGGCCGCCTCCGACGCCACGCAAACGTATGCGGATGCAGACGTCAGCCGTACGCTGGATACCGGCTTGGTGGGGACGCCCGTCCTCACCGAAGCCGGAAGCGGCGTGGGCACGTTGAAGGCCAATGCAGCGGATGTGGTTGCGTACGTTCGCACCACCCCGGTCGCACCTTTCATGTCAGCAATCACGCTTTCGATGAGCGTGCGCGACAGCACCGAAAATGGCGAGCCAGGCAATGGTGTCATCGACACGGTGATCCCGGCGCAGTTTTTAAATATTGCTTTTGACGTTGTCCCCGGCAATGAAATCCGCTTCGGCCAGCTGGTCCTGTCCAATGCCCATGGCTCGGAACTGCTCAAGCTGCCGGTGCCGATCGAAACCCGCTTCTGGAACGGCAGCGGATTTGCCCTCAACACGGCGGATTTCTGCACCCAGCTTGCCGCTGCCAATGTGTCGCTGGCCGGCTGGAAGCGTGACCTCAACGCCTGCGAAACCTCGGTGTCGCTGTCGGGCCGCTTCAACGGCGGCCGGGGGAATCTACGGTTTTCCGCCCCCGGTGCGGGCAATACCGGCAGCGTCGATCTCACCCTGCAGCTGGGGGCCTCCGCCAGTGGCAGCGGCTGTGTAGCGGGTGGGGCGGCTCCCGCAGTCGCGGCGTCGCAAAGCTGGCTCCAAGGGCGCGGGAGCAGTGGCGCGTACGATCAGGATCCCTCTGCCCGGGCGAGTTTCGGTCTGTATCGCGGCAGCAAATCATTGATATACCTGCGGGAAATGTATTAATCCGGACGCAGAGTTTTCGCGAATGCGCTGAATCAGTTGAAGATTTTGCCGGGTTGACCGTAAAACCCCCATGAGTGCCTTGTGCAAACTACTTATCCAGGGTGTCCTGCGCGAATCGCGCGAATAACTTGAATCCTGGTTAAATCCTTTGACAACAATGGCTTATTTATTTAAGTTCAGGAAAACTTTCAGGTCTGAGATATGCGGTTTTTCCGCCGAGTAACCGAGCACGGTCTCACCGCCTATCTGCGCCTTCCGGGCCGCATTGCATATGCATGCGTGGATCGCCGGGCGGCCGTGCCCAAGCTGCTTGCTGTCGGGGTGGTTCCGGTCAACGGCGAAAACTGGAAAGAGGCCCTTTCCCGCTTGCCCCATAAGGGGCCTGTCAGCCTGGTCTTGCGCCCGACCGACTACAAACTGCGCCAGCTCGATGCGCCGAATGTGCCGGCCGACGAGGTCAAGTCCGCAGTGCGCTGGCAGATTCAGGACATGCTCGATTTTCACGCCAACGACGGTACGGTGGATGTGCTGGAAGTTCCGCATCCCGAGCACCTGAGCCATGTGCGACAGATTTTTGCGGTGGCGGCAAAAAACAGCCTGCTGGCGGAGGAGGCCGTTCTGGCGTCCAACGCAGGCCTTGATCTGGGCATCATCGACATCATGGAAACCGCGCAGCGCAACCTGGCCATCCGGCTGGAGTCTCCCGGGCGGGCCATGGCGCTGTTCTCCTTCATTGAAACCGGCGGCTTGCTGACACTGACGCTGGACGGCGAATTGTGCGTGGCGCGCACGCTGGGCGTAAACCAGGCATTGCTGGAAGGCGAGGGCAAGGGTGACGCGCTGGAACGCCTGACGCTGGAAATCCAGCGCACGCTGGACCATTTCGACCGCCAGTTCGGCGGGGTTCCGGTAGACCGCCTGTTGCTGGCCCCCATGGAGCACGTCGGAGCGTTGCGTGATGGTCTGACCGCGAATCTTGCCATCAAGGTCGAGGTGCTTGATCTCGCGGATGCGCTGGATGTCTCGGGGTTTCCGGAGGTGAATACCCTGCCGCTTCCCTGCTTTCATGCCATCGGCGCGGCATTGCGGATGGAAGACACCAAGCCATGAGCCAGCAGATCAATCTTGTCAGCCCGCTGCTGCTGAAGAAGCGATATGCATTCGGCTTGCGCGAAATGGGCCTGGTGATGGGCCTGATGCTGGTGTGCGCGCTTGCCTGGGCGGGCTATTTGCACTACCAGGCCCGCGCGCTCGAAGCCCGTGCCGGACAGAACGAAGCCCGGCAGGCCGAGGCGCAACAGGCGCTGGATGAACTGACTCTCGCTGCCACCCGGCCGGTGAGTGCGCTGCTGACCGAGCGCACCAAGGCCACGCAGGCCCAGGTGGCGCAACGCGAAGCGCTGCTGGCGTCGGTCGGCCACACCCTCGAACAGACCTCAACGGGTTTTTCTTCCGGCTTGCGCGCGCTCGCACATGGCAGCACGGAAGGCGTCTGGCTGAATGGATTTACCCTCGCGCCGAATTATGTGGCGCTCAAGGGGGCGGCCCTGAACGCTGCCTTGTTGGCGACCTATATCGATCGGCTCGGCAAACAGGCACCATTCGCAGGCATGCGGTTTTCAGGCATGAATGCCGTGCTTGCGGCATCCCAGGACGGGCCTGCTAGCCAGACGGCCGCTCTGCCCGAGCACCTGGATTTCGATTTGTACTCGGGCAGTCCCGAACCGGCGGCAGCACAAGGGGGGCCACATGGCCAGTGAGAAGTTGCGCGAGATCGCGACGCGGATCGGCATGATGAGCCTGCGGGAACGGGTCTTTATTTTCGCAGCGTCGGTGGTCGTTGTTTTTGCCTTGGTGCAAACCCTGCTGATCGATGCGGGCCAGCTCCGCAAACAGCAGGCGAACGACCGGGTGCAGGTTGCCGACGAGGCGCTGGCTCAGATCGAACAGCAGCGGCAGCAACTCGAGCGCGAGGCCGGGCGCAACCCGGATCAGACGGCACGCGAGGCGCTCGCCGTGCAGGAAGCGCGACTGGCGGCCTTGAACCTCGAACTGGACAAGCTTCAGCGTTCGCTGATCCCGCCCGAGCGGATGAACCAGATACTGAAAAATGTCGTGCAGGCGCAGAGCGGTATCCAGATTATCGGATTCAAAACGCTTGCCCCGCAACCGGTCGCCCTGCCTGACGCGGTCGAGGGCACCCCGCCCGGATTTTATCGGCACGGTTTCGAGGTCAAGGTGAGCGGTCGGTATATCGAATTGGTCACCTATCTGGAACGGCTGGAGGCCTTGCCCTGGCGGCTGAACTGGGTTGAGGCGGCGCTCGATGCTGACACCCGTCCGATTCTGACGCTTACTCTGACCGTACACACCTTGAGCCTGGAGGAAACATGGCTGCGCGTTTGACGGTGTCTGTCCTGGCCGCACTTCTGGCCATGCCGCTGGCCGCCGCTTCCCTGCCGGACCCCACTGCGCTGCCTCAATACCAGGCGAGCCAGGGCGCCGTCGGCTCGCCGGAGGCGGCCGTGCTGGCCTGGGTGAGCGTGAACGGAAATCACTCGATTGCCTGGTATGGCGGCACCACCGTCAAAGTGGGCGACTCGGTGGAAGGCGGACGGGTGGCCGCTATCCATGAAGATCATATTGTCCTTTCCGGCAGGAATGGGCGCCGTGCCGTCTATCTGCTCGATCATGCGATCCGCACACAGCCGCAAGCGCACCCCCGCCCGTCCGGGAAAAACAGGAACTGAACATGCATAAACATATTGTCTTGGCTGTACTGGTATTGAGCGGCTGTGCCAGCCCATTCGGCAAGGCGGGCAAGGAGGCACTGAATGCCGCGCTGGAAACGCCCGCCCCCCAGCCGGTGCAGATCGCGCCACCGCCGGCCGCCGTGCAGCAGGCGGTGATGGACGCGGTGCGCGAGAAGCCCGCGGCGGTCAAGCCCGCCCGCGACGAGCCCCGTTTCAGCCTGACGGTGAACAATGCCAAGGCGTCCGAGGTGTTCATGGGCATGGTGACGGGCACCCCCTACAGCATGCTGGTGCATCCGGATGTCAGCGGCACCCTGACCCTCAACCTCAAGAATGTAACGGTGCCCGAGGCGATGGAAGCGGTGCGCGCGCTGTACGGCTACGAATACGAAGTGCAGGGCAAGCGCATCATCGTGCCGTCGCCTGCGATGCAAACCCGTATCTATCAGTTGAACGCGCTGGCGATGCAGCGCAAGGGCATGTCGGACATGCGCGTGGTGTCCGGCTCGGTCAGCACCAGCGGCGGCGACTCTGCGTCCGGCGGCGCATCCAAATCGCTGGAAACCAGCAGCGTGCAAACGTCGACCGACTCGAATTACTGGGAGGAGGTCGCTACGTCCCTGAAAACGCTGGTCGGCGAGGCGGGGAGCGTGGTGGTGAGCGCGCAATCCGGCATCGTCATCGTAAAGGCGGCGCCTGCCAGCCTGTACATGGTGGAAAAGTATCTGCGCGCCTCGGAACTGGTGAGCGCCCGCCAGGTGATGCTGGAAGCCAAGATTCTGGAAGTGCAGCTGAATGACGGCTATCAGTCCGGAATCAACTGGGCAACGCTGCAACATGGAGACAAGCTGAGAATCGGCGTGAACGGCCTCAATCCTGACGGCACGCCACCGATCAACCTTGGGGGCACGGTCGCCCAAATGCTGGGCGGCCTCATCCCCGGCCCGACCGGGAGCCTGTTTGGCCTGGCTTTCAACGACGGGGATTTTGGCGCGGTGATCAACCTGATCAAGAGCCAGGGCACGGTGCATGTGCTGTCCAGCCCGCGCATCGCCACCATCAACAACCAGAAAGCAGTGCTCAAGGTGGGGACGGACGACTTTTTCGTCACCGAAGTCACCGGCGGCACGGCGGCGGCAGTGGGCGTGCCCGCCACACCACCCACGGTCGTGGTGCAGCCCTTCTTTTCCGGCATTGCGCTGGACGTGACCCCGCAAATCGACGACAGGGACAACATCACGCTGCACGTCCGACCCTCGGTCAGCAGCGTCACCGAAAAACAGAAACAGATCAGCTTGGGCGACCTGGGCACCTACGTCCTGCCGCTGGCATCCAGCAGCATCTCTGAAACCGACAGCGTGGTGCGCCTGAAGGATGGCCACATCGTCGCCATCGGCGGGCTGATGAGCCAGTCCTTCGGCGACAATAAAAACCGCATTCCGGTGCTCGGCGATATTCCCGTTGTGGGGCAACTTTTCGGCAACACCAGCCAGGCCAGCCAGAAGCGCGAGCTGGTGGTGCTGATCAAGACCACGCTGATCCGTGACAACCAGGACTGGGACCGCGATCTGGTGGAGACCCAGCGTCGTTTCCAGAACTACGAGTTGCCGCAGTCGCAGCCATGATCCCGGATAAGGCAGTTGGACGTGCCCGACGGTGCGTTCGGGCGAGGTGTCGGCGGGTGCGTAGCGCACCCACCCAGCAGGTCAATGTGTAATCGGAAGCGCAAATCTTCACGCCGGCGCAGTGCTCATGACGGCGGCAAGCCCCCGACAGCCGTTGCCCGCGTGACACATTGGTGGGAACACTTCGGCCTGCGCCAGCCGCCGTTCGGCCTGACCCCCGACACCCACTTTTTTTTCCCCGCACTGCCGCACCAGGAAGCGTATGAAACCCTGCTTTATGCGCTGAGCGCAGGCGAAGGTTTTCTGGTGGTCGATGGCGAGGTCGGCACCGGCAAGACGCTGCTGCTGCGACGCTTGCTGAACACGCTGCCGGCGCGCTGGCAGGCGGCATTCGTGCCCAACCCGGGACTCGATCCGCGCGGATTGTATGCAGCGATCGCAAACGAATTTGGCGTGCCGGCCGATGGCACCCGCGAAGATTTGCTGCTCCGTCTGGAACGGCATTTCATTGCCCTGGCGCAGCAGGACCGGCAGCCGGTCGTGCTGATCGACGAGGCGCAGGCGCTGCCTGCCGATACGCTCGAAGCGGTGCGCCTGCTCACCAACCTGGAAACCGAAAAGCGAAAGTTGCTGCAGGTCGTGCTGTTCGGCCAGCCTGAGTTGATGGACCGGCTGCACGAAAAGAGCACCCGGCAAATCCTCACCCGCATCAGCTTCCATGCCGTCTTGCGGCCGCTGGAGCGCCAGGAAGTGGCGGCCTACGTGGCGCATCGCCTGAAAGTGGCGGGCGGCGGCGGGACGCTTTTCAACTGGTGGGCGGAACATGCGCTGTGGCGTGTGTCCCGCGGCTTGCCGCGGCTGCTGAACATCATCGCCGCCAAGGCCATGATGCTGGCCTATGGTCGGGGTGCGCAACGGGTCACCTACCGTCACGTGACGGCGGCAGCGCGCGATACGCTCGCCGCCCGCAAAGGCGTGTCGATCATCACGCTGGCCTGGGGGCTGGGCTTGCTGGGACTGACCGCCGCGGCCGCCGCCGGCTGGCGCTTGCTGGGATGAGGGCGGGATGAGCGTTATCAACCAAATGCTGCGGGAACTCGATGCGCGGGCTGCCACCCCGTCCACCTTGCCTGCGCCGTCAACAGGGACGGTACGTGCAAGCCGCCGGCCTGCCGGGTTGACGCTGGGCGGACTGGGGCTGCTGGCGGCAGGGGCCGCGGCGATCTATTGGCTGCTGCCGGCCGTGCCGGAAGTCGTCGAGGCGTCGGCCGCACCCGTGGCCGCCCGGGAAAAGCTCGTCGCCATACCGGTTGCCACGGTGCCGGCCCAGGTGGCGCCCGCCATTCAGACCGTCCCGGTGATCCAGGCTACGCCGCAAGCGCCCATGGCCGCCGTTCCTGCCGGGCCAGTCGTTGCGCCGCTTGAGCCGCCGCAGGCGGTGATGCCGGCCCGCGTGCAGGGGCAGCAAAAACCGCTGCCGCCTGCCGTGCCCGAACCTTCGGTTCCGGTTCGATCGGCTGATCGGGTCGCGGCATTGGCAGAGCCGGCTGTCGTCAAGAAAATGACCGAGCTGTCCCCCGAGGTCGAGGCCATGCAGTATTACGACGACGCCCAGGCGCTACGCCGCGCCGGCAAACTCGACGCGGCGATCGGCAAGTACCACCAGGCAATGGAGCGCAATCCGGGAATGGTAAACGCGCGAACCCAACTTGCCCGGCTGCTGCAGGGACGCGGGCAGGCCGACGCGGCGCTGTCGCTCCTGAAGGCGGGCTTTGAGCAGCGGGCGGACGACCGGTTGGCGATCGCGACCGGGCGCCTGCTGGCGGACATGGGACAGCGAGACGAAGCGCTGGATTGGCTGGCGCGGGGGCAGGCGGACTTGCGCCCTGCAGATCACGCCCTGATGGGCGCCTTGCTGTCGCAAGCACAGCACAATGAGAAGGCGAGCCAGGCTTACCAGCGCGCGCTGGCTGCCGATCCCAATCAGGCTGGCTGGCTGTTGGGGCTGGGGCTGGCGCTGGAAGCACAGGGGCGGCTCGACGAGGCGCGGATGGCCTATCGGGGCGCGCTGGAGCGAGGGCAATTCAAACCGGAAGTCATCCAGTTCCTGCGCGAGCGCAGTGGCGCGCCCGCGCCGTGAAATCCCTCTAAACCCGCAGTTTTCGCGGGCTTGTTGTTATCTGACAACATATTTTTCCCGTAACAGAAGAAATTTGCTGGATAGTGGTTTTCTATTGGCGATTTGCTAAAATCCGCGCGTCGGCTGGATCACAAGTCCCGGACCGATCTGGTGTGGGTTTTTATTATTGCAATTTAAGGGAAATCAAATGAAATATTCCGTCCTCCTGGCTGCTCTGCTGGCTGTTTCCATGACCGCCTGTGGCCAAAAAGAAGAAGCTGCGCCTGCTGCCGAAGTTGCTGGCGAAGCTGCAGTCGAAGCTGGCGAAGCTGCAATTGATGCAAGCCAGGCTGCTGAAGAAATGGCTCCTGTTGCTGACGAAGCTGCCGCTGCTGCTGACGAAGCTGCCGCTGCTGCTGGCGAAGCTGCCGCTGCTGCTGGCGAAGCTGCTGACGCTGCCGCTGCTCCTGCCCAGTAATTCCGGGTCAGGGAACAAAAAACCGGCCTTCGGGCCGGTTTTTTTTCGCTTGCGCGTCGCATAAATCGACAAACTTATCGAAAAATCAACGCCCACGCGCGGTGTTTTGAAAAACGGCGAATTCGAATAGGACTGAGCCAGCGTGCCCGAGCCGGGGACGCTGGCATTGCTGCCGTTGGGGCTGCTGGGCATGTTCGGGCTGGCGCGTCGTCGTCGTGCCTGATCAGCGGGCTAGGAAGCCGTCGATGCGCGCGACGGCTTCTACCAGACGCGGCAACGGCTGGGTATAGGCAATCCGCAGAAAACCTTGCGGTTGATGCCGACCAAAATCGAGCCCGGGGGTCACCGCCACCCCAACCTGTTCCAGTAAGGCCTGCGCAAATTGCGCGCTGTCGTCGGTATGCGCATGGCAATCGGCATACAGATAAAACGCGCCCTGCGGCTTGGTGGCAATGATGAAGCCGCGTTCACGCAGCGCCGGCAGCAGAAAGTCGCGGCGGGCGCGCAGCTCGGCCTTGCGGGCTTCTAGCTCTGCCAGGGTGGCAGGCAAGAACGCCGCCAGCGCCGCATGTTGCGCCGGGGTGGATGCAGCCAGAAACAGATTTTGTGCCAGCCGTTCCAGCGCCGGCATGGCCCAGGCGGGGGCGGTCAGCCAGCCGAGCCGCCAGCCGGTCATCTGAAAATATTTCGAGAAGCTGTTGACGACGAAGACGTCGTTCCAGCGAGCGGCGCTGTATTCGCCACCATCGTAGGTGAGCGCGAGATAGATCTCGTCGACGATCAGGGCGACGCCCTTCGCCGCGCACCAATCATGAATGCGCCCGAGTTCGTCCGGGGCGATCGCGGTTCCTGTGGGGTTGGAGGGGCTGGCGATCAGCACGGCACGGGTGGCAGGCGAGGCGTAGCGCTGGATTGAGTCCAGCGTGAGCTGGAAGCCGCTACTGGCGTCGACCGGGATGCTGACCGCGCGGGCATTGCAGAAGCGGGTGAAATGGCGATTGCAGGGATAGCCGGGGTCGGCCATCAGCACTTCATCGCCGGGTCCGGCCAGCAGGCCCAGCGCCAGCAGCAGGGCACCCGAGGCGCCGGGGGTGACGACGACGCGCGCGGGGTCGACCGTGAGCTGCCAGCGCGTTGCATAAAACCCCGAAATGGCTTCGCGCAACGCCAGCAGGCCCAGGGCGCCGGTGTAGTGGGTGTGGCCGGCGCGCAGCGTCGCGACGCCGGCTTCGATGATGGGGGCGGGAGTGGAGAAGTCGGGTTCGCCGATTTCGAGATGGATGATGTCGCGCCCGGCGGATTCCAGCGCCTGCGCGCGCGCCAGGATATCCATCACATGAAATGGTGCGATGCCGGCCATGCGGGAAGCGGTGTGGGATTCAGGCATGGGCTTCCAGGCGGGCCAGCGGATGCTGGCGGTAGAACTGCTGCAACTGCCGGTAAATCGCCGGGTACTCGGCGTCGAGCAGACGCGGCGTCTCGAAGAATACCTCGGTCAGCACCGCAAAGAACTCGGCGGGATTGGTCGTGGCGTAGGGGTCGATGGCCGTGTCCTTGCCGGCATCAACATGCGCGCACAAATCCTCATAGGCCGCGCTGAAATCGCGCGCCCAAGCGGCGGCATCCATGCCCCGATGCAAGGGCGGGAAGCCATTGGCATCGCCGTTGAGCATGTCGAGCTTGTGGGCGAACTCATGCAGCACGACATTGACGCCATCGGTCTGGCCGCTGGTCTCAACGTCGGCGATCGACAGCACCAGCGGCCCGCCATGCCAGGATTCGCCCGCCAGGATGTCGCGCGAGCGGTGCACCACCCCGGCCTCGTCGATTTCCTCCAGGTCGCGCAGGAATTCGTCCGGATAGAGAATGATCTCGCTCCAGCCGCGGTAGCTGTCCTCGCCGAGATTGAGCGTCAGCAGACAGGCCTGCAGGGCGATGATGTGTTGGGTGGCGTCGTCGACCGCTGCGCCGCCGGCGGCGGAAAAGGCCTTGCCGTGGATGAACAGGCTGGCGGCTTCGCGCAGGCGTGTCCGCTCATCCGCGTCAAGCCCGTGCAGGATCGGCAGGGCGGCGGCCGTCGCGTCGAAGACATCGGACGGGATGGCATTCCGTTCGAGGATGCGGGCGCGTCGCCAGCGGCCAAAGCGCCTGTACAGATTCATTTTGAGCCTGCCTTGCCGCGAGAAAGCAATGGATTCAAGGCGCGGTACGCAGGCAAGGGCCATCCCTTGCCAAGCGACGCAACACCGCAGACGTGCTTTCTCGCGGCAACCCGGAAGGGCGGGCCGATCCGGGCGCATCCCTTTGTCGCAGGCCGCTTGCTGTGCGCGCACAGCGGCGCCCCCCGCTCCGCGGGTTGCATCCCGCCTCGGCCTCGCCGCAGGCTCAAAATGAGTGTGTACGGGCTCTGGCTCATCGGCTCACTCGTCGGCGTCGAGCAGGCGCGCGGCAGTCGCGTCCGGGTGATCGAGTTCGACCCGCTCGATCTGCTGAAAGCGGCGGCTGATCTTGTCGCTGGAAATGCGCACCTCGCTCACGTCCTTGTTGGCCTGCTCGATGTGGCTGGCGAGCTTTTTCATGCGCTCGTCGAAGCGGGCGAAGTCCTTCGCCAGTTTGGACAGTTCGTCCTTGATGACGTGCGCCATGCGCCGGGTCTCGGAATCGCGGATTACCGCCCGCGCAGTGTTCAGTACCGCCATCAGCGTGGTCGGCGAGGTGAGCCACACGCGCTTTTTCTGCGCGTGCTCGACCAGATCCGGATGGTAGGCGTGGATCTCTGCGAATACCGCTTCGGCCGGCAGGAACATCACTGCGCCGTCGGAGGTTTCGCCGGCGATGATGTATTTGGCGGCGATGTCGTCAACATGCTTTTTGACGTCGGTCTTGAACTGTCGCTTCGCCGCATCGCGTTCGGTTACCGGCAAACTGTCGTCGAACATTCGGCTGTAGTTTTCCAGCGGAAACTTGGAGTCGACGCAGACGGTGCCGGTCGGCTCGGGCAGGATCAGCACGCAGTCGGCACGCGCGCCGCCTTTCAGGGTGTACTGGAAGGAAAAGGCGTCGGGCGGCAGACTATTCCTCACCAGCGCTTCCAGCTGGACCTCGCCGAAGGCGCCGCGCGAGCGCTTGTCGCCCAGTATCTCCTGCAAGCTGACGACATTGGACGCCAGATCCTCGATCTTTTTTTGCGCCTCGTCGATCACCGCCAGCCGCGACATCACCGAAGTGAAGGTCTCGTTGGTTTTCTTGAAGCCTTCGTCGAGCCGCTCGGCGACCTTGCCTGAGATTTCATTCAGGCGCCCGTCGACGGTCTGTGACAGCTGCTGCACGCGTTCGTTGAAATGCGCGGTCATGCCTTTCAGCGTGTCCTGCAGCATGCTCTGCTCGGCACGTCCCTGCTCGATCAGTTTTTCCAGCATGGCGCTCTGGAACTGGCCGAGCTGGGCGGTGACGGTCGCGCGCGTTTCAGCCAGCCGCTCGGTCTGCGCGATCTGCAGGGCCGCCAGCGGGCCCTGCATGCGGTCGGACTGCTGTGCCAGGCCCGCGTGCAGGTCGGTCAGCACCGCACGATGGCGGGCTTCCATGTCCTGGATCAGTAATGCGGGCAAACCGGTTTGTTCGCGCCGCAGCGCGTGGATACGCAGCAGCAGCAAAACGGCCAGCAGGATGAGGACGGCAAGGCCGATGAACAGGGCGATTTCGACAGGGCGCATGGCGCCGATTTTACCCGTGACCCACATAAAAAAGCCCGGCACGAAGCCGGGCTTTTTTTGAAGCAGCACCGGCGCAAGGCCGGGTTGGCTTTACGCCGCTGCGCGCGATGCTTTTTTGCGCTCGTGTTCCTGCAGGTGGCGCTTGCGGATGCGGATCGACTTCGGCGTGATTTCCACCAGTTCGTCGTCGTCGATGAATTCAACCGCGGATTCCAGCGTCAGTTTGATCGGCGTGGTCAGGCGTACCGCTTCGTCGGTGCCGGACGAACGGACGTTGGTGAGCTGCTTACCCTTGATCGGGTTGACCACCAGGTCGTTGTCGCGGCTGTGGATGCCGATGATCATGCCTTCGTACAGCTTGTCGCCGGGCGAGACGAACATGCGGCCGCGGTCTTCGAGCTTCCACAGCGCATAGGCCACCGCTTCGCCGTTGTCCTGGCTGACCAGCACGCCGTTGTGGCGGCCGGGCAGGTCGGCTTTCACCGGGCCGTAGTCGTCGAACACGTGGCTCATCAGGCCGGTGCCGCGCGTCATTGTCATGAAGTCGGACTGGAAGCCGATCAGACCGCGCGCGGGAATGTGGTATTCCAGCCGGGTGCGGCCATGGCCGTCGGATTCCATGTTGGTCAGCTCACCGCGGCGGCGACCGATTTCTTCCATCACCGCACCCTGGGTGTCGTCTTCCAGGTCGATGGTGAGGTTTTCATACGGCTCGCATTTCTCGCCGTTGATTTCCTTGTACACCACGCGTGGTTTGCCCACAGCCAACTCGAAGCCCTCGCGGCGCATGTTTTCCAGCAGGATGGTCAGATGCAGTTCGCCGCGGCCGGAGACGCGGAACACATCGGCGTCGCCGGTCTCGTCGACGCGCAGGGCGACGTTGACCAGCAGTTCCTTCTTCAGGCGCTCGCGGATCTGGCGGCTGGTGACGAACTTGCCTTCGGTGCCCGCCAGGGGAGACGCATTGACCATGAAGTCCATGTTCAACGTCGGCTCGTCCACCGGCAGCACCGGCAGGCCGACCGGGTTTTCGCGGTCGCAGATGGTGACGCCGATGCCGATGTCGTCCAGGCCCGAAATAATGATGATGTCGCCGGCTTGGGCTTCATCCACCGGCACGCGGTCCAGGCCCTTGAAACCCAGCACCTGGTTGATGCGGCCGCTGGCGACCTGGTCTTCGTGGTTCATCACCACCACCGACATGCCGGGCTTGATGCGGCCGTTCAGTACGCGACCGACGCCCAGACGACCCGTGTAGGTCGAGTAGTCGAGCGCGGCGATTTGCAGTTGCAGCGGTGCGTCGGGCGAGCCGGGCGGGGTGGGGACGTGTGCAATCACGGTATCGAACAGCGTCGTCATGTTGTCGGCGGATCCGCCTTCCGAGGGCGCGTCCTTCAGATCGAGACAGGCCCAGCCATTGAGGCCCGACGCGTAGATGATGGGAAAATCGAGCTGCTCATCGGTGGCGTGGAGTTTGTCGAACAGATCGAAGGTTTGATCGACGACCCAGTTCGGACGCGCACCGGGGCGGTCGACCTTGTTGATCACGACAATCGGCTTCAAACCCAGCGCCAGTGCCTTTTTGGTGACGAAGCGCGTCTGCGGCATCGGACCTTCGACCGCGTCGACCAGCAGCACCACGCCATCGACCATGCCGAGCACGCGCTCGACTTCACCGCCGAAGTCGGCGTGACCGGGGGTGTCGACGATGTTGATGTGGTATTCGCCGTACATGATGGCGGTGTTCTTCGCCAGAATGGTGATCCCGCGCTCCTTCTCCAGGTCGTTCGAGTCCATCACCCGCTCGTCAACGGCCTGGTTGTCACGGAAGGTGCCGGACTGTTTGAGGAGCTGGTCGACCAGCGTGGTTTTGCCATGGTCGACGTGCGCGATGATGGCAATGTTGCGGAGCTTGCGGGACATGATGTGGGGCCGTGATGCGGGAAACCCAGCATTATAACAGGTTTTATTGACTATTTATTGTGCAAGCGGATGCGCGGCCAGCCTGGCGTCAATGCGGTCGATAAGCTTCTGGTAGCGGGGGCCGCCGATTGGCCCGAAGCGGCGGTCGAACTCCGCCTGTGACATGAATTCCGGCAGGTCGCGAAAGTCCGGCAGCAAATCGGCATCGCTGCGCGCAGCGGCCAGCCGTTGCTGCACGCGTGCGGCATCTTCGCCGGTGGCAAGCTCGCCCAGCCTGACCCCCGCGCGGTTGGCGGCCATATCGGTGAAGCTGAAGCCCGATCCCTTGTTTGCATCCTCTTCTTCCTTGATCAGACCGATGGCATTTGTCAGCCGGCTCCCGGCATTGACGGTCAGCGCGGCTGAAAGCACGAAGTGTTCGGCAAAGTCGCGTCGTCCGTTCAGTGACAGCAGCACACGCGGCGCCCGCCGGATCGATTGGCCGTCGCCTTCCAGCAGCTTGGGCAGGCTGATTCCGGCCAGATACGCTGCGAGTGCAGTGAGCGCCGCAGTGTTTTCCTGCTCTGCATTGCCGGCGAGCGCATGTGCGTGGGCAAACAGCGGCGCGATGATTTGCACCAGCGGGAGGGTGCTGCCGTGCGGATGAGGTTTCAGCAGGGTATTCAAAAGCTCGGCATAGACCAGCATGCGAGCCTGATCGTCCGGCGCGATCAGCAGTTCCGCGCTTTTGCGTTCCATCTGGGTCAGCAGAATGGGATGCCAGCGGTAATCCAGGGTGGCCTGGTTTTCGTCGAAATTCACCTGGGAAAACGCATCAGCCAACGACGCGTAGGTTTCGTCGCGGCGCAGCCAACGGTGCGCCAGACGCGCGATTCCGTCCGCCAGCGCGCCAGGCAGCGGCAGGCTGCCCAACCGCAGGCTCTCGATGCGGATGCCGCCGGGCACATCCGCCACATCGGCAGTGAGGTTGAGATAGCGGCCAAACGGGTTGGGCGGAACGGCCATGGTGGCGGTGAGCGTGGCCAGTCCTGGCGTGAGCTCGGCGGCGATGCCGCTGACCCGGCGCAATTCGACCGCGTAATGGAGCAGGCGGTTGAGCTCGGCCTCGTCGAGCCGGATGCTTTGAATCACATCGGGCGTCTGGCGGCGAGGGTCGTGCTTCTGGAACAGCGACTTGACCCAGGCCAGGTCGGTGCGGCGAAGCTCGGCCGGCGGCTCGATCGCCGGCGCATCCTCGAGCGCCAGCCAGGGCAGCACAATAAGCCCGGCCAGCGTGGCGAACAGCACACTCCACACGATTAAACGCTTCATCTCATTCCGGCTGGTTGCGCATGAAATCGGCGGTCTTGAAGAACGCCGCGGTCAGTTCCTGCTGCATTGCGGCATCCACGCCGATGTCCTGCATCGCGCGGATCATGCAGCCCATCCACTGGTCGCGCTCGGCTTCGCCGATGGCGAATGGCATGTGGCGGCGGCGCAGGAAGGGGTGGCCGAAGCGGTCGGTATATTCCGGCGGGCCGCCAGTCCAGCCGGAGAGGAACCAGGCGAGCTTGTTGCGCGATTCAGTGAGGTCGGCAGGATGCAGCTTGCGGATGCCGTAGTAATCAGGGTCTTCGTCCATCAGGTCGTAAAAGCGGTCGACTAATCGACGTATGACTTCGCTGCCGCCGAGGCGTTCGTAATGGGTTTGCATCAATCAGGCCCTGACCGGTGTGACGGCGGCTGCGGCAGCCTTGGCACGCAGTCGCGCCTCGTCCGTGCTGACGGCGGTGGCGAGCGCCACCCCCATGCGGCGGCGGGTAAACGCCTGCGGCTTGCCGAACAGCCGCAGGTCGACCCCGGATGCGGCAAGCGCTTCGGCGACGCCATCAAAGGCGATTCCGGCGGCGTCCATGGCGCCGTAAATCACCGCCGAGGCGCCGGGTTCGCGCAGGCTGACGTCGACCGGCAGGCCGAGGATCGCGCGCGCATGCAGCTCGAATTCGTTCTGCCGCTGCGTCGCCATGGTGACCATTCCGGTGTCGTGCGGGCGCGGGCTGACTTCGGAAAACCACACGGTGTCGCCCTTGACGAACAGCTCCACGCCGAACAGGCCGCGCCCGCCGAGGTTGCCGGTGACGGCGGCGGCGAGGTCCTGCGCGCGCGCCAGCGCAGCGGCCGACATCGCCTGCGGCTGCCACGACTCGACGTAATCACCCTTCATCTGGACATGGCCGATGGGGGCGCAGAAATGCGTTTTGATCTGGCCCGAGATATCCAGTGCGCGCACGGTCAGCAGCGTGATCTCGTAATCGAAATCGATCACCCCCTCGACGATCACGCGGCCCTTGTCGATTCGCCCTCCGCTGGCGGCATCTTCCCAAGCCGCCTGCAACTGGCCGGCGTCGTCCACCTTCGACTGGCCCTTGCCAGACGATGACATCACCGGCTTGACGATCACCGGGTAGCCAAGCTTCTCGGCGGCTGCCGTCATCCCGGCCAGACTGTCGGCAAACACATAGGGCGAGGTCGGCAGCCCCAGCGTTTCCGCTGCCAGCCGGCGGATGCCCTCGCGGTTCATGGTGAGGTGGGCGGCGCGTGCGGTGGGGATGACCTCGGCCAGTCCGGCGGCCTCGACTTCGAGCAGGGTTTCGGTGGCGATGGCCTCGATTTCCGGCACCACCAGGTGCGGCTGTTCTTGTTCGATCAGCGCGCGCAGGGCTTTGCCGTCGCTCATGTCGATTACATGCGCGCGGTGGGCGACCTGATGGCCGGGTGCGTCGGCGTAGCGATCCACCGCGATGACTTCGATCCCAAGCCGCTGCAGCGCGATGATGACTTCCTTGCCGAGTTCGCCCGCGCCCAACAGCATGACGCGGGTGGCAGAGGGCGAGAGCGGGGTGCCGAGACGCATGGGGGAATCCTGATATTTGGAGGGGGGATTTTAGCGTGGGTAGCGTGTGTTTCGCGTGACGACTATTCGCTGGCCGGGGGTAGCCCTAAAGAACTTCGATCCACTACGCGCTGAAGCGCGTGTGGAATCGTATGCCCGGCGGCTAGTTCCTTTCTTTTGTTTCGTCAAAAGAAAGGAACCAAAGAAAAGGCGACTTCGCTCATCCCCGAAGTCCCGAAAATTAACCAGCGACTTGCCGCTTTAGCGGCTTAGTCGATTGGCTATGCAAAACCGAGC
Source organism: Hydrogenophilales bacterium (assembly GCA_024636675.1). Lineage (GTDB taxonomy): Bacteria > Pseudomonadota > Gammaproteobacteria > Burkholderiales > Thiobacillaceae > Thiobacillus. The sequence goes on along the minus strand of JAGXGM010000085.1, from coordinate 3,519 downwards.
CTGCCGGGTGGGCGGCAAAGAACTCGCCCTCGCTTTTGTAATGTTATTTACTTTTTTGTGAGCGGAGACTGCAAGCTGCGCCTGAGTTTAATGCGTCCTGCACGAGCCGCACATAGCGAAATTCTGTCAGAAAACATCCACCGTCTCACCCCACCAACGTCCGCACCCGTTCCCACTCGAAACATTCCCCCGGATCGGTCTTGCGCCCCGGCGCAATCTCGCTGTGTCCCACCACGGCCCGGATCGGATAAGCCTGTTTAAGCGATTGCAGCAGCGGGAGCAGGCTGGCGTACTGCGCTTCGGTGAACGGCAGGTCGTCGGTGCCTTCCAGCTCGATTCCTATGGAAAAATCGTTGCAGCGCTCGCGCTCGCACCAGCTCGATATGCCGGCGTGCCACGCGCGCAGGCTGCACGGCACGAACTGGATCAGGCTGCCGTCGCGGCGGATGAAGAAGTGCGCCGACACCTTGATGCCGCGGATCTCCTGGTAATAAGGATGCGCGTCCCAGTCGAGCCGGTTGGTGAAGAGATCGATCACCGCATCGCCGTCGAACACGCCTGGCGGCAGCGAAATGTTGTGGATGACAATGAGCTCGATCGCCGTGCCGTCGGGGCGGGCGTCGCAGTTGGGCGAGGGCAGCCGGCGGGCAGTGGATAGCCAGCCAGCGGCATCGACGGCGTCGGAATGAGGGGCGGAAATCGACATGGCGCAAGCTTACTCGAGCCGTGCGAAGTCCGGAAACATCGCTTAGACTGCCGACTTTTGTCGAATCGGCCTTTGTCATGACGCCGCTTGAAGCGCAACAGTTGCTGGACAACGCCGAGTGTGTTGCGTCCGCAGATACGGTACAAGCCGTCATCGACCGTCTGGCGGGCGAGATCAACGTCGCCCTGGCAGCGGATTTCCCGTTGGTGCTGGCGGTGATGGGGGGGGCGGTGGTGTTTGCCGGCCAGCTCCTCCCGCGGTTGAATTTCCCGCTGGAATTCGACTACCTGCACGTGACGCGCTACCGGGGCAATACCCGCGGGGGCGAGATGGAATGGCGGGTGCTGCCGGGGAAAAACGTGGTGGGCCGCAGCGTGCTGGTGCTGGACGACATCCTGGACGAGGGGGAGACGCTGGCGGCCATTCGCGACAAGCTGCTGCACATGGGCGCGGCGCGGATCTGGTCGGCGGTGCTGACCGACAAGGACAACGGCCTTGCCAAACCGGTTCGGGCCGATTTTGCTGGATTGGTCGTGCCCAACCGCTATGTGTTCGGCTGCGGCATGGACGCATACGGGCTGTGGCGCAACCTGCCCGCCATTTACGCTTTGAAGGACGAATGACATGCTAGGCATCATCGGCGGCACCGGGCTGACCCAGCTCGCCAATCTTGAAATCACCCATCGCCAGGTGGGGCGCACGCCTTACGGCGAACCTTCGGGCGCGCTCACCTTCGGCCGCATCTGCGGGCAGGAAGTGATCTTTCTGGCGCGCCATGGCTACGGTCACACCATTCCGCCGCACGAGGTGAACTACCGCGCCAACCTGTGGGCGCTGAAGGATCATGGCGTCGATCGCGTGGTGTCGGTGGCCACGGTCGGCGGCATTCACCCGGAGCTGATTCCCGGCACGCTGGTCATTCCCGACCAGATCATCGACTACACGCACGGTCGCGCCGCAACGTATTTTGTCGAAAGCGACAAGCCGGTCGTGCATCTGGATTTCACTTTCCCCTATTGCGATGCCATGCGCGCCGCCCTGCTGCAGGCCGCCACCAGTGCCGGCATCAGCCTGCGCGACGGAGGGGTGTATGGGGCGGTGCAGGGGCCGCGGCTGGAAACGGCTGCCGAAATCAATCGCATCGAACGCGACGGCGCCGACATGGTGGGGATGACCGGCATGCCTGAAGCCTATCTGGCGCGCGAACTGGCGCTTTGCTACGCGACGGTGGGCGCGGTGGTGAACCATGCCGCCGGACGCGGTTTGTCGAGCGATGGCATCCAGATGGAGGAAATCCAGCCCGTGCTGGGCGAAGTGATGCTGCAGGTGCGGCATTTGCTCGAGCAGCTGGTGACCAACGACGCCGCCGGGCTGTGCGAATTCTGAGCATGACGAAGCATCGCCCCATGAAGCTCTACCATGCCTTGCAGTCGCAAGGATTCGGCACCCGCAAGGTCTGCGTGGCGCGCGTGCGGGCGGGTGAGGTCGCGGTCAATGGCGAGGTTCGCGACGATCCCGAGGCCATGGTCGACCCGGCCCGGCTGGAGCTGACGCTCGACGGCGTTGCCTGGCCGTATCGGGAAAAGGCCTATGTGCTGATGCACAAGCCGGCCGGCTACGAATGCTCGCACCACGCCAGCCATCATCCCAGCGTGTTTTCCCTGTTGCCGGCGCCGCTGGTGCAGCGCGGCGTGCAGTGCGTGGGGCGGCTCGATCAGGACAGCACCGGCCTCTTGCTGTTTTCCGACGACGGCCAGTTTATTCATCGCATGACGTCGCCGAAAAAAGGCGTGGCCAAGGTTTATCGCGCCGTCTGCGCCGAGCAGGTGAGCGACGCCATGCTGGACGCCCTGCGCGGCGGCGTGCAACTCAACGACGAGCCCGCGCCGATTGCCGCGCTGGCGTGCGAAAAGCTCGACGAACGCACGCTGCGCCTGACGCTGGCCGAGGGCAAATACCATCAGGTCAAGCGCATGGTCGGCGCGACCGGAAACCGGGTGGATCGCCTGCACCGCGAATCCATCGGGCACTTCGCCTTGCCGGAAAGCCTGGCGCCCGGCGCCTGGTGCTGGCTGGAGACCGACGAACTGAATCAACTGGAGCAATCATGGCCATCCGCGAAGTCCTGAAAATGGGTGATCCGCGCTTGCTGGAACCGGCCCGCCCGGTGGCGGACTTTGCTTCGATCGAGCTGGCGCAACTGATCATCGACATGCATGACACCATGCGCGCGCTCGACGGCGCAGGGCTGGCGGCGCCGCAAATCGGCGTCGGCCTGCAGGTGGTGATCTTCGAGGTCAACGCCAATCCACGCTATCCGGACGCTGAAAACGTGCCCTACACGGTGTTGATCAATCCGCGACTGACCCCCCTGTCCGACGTCCTGGAAGCGGGCTGGGAAGGCTGCCTGTCGGTGCCGGGCATGCGCGGGCTGGTGCCGCGCCACACCGCGTTGCGCTATCAGGGCTTCGATGCGGCGGGCCAGCCGATCGACCGCAGCGTGAGCGGTTTCCACGCCCGCGTGGTGCAGCATGAAGTCGACCACCTGCACGGTATTCTGTATCCGATGCGCATCCTCGACCTGCGCGATTTTGGCTTCACCGAGACCCTGTTTCCCGGACAAAACCTGCAGGACGATTGACGGGGTTTCGACGCTTTCGGGCACGAATTTAGCTAGGGACACGCTGATTTATTCGCCAGCGATGGTATCGAAGTGATGCGGGGTTTGCGAGAATTGGCGTGGTGACGATTGATTGAAAGACAGCGATGCAACGAAGCTTTTCTGACCTTGAGTACGCCGCCAAGAAGAGGGT
>JAGXGM010000084.1 GCA_024636675.1 Hydrogenophilales bacterium | reverse complement strand
CGGCCGCCTCGAAGCGCTGCAGCCAGTTCAGCGAGGCGAGCGCAAGCATCATGATCGCGAGGATCGCGTGGCACCAGGCGGTGATCATGCGCCGCACCTCGCGCACGGTGAACAGGTCGATTGCGCCGGCCACGCTCGCAAGCCAGCCGCCGAAGGCACCGACACCGGCCAGCCACAGTCCGGTCCGGGCCCAGAAGGGGTCGCCGCTGTAGAGATAGCCGAGGTCGGTGCCGATCAGTCCGAGCAAGGCTGCAACCGGAAAATGGATCATCACCGGATGCACCGGATGTCCGGCGACCGCGGCCCGGCTGTGGATGGTGTGCTGCAGTGGGCTGGCCATCAGGGTGTCCTCCCGAAACGGATATTTGCGGCGTGCCGCGATCGGCTGGTGTTGGCGTTGGCCGCCTTCGCGCCGGTTCTGCTTGCCGCCTGCGCCGGCCCGCAATCGACCCTGGCACCGGGCGGACCCGCGGCGCGAATTGCGGCGGATCTTTGGTGGGCGATGTTTATCGTCGCGGCACTGGTGCTGCTGGCCGTCGTCGGACTGTGGGTCCGCGCGCTCTACCGCCCGCCGCCCGATCACGACGAGACCACGCAGCGCCGCATTGGCCGGCGCTGGATCATCGGCGGCGGAATCATCGTCCCTGGCATCAGCATAGTCATCCTGCTGGCTTTCGGTATCCCGCTGGGCCACCGCATGCTGCCGTTGCCGGTGCCGGGGGAGGCGCCGCTGAAGATCGAGGTGACTGCCCTTCAGTGGCGCTGGGACATCCGCTACCCGGACCATGGCATTGTCAGCACCAACCGGCTGGTGATTCCGGCCGGTCGCACGATCGATTTCCACGTCGGCAGCGCCGACGTCATCCATTCGTTCTGGATACCGCGGCTCGGCGGCAAGATCGACGCGATCCCGGGCCGCATCAACGTGCTGCGCCTGCGCGCCGACCAGCCCGGACAGTATCGCGGCCAGTGCGCCGAGTTCTGCGGCGCCGGGCACGCGCACATGGTGCTCGCGGTCGAGGCCCTCGATGCGGCCGCATTCGATACCTGGGTGGAGAAGCAGACACCATGAACGAGCCAGCTTCCCCCGGCCGCGACCGCCTGGATGCAGAGCTGGAACGCATCTGGGGCAACCCGCGCGGCTGGCGCGCCTTGAGCGTGGTCAACCACTCGGTCCTCGGCCTGCGTTTCATGGGGACCGCGCTGGTGTTCTTCCTGATCGGCGGAATCCTGGCGATGCTGATGCGCACCCAGCTGGCCATGCCCGATCAGCGCCTGCTCGATGCCGAGTTCTACAACCAGGCATTCACCATGCACGGCACGGTGATGATGTTCCTGTTCGCCGTGCCAATGCTGGAAGGGCTGGCGGTCTACCTGATCCCGAAGATGATCGGGGCACGCGACCTGGTGTTTCCGCGGCTGTCCGCGTTCGGTTACTGGTGCTACCTGTTCGGCGGGCTGATCCTGATCTCGAGCCTGTTTTTGGGCCTCGCCCCCAACACCGGCTGGTTCATGTACACGCCCTTGAGCAGCACGGTACATACCCCGGGATCGAATTCCGACTTCTGGCTGCTTGGCGTCACTTTCATCGAGATCTCCGCCGTGAGCACGGCTATCGAGCTGGTGGTCTCGATCCTGCGCAGCCGCACCGCGGGCATGTCGCTGGACAGGATGCCGCTGTTCGCGTGGTACATCCTCGGCATGTCGCTGATGATCGTGGCCGGCTTTCCGCCGCTGATCCTCGGCAGCATCCTGCTCGAACTGGAGCGCGCCGCCGGCCTGCCGTTCTTCGATGTCGCGCGCGGCGGCGATCCGGTGCTGTGGCAGCACCTGTTCTGGCTGTTCGGCCATCCCGAGGTGTACATCATCTTCCTGCCGGCGGCGGGCATCGTCAGCACGCTGATTCCGGTGTTCGCGCAACGTCCGATCGTCGGCTACCGCTGGGTGGTGCTGTCGATCATCACCACCGGATTCCTCAGCTTCAGCCTGTGGGTGCACCACATGTTCACCATCGGGATTCCGCATCTGGCGCAGGCGTTCTTTTCGGCCGCGAGCATGCTGGTGGCGATCCCGACCGCGATCCAGGTTTTCGCCTGGCTGGCCACGCTGTGGACCGGCAAGCCGGTGTTGCGGCTGCCGATGCTGTGGCTGATCGGCTTTCTGGTGGTGTTTGTCGCCGGCGGACTGACCGGCGTGATGCTCGCGCTGGTGCCGTTCAACTGGCAGGTTCACGATACCCACTTCGTCGTCGCCCACATGCACTACGTGCTCGTTGGCGGCATGTTCTTTCCGCTGGTGGCGGGGCTGTACTACTGGCTGCCGCACGTGTCCGGCCGCATGCCCTCCGAGCAGCTGGGGCGCTGGGGATTCTGGCTCACCTTCATCGGCTTCAACCTGACCTTCCTGATCATGCACTGGACCGGGCTGCTCGGCATGCCGCGCCGCGTCTACACCTATGAGGCCGGCCTCGGCTGGGACCTGCCCAATCTGGTGTCCTCGATCGGCGGCTTCGTCATGGCGATCGGCATCGCGACGGTGTTGCTCGACATCGCGCTGCATTTCCGCTTCGGCCGCGTGGCGCTGCGCAACCCCTGGCATGCCGACTCGCTCGAATGGGCAACCGGGACGCCGCCCCGTGCCTACAACTTCGCCAGCCAGCCCGACTGCACCACCCGGCACCCGCTGTGGGAGCATCCAGACCTGCCCGATGGCATCGCCGAAGGAAAGCACTGGCTGGCGAACGCCGGACACGGGCGGCGCGAGACGCTGGGCACCGATCCGGTGAGCGGCAGCGTGCGCGAGATCATGCGCCTGCCGGGCAACAGCTGGCTACCGCTGGTGATTGCACTGGGCCTTGCCGTCATGTTCATCGCGCTGCTGGCTCGCAGTTATCCGATCGCCGCGCTGGCCGCGCTGGCGAGCGTGGCGCTGATGCTGCGGTGGTCGTGGGTCAACGGCCTGCATCCGGCCCTGTACGATGAATCAGGCGCGTTCCCGGCGGGTGCCCTCCCATTGCATCCGCATACCTTCGACGGCCCCGGCCTGTGGGGCATGGGCGTCACGCTGCTCGCGAATGCGTCACTCTTCCTTTCGCTGCTGTTCGGCTGGTTCTACCTGTGGACCGTGGCGCCACTCTGGCAGGCGCCGGCGACCTCCCCGCTGCCCGCGACGACGCTGCTGATTGCCGCCCTCCCCCTTACTGCCGCGACCCTGTGGATTCGGCGTATCGTGACGCGCCTGCGAAACGGCACAGCCGCGCACTTGCAGGTGCAACTCTGGGGCATTGCGGTCCTTGGGGTCGCGTATATCGCGGTGCTGGTGCAGGTACTCATCGCGGCACCCCTGTCACCAACGCGGACCGCGCACGATGCGGTGATCGCGGTGTTTCTCGGCTATTTGCTGCTGCATGCAGCGCTGGCCTGCGTGCTCGCGGCATTGCAGGCATTGCGGGTGCGGCGAGGTTACGTGGGGCACCATGCGCCGTACGAAACGGTGATCGTCGAAAAGTGGTGGTCGTATACGCTGCTGACGTTCTGGCTGACTTACGGCTGCGTCGTGCTGTTCCCGGCCGGCTGGGGGGGGAGCTGATGTTGGCGCCCTCCCATCCGCTGCAGCTGGCGCTCGGCCTGATCGTCTGGAGCGTCTGGTTCGTCGCGCTCTATGGCGGGCTGTCGATCGGTTGCGCACTGGCGCCGCCCGATGCCGACCTTGGCGCCCGGACCTGGCTGAACGGGCTGCTCGCCGCGCTTACCGCAATGACCGCCGCGTGGCTGGTCTGGCAGCTGCGCCGGTGCTGGCGAGCTGCCCGCTCTCGGACCGACGACGCGCCGAACCGGCGATTTATCACCATCCTGAGCGCCGGCATTTACGCGGTTGCGGCCGTGTCGACGCTCGTGATCGGCATCCCGGTCCTCGGCCTGCCGCCATGTCCGTGATCCACGCGACGACCGGGCGAGAGCCGGCGCGGCGATGCACATAATGCAGCTGATGGAAGTCATTACGCCGCCAGGGCGGATTGAGCCAGGAGATCGGCTAGAACGATTTCTCTACTTCAACGTTGAGTCGATAGCCGACGCCGACGACCGTTTTGAGAAACGCCGGGAACCTGACGTCGTCGCCGAGGTGGCGGCGCAGACGCGTGATAGGGCGATCCAGCCTTCTGCTCTCGACTTTCATGTCGGCGCCCCAGGCGATGGCGATCAGCTGCTGGCGGGTCAGCAACTGGCGCGGATATGTCAGAAACGCCCTCAGCACCTCGAATTCCCGTTTGTCGAGCAGGATCGATTTCCCATCGTGCGACTCCAGACGGTGCTCGTGACAATGGAGTGTCCATCCGGAAAAACGGTATATGCGGACAGGCTTTTCGTCGGGATCGAGTGATTCGGTTCGCGCCAGGCTCAGAACCTGTCTGATCGTGGCCACCAGTTTTCGGGGCTGGATGGGCAAGGAGAGCCGGGCATCAGGCACGAAGCCGAGCGCGGCGGCACGCCCCGGAAACACATGCGACCGATCGAGGACGATGGTGGGAATTCCCGGCTTTCCAGGTCCCCCCTTTGATCGGCTTGCGCGCGGTCCGATGCTGTCCAGGGCAATGATCAGTACGTCGACAGGCGGCGGCGAGGCCTCCATCTCAGCTGCCGCAAGGATGTCAAAGCCTTTGTCGCGCAAATACTCCACGAGTAGTGCGCGCGTCAATGGGTCGGGGTCGACCAAAAGAATTCGCGGGGCGAAGATGGCCGTCATTCCGGCGTCAGCGCCCGGCTTGAGAAAGTCGGACTGTCCGGGGTATCGCGGCGAGCCCAGGTTTTCCTGCTGCATGGGTGTAGGGGTGCTTGAAGAGTGGGAGCCTGTCTTCATGGTTGTATGGGGGATCGACGTATTGCTGTCCGCGTGACGTGCCGCTGCTGCTGACCTCGGATTCCCGGGTTACGGTCACCCAAAGCGACCCGTGATGTAGTCCTCGGTCTGCCTGACCGTGGGCTTGAGGAACACATCGTTGGTGCGGCCCATTTCAATCAGTTCCCCCATGTACATGAAGGCGGTGTAATCGGATACCCGTGCCGCCTGCTGCATGTTGTGGGTAACGATAATGATCGTGTACTGGTCTTTCATCTCGTTGACCAGTTCCTCGATCTTGGCGGTGGAAATGGGGTCGAGCGCCGAGGCCGGCTCGTCGAGCAGCAGGACATCCGGCTCCAGGGCGATGGCGCGCGCAATCACCAGGCGCTGCTGCTGGCCGCCGGAAAGACTCATGCCATTCTCGTTGAGGCGATCCTTGACCTCGTTCCACAGCGCGGCGCCGCGCAGGGCCTTTTCCACCGCGCCGTCGAGGGTGCTGCGGCTATTGATCCCCATGATGCGAAGGCCGTAGGCCACGTTCTCGTAAATGGATTTTGGAAACGGGTTGGGCTTCTGGAACACCATCCCGACGCGACGCCGCAAAAGGGCAACGTTCACGTCACGGTCGTAGATATTCTTGTCGTCGAGCAGGATCCTGCCTTCGACACGGCAGATTTCGACCAGATCGTTCATGCGGTTGAAGCAGCGCAGCAGCGTCGACTTGCCGCATCCGCTGGGGCCGATGAAGGCAGTGACCCGGTTCTTTGGAATCGTCATGTTGATCTGGTTCAGCGCCTTGGCCTCGCCGTAATACAGGTCGAGATTCTCGACGCGAATGGTCACCTCGCTGGTGTCCTCCTTCTGCGCGCGGTCCAGATTGCCAATCTGCATTGCGTGGGGGTGCTGGGTGGCAGCGTTCATTTTCAAAATCCTTCAATCATTCATTCATGTGGGCAATCGGGTGATCAAACGCCTTCCAGACCGCGCAACTTCTCGCGCATCCGGTTGCGCAACATGATCGCGAACAGGTTGAGCACGATGATGATGATCAACAGCAGGAGCGCGGTGGCGTAGACCAGCGGGCGCGCGGCTTCGACGTTGGGGCTCTGGAAGCCGACATCGTAGATATGAAAGCCCAGGTGCATGAACTTGCGCTCCAGATGCAGGAACGGGAAGTTGCCGTCCAGCGGCAAGCTGGGCGCCAGTTTCACCACGCCGACCAGCATCAGCGGCGCCACCTCGCCGGCAGCGCGTGCCACGGCAAGAATCAGCCCCGTCATCATCGCCGGGCTGGCGATCGGCAACACCGTGCGCCACAGGGTCTCGGCCTTGGTGGCGCCAAGGGCGAGGCTGCCTTCGCGGATGGTGCGCGGCACCCGCGACAGGCCTTCCTCGGTGGCAACGATGACCACCGGCAGGGTGAGCAGCGCCAGCGTCAGCGACGCCCACAGAATGCCCGGGCTGCCGAAGGTCGGCGCCGGCAGCGCTGCCGCGAAGAACAGTTCGTCGATCGAGCCGCCCAGCACATAGATAAAGAAGCCCAGGCCGAACACGCCATAAACGATCGAAGGCACGCCGGCCAGGTTGTTGACCGAAATGCGGATGGTGCGGATCATCGGACCCGGCTTGGCATATTCGCGCATATAGATCGCCGCCATGATGCCGAGCGGGGTGACCATCACCGACATCAGCAGCACCATCATCACCGTGCCGAAGATGGCCGGGAAGATGCCGCCCTCGGTGTTGGCTTCGCGCGGATCCTCGCTGACGAATTGGTAGAACTTGTGGACGTAGATGCGGATTTTCTCCCACACGCTCATGGCGTTGGGCATGTAAATGTCAGCCACCTTGGCCAGCGGAATGTCCACCAACTGGCCATCGCTCGTTTCAACCGTGACGCTGTCGCGCTCGATGTCGGTGCGGATCTGCTCCAGCTT
>JAGXGM010000083.1 GCA_024636675.1 Hydrogenophilales bacterium | reverse complement strand
GGCGATCTCCTTCTTTTCGAACACGCCCGTGGTGTGCGCCGGATCAAGCTTCCGCCTGACGTCGTAATTGTTGATTCCGGAAAAGAAGACCGGCACGCCGGGAAACACCCTGTCCAGATGGGAAAGCGCAAAGCTCAGGGCGTTGTCATCCGTGACGTAGATCGCCGCAGGCAGATACCCCTTGTATTTTTTCTGCAAATGATCGCCGATCAGGTCGGCGTATGCCGGGCTGTAGCCCGCACGTTTGGTATCGAGGTATTCCACATTGAGGGCATACGCCCTCATCGAATCGGCTTTCAGCGCCTGGGCGAACCCCTGATGCTGGCCCTTGGTCCAGGGATATTCCTGGCTGTAGGCGTGCAAAACGAAGACCGGAGTGGAGACGGCCGCCTGGGCATGAATCCCCCAGAAAGCCGATAGCAACAGCAGAGCAAGGCGCATGAAAAACCATCATTAAACTATTCATGGGTAACGGCTGTACGCGCCGTTCCCTTGGCCGATTCGGCATCCCGCAAAGGGGACTATCTGCGTCTTGGCTTACAGCGCGACTTTCACCACCACCTTGCGGATCATGCCCGCGTTCACCAGCGGCGCGTGTGCATCATCGGGAAAAAACAGACAGAACGCCCCCGGCAGCGTGGCGATCCAGCTTGCCGGGGCGTCGTTGAAAAAGCGGATATCGCGCGCGGCGTCGTAGTCCGTCGCCGGGTCCGCACATTCGGCCAGCGGTCTCCAGCCCATCTCGTCGACGCCTTCGAGCACCAGCTGGATATCGATGTAACGGCGGTGGCATTCCAGCTTCGCATCGGCGCGCGTGCGGCCGGCACAGTCCTCGACGATGGCGAACAGCTGCTCGCCCTGGATTTCATGCATGCCCGGCGCCAACGTCTTCAAATCCGCATTGCGCAGGAATTCGAAGGCGCGCGCGAATAGCGGATGCAGCGCGGCGTAGCGATCGGCCTCGGCCAGGGTTGCCAGAATCATCGCGCCTACCGGCTGATCGGCTTGTAGCGGATGCGCTTCGGCTTGGCGCCCTCTTCGCCCAGGCGCTTCTTTTTGTCGGCCTCGTATTCCTGATAGTTGCCAGGAAAGAACACCACCTGCGAGTCGCCTTCGAAGGCGAGGATGTGGGTGGCGATACGGTCGAGAAACCAGCGATCGTGCGAGATCACCATCACGCAGCCGGCGAATTCCAGCAGCGCGTCTTCGAGCGCGCGCAGGGTTTCCACGTCGAGGTCGTTCGACGGTTCGTCGAGCAGCAGCACGTTGCCGCCGGCAATCAGCGTCTTCGCCAGATGCAGCCGTCCGCGTTCACCGCCCGACAAGTTGCCGACCCGCTTCTGCTGGTCGCCGCCTTTGAAGTTGAAGCGGCCCAGATACGCGCGCGACGGCGTCTCGTAGCGGCCCACGGTGAGGATGTCGCGGCCTTCGGCGACTTCGTCGAACACGGTCTTGTCTGCACTCAAGGCATCGCGACTCTGGTCGACGTAGGCGAGCTTCACCGTCTGGCCGATCTCGACTTCGCCGCTGTCAGGCTTTTCCTGGCCGGTGATCATCTTGAAGAAGGTCGACTTGCCGGCGCCGTTGGGGCCGATGATGCCGACAATCGCACCGGGCGGTACCGAGAAGTCCAGGTCGTCGATCAGCAGGCGATCGCCGAAGGATTTCGTCACGTGGTGGAAGTCGATGACTTTTCCGCCCAGCCGCTCGCCCACCGGGATGAAGATTTCCTGCGTCTCGTTGCGCTTCTGGTATTCGACCGAATTCAATTCCTCGAAGCGCGCCAGACGCGCCTTCGACTTGGCCTGGCGCGCCTTGGGGTTCTGCCGCACCCACTCGAGTTCCTGCTTCATGGTCTTGATACGGCCGACCTCCTGCTTGGATTCGGTCTCCAGCCGCGCTTCCTTCTGCTCCAGCCAGCTGGTGTAGTTGCCCTTCCAAGGGATGCCGTGACCGCGGTCGAGTTCGAGAATCCACTCGGCGGCGTTGTCGAGGAAGTAGCGGTCGTGCGTCACCGCCACCACGGTGCCGGGATAGCGCACCAGGAACTGCTCCAGCCAATCGACCGATTCGGCGTCGAGGTGGTTGGTCGGCTCGTCGAGCAGCAGCATGTCGGGGTTGGACAACAGCAGCTGGCATAGCGCGACGCGGCGCTTTTCGCCGCCCGACAGGTTGCCGATCACCGCGTCCCAGGGGGCCAGCCGCAGTGCATCGGCGGCGATTTCCATCTGTGTATCAAGGTCGGCGCCGGCGGTGGCGAGAATCGCCTCGCATTTCGCCTGCTCCTCGGCCAATGCGTCGAAGTCGGCATCGGGCTCGGCATAGGCCGCGTAAATCTCATCCAGCCGGGCCTTGGCCCCGACGATTTCGCCCAGCCCCGCTTCCACCGCCTGCCGCACCGTGTGCGCAGGGTCGAGCTGCGGCTCCTGCGCCAGGTAGCCGATGCGGATACCCGGCATCGGGATTGCCTCGCCCTCGATATCCTTGTCCACCCCGGCCATGATGCGGATCAGCGAGGACTTGCCGGAGCCGTTCTGGCCGAGCAGGCCGATCTTGGCGCCGGGGAAAAAACTGAGGGAAATGTCCTTCAGGATCTGCCGTTTCGGCGGCACGATCTTGCCGACCCGGTTAAGGGAGTAAACGTATTGCGCCATGAATCAAAGTCCAGAAAAGGTTTATTGGGGGCGTTCGCCCGGGCAGGGGTTGAAGGCGCAGCCACGGGTCGGGTCGCGGCTGACGTAGCTGCCGTCGGGGCACAGCCTGACGTCGGCCGTACAGACGATGCGGTCGTCCGGCATCGGCGGGGGCGGCGGCCCGGCCGGCGAGGGCATGCCGGCGGCCGGCGGGGCGGGCAGCGGGCTGCATGCGCCCAGCATCAGCAGCAACGACGCTGCGGCCAGTAGCCGGATCACGACAGCTCCCGTTCCAGCAGGGCATTCAGGCGGACGAAATCGAGCTCGCCCAGCTTCTGTTCGAGGATGCGGCCGTCCTTACCGATGATGAAGCTGGTCGGCGTGAGCTGCACGTTGCCGAAAGCGCGCGCATGCGCGCCGTCGACGTCGAGCGCGACCGGAAACGGCAGCTGCCGCGTCTGCACAAAATTCTGCACGTAATTGGGCGGGTCGTAACTCATCGCCACCGCGATGATTTCGAAGCCGCGGTCCCGGTACTGCTTGTAGCTTTCGGCCATTCCCGGCATTTCCTTGATGCAGCCGGGGCACGAAGTCGCCCAGAAGTTGACCAGCACGACTTTGCCGCGCAGTTCCTCCAGAACGATGGGCTTGCCTTCCAGCGTGGTAAAGGTGACCGCCGGCGCGCCGGGTCTGTCCATCAGGGCATAGAAAAGCGCGCCGGCAATGGCGAGCACGGCGACAGCGATCAGAGCGGGTTTGGCGAATTTCATGCGGATTCCACAGGGTTAAACATCTTGGTACGACCGCGCCAGCGTCACATAGTGCTGCGCCGAATAGCTGAAATAGGCAATTTCTTCCTCGGTCAGCGCCCGCACCAGTTTGGCGGGGCGCCCCAGATACAGATGGCCGGATTCGAGCACGCGGCCCTCCGGCACCAGCGAGCCGGCGCCGAGGAGCACGTGCTTTTGCACCACCGCGCGGTCGAGGAGGATGCTGCCCATGCCGATCAGGCATTCGTCCCCGATGGTGCAAGCGTGCAGGATGACGGTGTGGCCGACGGTCACGCGCGCACCGATAACGAGCGCCCCGCCCGCCGGGTTGGCCGGCGTCTTGTGCGACACGTGCAGCACGCTGTTGTCCTGGATGTTGCTCGCCTCGCCGATGGTGATCGAATTGACGTCGCCGCGGATCACCGCGCCCGGCCACACCGAGGCGTCATGGCCGAGGCTGACTTCGCCGATTACCGTGGCGCGCGGATGCACCCAGGCGCCGGCGGCGAGGACCGGGGCGACATTGTGATGCGGCGCCAGCGGCTGCGCGTAAACCTTGTCTGTCATGGGGTTGAAAATCCATTCACAAGCCGAAAGTATAATTGCCCTGCCCTCCATTCCGAATGCCGCCATGAATCCCCTGCTCGATTTTTCCGGTCTGCCCCGTTTTGCCGAATTCAAACCCGAATTCGTCACCCCTGCCATCGATCAGTTGCTGGCCGATTGCCGTACGGCGGTGGCACACGCAGAAGCCGATGACACGCCAGCCGAATGGAATGCGTTCGTCGCTCCCCTCGACGACGCGAACGAGAAGCTGGGCCGCGCCTGGGGCCAGGTGTCGCACCTGCATTCGGTGATGGACTCGCCCGAGCTGCGCGAGGCCTACAACGAAAACCTGCCGAAAATCACCGTCTACTACGCCGAACTCGGGCAGAACGAGGCGCTGTTCGCCAGGTTCAAGGCGCTCAAGGCGCGCCCCGATTTCGCCGCGCTATCCGCGCCGCGCCGGAGGATCGTGGAGAACGAGCTGCGCGACTTCCGCCTCGGCGGCGCCGAACTGCCGGATGACAAGAAGGCCCGCTTCATGCAGCTGCAGGAAGAGCTGGCGCAGCTGTCCGCCAAGTTCGAGGAGAACATCCTCGACGCCACCAACGAATTTGCACTCATCCTCGACAACGACGCGCAGCTGGCCGGCGTGCCGGACGACGTGCAGGCAATGATGAAAGCGGCGGCCGAAGCCGACGGCAAAAGCGGCTGGAAGCTCACCCTGCAGATGCCGTGCTATCTGCCGGTCATGCAATACGCCGACAATCGCGACCTGCGCGAGCAGCTGTACCGCGCCTACGTCACCCGCGCCTCCGAATTCGGCAAACCCGAGCTCGACAACACACCGCTGATCGGCAGCATTCTCAGACTGCGGCGCGAAGCTGCCGAGCTGCTGGGGTTCAAGAGCTACGCCGAGGTGTCGCTGGCGGCCAAGATGGCCGACACGCCGGCCGAGGTCCTGAAGTTTCTCGACGAACTCGGCGCCCGTGCCCACCCCTACGCCGAAAAGGACTACGCGGAGCTGAAGGCCTTCGCCCGCGACGAACTCGGCCTCGCAGACCTGCAGGCCTGGGACACGACCTACATGTCGGAAAAACTCAGCGTCGCCCGCTACAGCTTTTCCGATCAGGAAGTGAAGCAGTATTTCCCGGAGCCGCGCGTGCTGACCGGCCTGTTCAAACTGGTCGAAACACTCTACGGCCTGCACGTTCGAGAGGACAGCGCGCCGGTGTGGCACCCCGACGTCAAGTTCTACACGCTCAGCGACCAGAACGGCCTGCGCATCGGCCAGTTCTACCTGGATCTATACGCGCGCGCCTCCAAGCGCGGCGGCGCCTGGATGGACGACGTCATCACCCGCCGCAAAAAGGATGACGGCATCCAGACCCCGGTGGCCTACCTGAACTGCAATTTCTCGGGCCCGGTGGGCGACAAGCCTGCGCTGTTCACCCACGACGAGGTCATCACCCTGTTCCACGAGGCCGGCCACGGCCTGCACCACCTGCTCACCCAGATCGAGGAACTCGGCGTGTCCGGCATCAACGGCGTCGAGTGGGACGCGGTCGAGTTGCCGAGCCAGTTCATGGAAAACTTCTGCTGGGAATGGGACGTGCTGAAGCACATGACCGCGCACGTGGAGACCGGCGAGCCGCTGCCGCGCGCACTGTTCGACAAGATGCTGGCGGCGAAGAACTTCCAGTCCGGCCTGCAGACCCTGCGCCAGATCGAGTTCGCCAGCTTCGACATGCACCTGCACGACGACTTCGACCCCAACGGCGACCGCACCGCGCAGGATCTGATCAACGACATCCGCAAGAAAGTCGCGGTCATCATGCCGCCGGCCTACAACCGTTTCCCCAACAACTTTTCGCACATCTTCGCCGGTGGCTACGCGGCCGGCTACTACAGCTACAAGTGGGCAGAAGTGCTGTCTGCCGACGCCTACGCGCTGTTCGAGGACGAGGCCGAGGGCTATGGCGGCGTGCTGAACCCGGAAGTCGGCCACCGCTTCTGGAGCGAGATTCTCGCCCAGGGCGGCGCGCGTCCGGCGCTCGAATCGTTCAAGGCCTTCCGCGGCCGCGAACCGACCATCGACGCCCTGCTGCGCCACAACGGCATGGCTTAAAGCTTCACCCCGAGGTGGCCGTTAACAGGGGCATTACGTCTCTCGGGAGCACGGCATGAAAGCAGGACTCATCTTGGCAGCGGTGTGCGCGGCCCTGGCTAGCGCGCCGCTGGCCGCCGCTCAGTTGTATCAATGGAAAGATGCGCAGGGCCGGATGCAATACAGCGACCAGCCGCCGCCGCCCAGTGTCCGCAACGCCCAGCAGAAATCGTTCAAGGGCAACGTCATCGAAGTCGGCGAATCCTACAGCGCCAAAACCGCGCGCGAAAAAAGTCCGGTAACGTTATACGCCAGCGCGTGCGGCGCGCCCTGCGACCAGGCGCGGCAGCTGCTCTCCGAGCGCGGCGTGCCCTTCAGCAACAAGGATCCACAGGCCAGCCCCGAATCCCAGGCCGAACTGCAAAAGCTCACCGGGCGCCTGAGCGTGCCCGTGCTGGCGGTCGGCCGCGACAAGATCGACGGCTTTGAAACCGGCCAGTGGCAGGCCATGCTCGACAAAGCCGGCTATCCCAAATCGCCGGCGCCGGGCCGCCCTGTGGGGGCACCAGCCCCGGCCGCCGCCCCCGCTGCACCCGCCACCCCCTAAACTGCGCGTCACACCGCGGTGCCTGACCCGGCGCCGCGGGTCTAGGCGTTTCGTGCCTTGACCCTCCCCCCCCAAGTCATTAATGTTGCCCGGGATTTGTGCCCGGGATGACCCACTTCATTCAAAAAGCTATGCATCCGGGCCCCACACCAGCAAGAGCGCCCGCATCTGCCGGGGTGCCGACGAACCTGGACCTGTTAACGCTATTTTCGCGTCTGCGGTGCCACGATAAAGCGATGGGCGCAACGCCGCAGACGCACTTTCTCGCGACAATCCGGAGGCGCGGACCGGACGTGATTTAATCCAGCCGGGCGCCGCCCTTTGTCGCGGGTGGCATCCCGAATCGGCCTCGCCGCAGACGCGAAAATAGCGTTAACAGGCCCTAATGACAAAGGGGAGTTGGAGTGAAGCCGGATGAAAAACCGCAGAATGGCCTTGCCGGGCTGAAATACTGGCGCTACGACCTGTTTGCCGGCCTGCAGGTGGCACTGGTCTCGCTGCCACTGTCGCTCGGTATTGCCGTTGCCTCGGGCGCACCGCCGGTGACCGGACTGGTGTCGTCAATCATCGCGGGCCTGGTCTTCCCCTTCCTCGGTGGCGCTTACGCCACCATCAGCGGCCCCGCCGCCGGCCTCGCCCCCGCCCTGCTCGCCGGGATGCTGTTGCTGGGCGACGGCGACCTGGCCGCGGGTTACCCGCTGATCCTGGTTGCGATCTTCCTCACCGGGGTAGTGATGATCCTGCTCTCCTGGCTGCGCGCCGGCAAACTGGTCGCGATGTTCCTGCCGGTGACCGTGGTCGAGGCGATGCTCGCCGCGATCGGCCTGATGATCATCATCAAGCAGATCCCCGCGATGCTCGGCGCCCTTGCCCCGCCGGAAAAATCGATGCTGGTCGCGATCGGCAATCTGCCCGACAGCGTCCAGCGCCTCGAACCTTCGATTTTCCTGATTGGCGCCGTGTGCCTGTTCCTGATGTTCTTTCTCAACCGCACGCGGCAGGCCCGGCTGCGCCGCATCCCGCCGGCGCTATCGGTGTGCGCGGTCGGCGTGGTGCTGGGCTATGTCTTCAACCTCGCTCCGCAGCACCTCATCAGCATGCCCGACAGCATCCTCGAAGGTGGCTTCACATTGCCGGCCGTCGACACGGTACTCAGCCGCCCCGAGCTGTGGACCAGCCTGATCCTGATGGTGATCACGCTCACCCTCATCGACAGCATCGAATCGCTCGCGACCATCAGCGCGGTCGACAAGATCGACCCTTACCGCCGCAAGTCGCGGCCAAACGTGACGCTGCGCGCGATGGGCATTTCCAACGTGCTTTCCAGCCTTGCCGGCGGCCTCACCATCATCCCCGGCGGCGTGAAGAGCCGCGCCAACATCGACGCCGGCGGCCGCACGCTGTGGGCGAACTTTTTCAACGCCATGTTCCTGATCGTTTTCCTGTTCTTCGCGGTAGACCTCATCGGCCGCATTCCGCTGGCGGCGATCGGCGCGGTCATCATCTACGTCGGCTGGCGCCTGTGCGAGCTCAAGGTCTTCAGCAAGACCGCCGCGATCGGCCTCGACCAATTGGCGATCTTCGTCGTCACCATCGCTGCGATTCTGGCTACCGACCTGCTGACCGGCATCCTCATCGGCGTGGCTGCGCAACTGCTGATGAACACCTACCTGCTCACGCCGTCGCTGCGCATGGTGCTGGAGGGGCGCATTTCCTTCCGCCAGTTTCTCGCCACCGCGGGTTCCGCCGTCTGCGGCATGTTCTGCAGCCCGGTGATCCGCGTGAAGGAGGAAAGGTCGAACGGCCGGCCGCAGACCCAGTTGTCGCTCGGCTCGCTCACCGGATTCAACCTGCTGCCGCTTGACCGCGCGCTCGCGCGCGTGCCCGACACGGCTGGCATCAGCCTCACGCTCAACGAATCCAGCCACATCATCGACCGCACCACCATGGAGTACCTGCACGAACTGCAGGAGGAGCACGTGCACCGCGACCGGCCGCTGGAAATCCATGGCCTCGAACGCTTCCATCCCTTTACGCCTCACCCCTTCGCGACCCGCATGCAGGACCAGCGCTTCGTGCACGAACCGGCCACCCACACCGCGCGTGCGCAGGACATGGCGGCGCTGGCAGAGCGCCTGGGCCTGAAGTTCTCCCCCAGCGTGGCGGCCGTGCTCAACCGGCACGATTTCGTCTACCTGCGGCGCGGCGCCAATCGCCAGGAATGGAACGTCATGACCGGCACCCTCGGCGCCCATCACGTCAAGCTGTTCGACTACAGCCACACGGCGGCGCCCGAATACTACGTCGAGCACCGTCACACCCTGGCGATCCTGCGCCTGTGCGACGAAGCCGCCGCCGCGCTGCCCAACCTAGCCTTCACGCCGGGGGATTATCTGGAACGCTATCTGGTGGCGGATTACCGGGAAATCGACTTGGCCAGAATCGATGGTGAGTTCGCCCGGCGCTATCGCGTCTACGGTGACGATGACGCGCGCGTGGCGGCCTGCCTGGGTGCCGACCTGATCCGCCACATCCTGTCCTACCCCGGCACCTACGTCGAGCTGCGAGACAGCGTGCTGCTCGTATTTCGTCCAGAACGCGGACTGGAGCCGCCGGAAGCGGCCGAGCATCTGCTTGCCCACGCCGAGCAGATCATGGGCTTGCTCATTCGCGCATCCGGCAAGTCGTAGCGCACATGACCCGCCTGAAGGATCTCGATCCCCCTGGCGGGTGCTCCGATCCACTATGAGCTGAAGCCTATGTGGAATCGTATGCCCTAAGGACACGCTGATTTATTCGCCAGCGATGGTATCGAAGTGATGCGGGGTTTGCGAGAATTGGCGTGGTGACGATTGATTGAAAGACAGCGATGCAACGAAGCTTTTCTGACCTTGAGTACGCCGCCAAGAAGAGGGT
>JAGXGM010000082.1 GCA_024636675.1 Hydrogenophilales bacterium | reverse complement strand
TACGCGCCCACCCGCGGCGGCGGCTATGCCAACGTGTCGGGCACCTCTTTTTCCGCGCCGATCACGGCCGGCACTGTCGCCCTGATGATGTCGGCCAATGCCAAGCTGACGCCGGCGGATGTCGACGCCATCCTGAAGTCCTCCGCAGTCGACCTGGGCACGGCCGGGTTCGATCCCTATTACGGTCATGGCCGCATCGATGCTGCGAAGTCGATAACGCAGGCGGCGGCCAAGGTGTCGACCGATACCCAGGCACCGACCATCCGCATCACCTCGCCCACCGGCGGCGCGGTGAATTCGGTCGTCCCGGTTGATCTGGAGTACGCCGACAATGCCGGCGTCACCCGTGCCGAGTTGTATGTCAACGGCAACCGGGTCGCCACCGACGAGGCGAGCCCGTTTGCCTTCGCCTGGGACACGACCGCCCATGCGGATGGTGCCCATACGCTGACTGCCCGCGCCTACGATGCCGCCGGTAATGTCGGTACCTCGGCGTCCGTTTCCGTGACCGTTGGCAACGACACCATTGCCCCGGTCATCAGCAGTTTCAACCTGACCGATGGCATGACCATCTCCTCCTCCAAACAGGCTATCTCGGCCTCGGCGACCGACAACCAGAAAGTTGCCAGGATGAGCCTGAGCATCGACGGCAAGGAAGTCGCGATCGCCTATGGCGGCTCAATCAGCTACAGCTGGAACACCCGCAATGTGGCCAGCGGCAACCATACCGTCGCGGTGCGCGCGTGGGATGCGGCGGGCAACACGGCCAGCAGGAGCGTCACAGTGAACAAGGGCGGCTCGGCGGACAGTTCCGGCAGAACGAGCGTCAAAGGCAACAAGAAATAAGGTGACCGCAGCCTCTGTAGGTTGAAGCGCCCCTCGGGGCGCTTTTTTTGTCGGAAATTTTTACACTGTTGCTTTTTTGTTTCTCGGAAATAAGACAGGTAATAAATTGTTATTGTTTACAGATCAGTGGCTTGGATTGATGTGTTGAGATGTTGTCACTTTCTGGTCCGCGGTTTGCATTGGATTGGATTAGGTCAGCACAATCAACTAAGGCAAAACGCATGAAAAACAAAAACAACTCAATTCGCTCGATCGTATCTGCCACCGCACTCGGCATGATTATGGGCGTGGGAATGACCAGCAATGCAAGCGCGGCCTTCATCGCGTGCAGCGGCTCCGGATATGACATCAGCGGCAAGGTGTCGACCGCAACGAATTGCGCCATCCTCGGTCCGCTGGACGGTAAGAAAAATGACACGTTGAACCCAACCATGTTGGTCAATGATGAAGCGTTCTTCGGGATCTCCGATTGGCTGTTCGACGGCAAATGGAATAGCTCCGACACCGGCTTTGTCGACACCTCCGGCCTGTTTGATTTCACTGGCGGCGGCCCGTCCGGCAGTTTCAGCTACGTTGGTGGCGCAAGCATTGCGGACATCATGTTCATTTTCAAGGGTGGCGCGGGTACCAACCTGGTCGGATACCTGGTAACGCAGGCGGGCGGCGACTACGCCACCCCGTTCACCAATCTGCCTTTCCCGCTTTCGGGCAACTCAACGGTGAAAGACACGTCCCACATCAGCGTGTACTACCGCAATGGTGAGGGCGGCACGCCGCCGTCCGGTGTTCCCGAACCGGGCGTGCTGCTTCTGGTGGGCGCAGGGCTGATGGGTCTGGGCTTGGCGCGTCGCCGCAAGTCAGGACGGTTTCAAGCCCCAAGTGCAAAAAGCGCAGCATGATGCTGCTTGAAATCGAAAGCATCCGGCGTAAACAACTCTGCGGGGCATTTGAAGCCTAGCGACTTGCGCGGTCGGGTGTTTAGTTTCCAGGCGCCCTTCGGGGCGCTTTTTTTGTCGGAAAATTTTACATGTGGGGAGAATTGTTACCGAGCGGAATAGATGCCGTATGAATGGTTGCTTATATAAAACATCGCGCTATGCGGATTTTAGGTGTGTGAAAATTTTCTGGTACAGGGTTTGCTTTAACTCGAGCATAAGTAAAACGTTTGGAACACCTTTTTGTGGAGCTTAATTCATGGAAACTAAATTCAATCCTGTTTTTTCTTTTGCCGCAGCTTCTGCGCTGGCGCTGGCCATGGGGTTGGCATTATCGGGCAATGCCAATGCGGCATTCATTTCCTGTACTGGCGACGGTTACGACATCAGCAACAATGTCAGCACGGCTACGGACTGCACGATCCTGGCTCCACTTGATGGGAACGTGAACGATAGCGTAAGCCCTCCCTCCTCCAGCTATACCGTCAACGTCGAGGAGTTTTTTGGTTTTGACGATTGGCTTTTCGACGGCAAGTGGAACGACGAAGAGGGGGTTTTTGTTGACACCTCGGGGCTCTTCAGTTTCACGGGCGGGGGCGCCTCCGGTACATTCACTTACGTCGGCGGAATCGACGACATCCTTAACATCATGTTCGTGTTCAAGGATGGTGCGGACACCAATCTGGTTGGGTATCTGGTTCCAGGGGCGGATGGTACTTATACCAGCCCGTTTGAAGAGCCTCCCTTCAGCTTTACTGCGGCTAGCCCGAAGGACACCTCGCACATTAGCGTCTATTACCGCAATGGAGGGGGCGGCACGCCGCCGTCCGGTGTTCCCGAACCGGGCGTGCTGTTTCTGCTGGGCGCAGGGCTGATGGGTCTGGGCTTGGCGCGTCGCCGCAAGTCAGCATAAAGCTGCGCCCATCCCCAAAAAGCGCCGGGTGACCGGCGCTTTTTTTATGCCTGCTTCAAGGCAGCGGTGGTGTTCACCAGTTCCAGCACCAGGGTGTGCAGCCGCGCCGGCGATTTCAACGCGCCATTTTCCTCGTCGAATGCCTGGTCGGCGCCCGGCAACGAGAACTGGCCGGACAGGACCAGCACGCCGAGCGCGTTCAGGATCTGCCGCAGGTGCGGCAGCATGCGCATGCCGCCGAACTGGCCCGGCGAGGCCGCCATGATGGCGGCCACCTTGTTCTGGTATGGAACCAGCCCCGATTCGCCCTGCCATTCGCGCGACACCCAGTCGATCGTGTTTTTCAACAGCGGCGGAATCGAACTGTTGTATTCCGGGCTGGCAATCAGCAGGGCGTCGTGGCTCTTGAACAGGGCTTTCAGGCGCAGTGCGTTGTCGGGCAGGCCGTCGCGGTCCTCGAGGTCGCCGTTGTAGAGCGGCAGCGGATAGTCCGCCAGGTCGATCAGGGTGACGTCGCCGCCCGCGGCCCGGGTGGCGTCAACGGCCACCTGGATCAGCTTGCGGTTCAAGGCGTCGCGGCGAATGCTGCCGGAAAAAGCGAGGATCTTGGGCACGGGTGTCCTTGTGTCAGAAAGGGGGGGATTGTATCGGTCTTCGTCTTCCTTCCCCGGAAACGCAGGACCGGCTGGTTTCAGGGGAGGTCGAAGCTGATGATCTCGCTGGCGTCCAGTGCCTCGATATCGACTTCGGATTCGAAGCGGATCGCCACGGCATCGCCGGCATCCAGCGGCAATCCGCGCACCTTGATCCGGCCGGCCGCCACCTGCAGCCAGGCCTGCCGCCCCGGCGCGAGCGTCAGGATGACGCGGTCGCCGGGCGCCAGTCGTCCGGCATGGATCGCCGCGTCCTGGTGGATCGTCACCGAACCGTCGCGGCCGTCACTGGAGGCGATCAGCCGCAGCCGGCCCTGCAGGCTGGCGGGGGCGAAGGCAATCTGTTCGTAGCCCGGTTCCAGTCCGCAGGCATCCGGTTCAATCCAGATTTGCAGCAGATGCACCGGCTCGGTCGACGACGCGTTGTGCTCGCTGTGGGCGATGCCGTGCCCGGCGCGCATGCGCTGCACTTCGCCGGGGCGGATCACGCCGCCGTTGCCGAGCGAGTCCTGGTGCTTGAGCGCGCCTGCGAGCACCCAGGTGACGATTTCCATGTTCTGGTGACTGTGGGTGGGAAAGCCGCCGCCGGGTGCGATGCGGTCTTCGTTGATTACCCGCAACGGGCCGAATCCCATCCAGTCGGGATCGCGGTAGCCGGCGAACGAGAAAGTATGAAAACTGTCGAGCCAGCCGTGGTCGGCATGACCGCGTTCGGCTGATTTGCGCACGGTGAGCATGGGATTCTTCTTCGAGTTGATTGTTCAGTTTACGCATTCAATATAAACGTGGCATTTGACGAGTGAAACCGGCACAATTCGACCAACTCGTTCAAATTATCCGAACATGCCGCTCACCCTGGATGCCCTGACCATTCTTGACACCATCGAACGCCGTGGCTCGTTTGCCCGCGCCGCCGAAGAACTGGCACGCGCGCCGTCGAGCCTGACCTACGCGGTGCAGCAAATCGAGGCCGGCCTCGACGTGCTGCTGTTCGACCGCTCCGGCCATCGTGCGCGCTTCACCCCGGCCGGCCGCGTATTGCTGGAGGAAGGCCGCGCCCTGCTGGCTGCGGCCAACGCGCTGGCGCACAAGACCCGGCAGGTTGCTGGCGGCTGGGAGACGGCATTCACGATCGCGGTCGAGGGCATTTTGCCGGTGGCACCGCTGCTGCCGCTGCTCGACGCGTTTTATCAGCTGGGTCAGGCCACCGAGGTCAGGCTGCGCCACGAAGTGCTGGCGGGGGGCTGGGACGCGCTCGCCGCCGGGCGTGCCGACCTGGTGATCGCCGGCGGCGACGCGCCTGCCGGCGGCGGCGTCCGCACCCGCACGCTGGGCCGCATCGAATTCGTGTTCTGCGTGGCGCCGCAGCATCCGCTGGCGCGCGCGGGCAAACCGCTCGGCCAGGCAGACATCGCGGCGCACCGCGCGGTGGTGATCGCCGACACCGCACGCAACCTGCCGCTGCGCAGCGCGGGCTGGCTGCAGCAGCAGCCACGCCTGACGGTGGCCGATCTGCCGAGCAAGCTCGCCGCCCAGCAGGCCGGGCTGGGGGTGGGCTCGCTGCCGCGCTGGCTGGCCGACCGCGAGGTGGCCGCCGGGCGGCTCGCGGCGTGCGAGTGGGCCGGCGGCAACCCGCGTGAAACCCTGCACCTGGCCTGGCGCAGCGGCGAAGCGGGGCGGGCGCTCGACTGGTGGACGCAGGCACTGTCGCAGCCTGGTGTGCTGGCGGAAGTACTCGATGCCGATTAAGAAAGTGCCCGATCAGGCCCAGCCCAACACAAGCCGGCTCGACAAGATGCGGCTCGACAAGTGGCTGTGGGCGGCCCGCTTTTTCAAGACGCGCAGCCTGGCCAGCCAGGCCATCGAGCAGGGCCGCGTGAAGCTCGCCGGCGAGCGCGTCAAGCCGGCGCGCGAGGTCAGGGCCGGCGACCGCCTCAATCTGCATGTCGGCGACTTCGACTGGACCGTCGTGGTGCGGGCGCTGTCGATGCAGCGCGGGCCGGCGCCGGTGGCGCAGGCACTGTATGAAGAAGACCCCGACAGTCACGCCCGCCGCCAGCAAGCGGTGAGCGAGCGCAAGCTGGCCGTCAATCCGGCAGCGGCGATCAAGGGTCGCCCCACCAAGCGCGACCGGCGCCTGATCCACCGCTTCACTGACGAATGAGGCGCATCAATTTACTGCCGGATTTGACCGCAAGGCGCGGGCAAGCGCATAGAATCGTGGCATCTTCGAATCCGCTTCCATGACTGATTCTTCAGCGCTTTCCGTGTTCCTGCGCCGTGCTTCGCGCTGGCTGGCGGCCCTGGCTGCACTCGCCGTGCTGGGCTTCGCGACCGCCGCCGCGCTGATGTATTTCTGGGTGTTGCCGAATATCGCCGATCACCGTGACACGGTGGCTCGTCTGATGTCGCGCGCGCTGGGACAGCAGGTGACGCTGGAGGCGGTGTCGGGGGTGTGGCAGCAGGCGCGGCCCGAATTCCGCCTGCAGGGCGTGCGCCTGCACGATGCGCAAGGCCACGCCGCACTTTACCTGCCCGAACTCGAGGCCGCGTTTGCCTGGCGTTCGCTGCTGTTTCTGGAGCCGCGGTTCAATCGCATCGAACTGCAAGGGCTGACGCTGGGCGTGCGTCGCGCGCGCGACGGCCGTTTCTACGTCGGCGGCATTCCGGTCAACCCGGCCGATCCCGACAGCGGTTTTTCCAGCTGGCTGCTGCGGCAGGCGCGGGTGCATGTCGGCCACGCCACCCTCACCTGGCTGGACGAGGTGCGCAACGCGCCGCCGCTGATTCTCACCGCGGTCGATTTCACTCTGACCAATACGCGCCGCACTCACCGCCTGCAATTGCACGCCGTCCCGCCGGCCGATCTGGCCCGGCCGCTGACAATCGACGCGAAACTGAACGCACGCGATGTGGACGATCCCACGACCTGGAACGGCAGCATCGATGCCAGCCTGGCGGCGCTGTCGTTTCCGCAGCTGGGCACTTGGCTGGCCCTGCCGTATCAGCCCCGGCAAGGGCAGGGCGCGCTGAACCTGCGATTCGAGGTAGCGCACGGCGCGCTGGCCGGGGTGTCCGCGGAGCTGAATCTGCGCGCGATCGAATCCGTCCTGGGTGATGGCCTGCCTTCGCTGAATCTGGCACAGCTGCAAGGACGGGCCCTGTGGCAACGGGGTCCTGCCGGTCAACGCGTGGCGTTCGAAAACCTGCGCGTGGCGTGGCAGGGTGCTGGCTTGGGCGCACCGATCAATGCGGACCTGACCTGGAACGCCACGTCGCGTGAATTCACGGCACAAAAGCTCAGCCTGAGCGGCTGGCAATCGTTGTTGCCGAGCCTGCCGATGGATGCGGCCTTGCGTGCGCGCCTGCATACCCTGCAGCCGCAAGGGCGTTTCGACGAATTGCGGTTCCGCTGGCACGGGGCGCAACCCGGGCTGGACAACTTCAATGTTGCCGCCCGCTTCAATGGCCTGGGGGTGACGGCGGTGGACAGTCAGCCCGGTCTGTCCAGTCTCTCCGGGCGCGTCGAGGGGGACGCGCACGCGGGCGTGTTCGAGATCGATTCAAGGCAATTGGGGCTCAGTCTGCCCGGCCTGTTCCGCGAACCGTCGTTCGACTTCGACAGCGTGCAGGCGCGCGGCAGCTGGAAAAAAACGCCACGCGGCCGCCGCTTGACGCTGGCTGAAATGGCATTCGCCAACCAGGACATGGCAGGTACGGCCAAGGGGCATTACGAGCTGATCGCCGGTCACCCCGGCGTGATCGATCTGGACGCGCATCTGAGTCGTGCCGAGGGCACCGCGGTGTACCGCTACTTCCCGAAAAAAATCGGTGACAACACGGTCAACTGGGTGAAGCGGGCCGTCGTGGCCGGGCAGTTCGACGATGTGCAACTGAACCTGAAAGGCGACCTGGCGCAGTTCCCGTTCGAGCAGGGCAACGGGGTGTTCCGTGTCGATGTGCAAGCCAGGGATGCTGTGATCGACTACGTGCCGGGCTGGCCGCGCATCGAGGGCATCCGGGGACGCGTGCTGTTTCAGGGCAAGACAATGGAGGTGACTGCGAGTCAGGCGCGGATTTACGGGGTGGCGCTGGCGCCGGTGAAGGCCGTCATTCCCGACCTGATCCATCACGAAGAACTGCTGCATATCGACGGCGAGGCCAACGGCCCGATCCAGGATTTCATCCGCTTTGCCAATGCCAGCCCGGTGGGCGGACGGTTGCGGGGGTTCACCCGCGACGTGGAGGGCAGCGGTCCAATGAAGCTGGCTCTGAAAGTGATTATTCCGCTGCGCCACACCCAGGACACTACGCTGGCCGGCCGGCTGTCGTTTCTGGGCAATAGCTTGCGCCCGGCCGGGCTGCCGCAGCTTGACCTGGTGCGCGGCGACATCGATTTCACCGGCGACAGCCTGAATGCGAGAAATCTCGGCGCGCAGTTCCTGGGCGGCCCGCTACGCGTCGACACGTCCACCCGCGATGGCCAGGTGCAGATTCTGGCGCAGGGGCGCGTTACCGCTGCGGGCGTGTCGCCCTGGCTCGGCGCGGAATCGGGTCAGCGCCTGTCGGGGCAGGCCGCCTGGCGTGGCCGGATTGATCTGGACCCCGCCGGCGAGCGTGTCCGCATTGAGTCCGACCTCGTCGGGCTGGCGTCCAGTCTGCCCGCGCCGCTGGCGAAGGCCGCCGCGCAGCCGTTGCCGCTGCGGGTGATTCGCCAGCCGCAGGGCGATGGCCTGCTGAATGAAGTGCGGTTGGGCCAAACCGTCAGCGCGGTGTGGCGAAGCCACGCCGCAGACGGTTTCGACCGCGGCGAAATCCGCTTCGGCGGGGACGCGCACATGCCGGCCGATCCCGGCTTGCGTCTGGCCGGCAGCGGGCGCGGCCTCGACATTACGGGCTGGGCGGCGCTGCTGCCCAAGGGCGGCGGCAAGACGTCCTTGCCGCTTTTATCCGTCGATATCGGTTTCGACGCGCTTGACCTGATGGGACGTCGCTATCGGGATGTGCGCCTGCAGGGGCGCACCCGCAACGGCCTGTTGCGCACAGAGGTGACCGGGCACGAACTGGATGGCGTGCTGACCTACCGCCCGGCTGACGAATTGCCCGCTCGCGTATCGGCCCGGTTCAGGCAGCTGACCATTCCGGCTGCGGCGCCCGCAACCGGACAGGCGGACGGCATCAACATGAAGGCCGTGGATTTCCCGACGCTGGATCTGACAGTGGAGGATTTTCGTCTGGAAGACCGTCAGCTGGGGCGGCTGGAGATGACGGCGCGCGGCTCGCCGGAGGGGATGGTGATCGACAGCCTGCTGCTTACGCATCCCGATAGCGTATTCCGCATGAGCGGCCTGTGGCATGACGGCGCGCAGAGCGAAACCCGTGCCGAACTGAATCTGAATGTGCTGGATGCGGGCAAGTTCCTGAGCCGTTTTGGTCATGCCGGCGCGCTCCAACGCGGCAGTGCGGATATCCAGGGTAATGCCACCTGGATCGGCACGCCCGCCGATTTCGCGTTCGACACGCTGGCCGGGAAGCTCGACTTCAAGGCCCGGGGCGGGCAGTTTCTCAAGATCAACCCCGGCGCCGGCAAGCTGCTCGGTGTGTTGAGCCTGCAATCGCTGCCGCGCCGGTTGAACTTCGATTTCCGTGATATCTTCAATGAAGGCTATGCCTTTGACGATATCGGCGCCACCTTGCGGATTGCGCGCGGCGTGGTCTACAGCGACGATTTCCGGATGCGCGGACCGGCCGCCAAGGTCAACATGTCCGGGCTGGCCGACCTCAATCAGGAATCCGTGCAGCTACGCGTGAAAGTGATCCCGAAATTGTCCGAGGGCCTGGCCGTGGCCGGTGCCTTGATTGGCGGACCCTTGGCCGGAATAGGTGCGCTGGCCGCGCAAAAGCTGCTGCGTGATCCTTTCGAGCAAGCCATCAGCCAGGAATATATGGTGACCGGGGCGTGGCAGGAACCCGATGTCAAGAAACTGACCAAAGCCAAATCTGAAACCCCGGTATCCGGACCGTGATCGTGGAATCTGTTACATGACGACAAAAAAACCCGTAAAAGCAACCATCGCACGCTCCAAGGGTGTGATGGTCAACAAATCCGCACTGCAGGCGGGTACCGTGCGTGTGGCGGCGATCCAGATGGCGTCCGGCCCCAATGTGCCGGCCAATCTGGCCGAGGCTGAACGGCTCATCGAACTGGCGGTTGCCGGGGGCGCACGTCTGATCGTTCTGCCGGAATTTTTCTGCATCATGGGGCTAAAAGACGCCGATGTGGTGAAGGCGCGCGAGCCCGAAGGCCAGGGGCCGATCCAGGCCTTTCTGGCGCGGATGGCGAAAAAGCATCAGGTCTGGGTGGTCGGTGGCTCGGTGCCGCTGGAAGCCAGCGTGGCGAACAAGGTGCGCAATAGCTGCCTGGTGTACGACGAGCGCGGCAAACAGGTTGCGCGCTACGACAAGATTCATTTGTTCGGACTCGACCTCGGCAACGAGCGCTATCATGAAGCGAGGCTGATCGAGCCGGGCGACAAGGTCGTGATCATCAATAGCCCGTTCGGCCGCATCGGCCTGTCGATCTGCTACGACCTGCGCTTTCCCGA
This sequence comes from Hydrogenophilales bacterium, assembly GCA_024636675.1. Classification (GTDB taxonomy): domain Bacteria; phylum Pseudomonadota; class Gammaproteobacteria; order Burkholderiales; family Thiobacillaceae; genus Thiobacillus. The sequence goes on along the minus strand of JAGXGM010000082.1, from coordinate 11,777 downwards.
GTTGTACCGCGCCATGCCAGAGGTCGACATCATCGTGGTGCCGTCGGCGTTCACCGCCACCACCGGCCGTGCGCATTTCGAGACCCTGATCCGCGCACGCGCGATCGAGAACCTCGCCTATGTCATCGCTCCGGCGCAAGGCGGCTACCATCTGTCGGGCCGCGAAACCCACGGCGACAGCATGATTGTCGACCCTTGGGGCGTGGTGCTTGACCGGCTGCCGCGCGGCTCCGGCGTGGTCATCGCCAATATCAACCCGGCCTATCAGGCCAGCCTCAGAAAGAGCCTGCCGGCACTTCAGCACCGCTTCATCCAATGTCAGCAGATTACGGTCGAAGCGGCCGAGCGCCGTGCGACAGTCAAGCGCGAGAGCCCACCAAGTAAAAAGGACACAGCATGAACCCCACCGACGCCTTCGTACCCATTCAAACCGCCGAACAGCTGTTTAATTCCGCCGAAGCCACGCTGCTGACGCCGAACGGACTCGACGCCGACAAGCTCGCGCCGGTCTTTTCGCGCTTGATGGCGCACGACGTCGACTACGCCGACCTGTATTTCCAGTATTCGCGTTCCGAAGGCTGGAGCCTGGAGGAAGGGCAGGTCAAATCCGGCAGCTTCAATATCGATCAGGGCGTCGGCGTGCGTGCAATCTCCGGCGAGAAGACCGCCTTCGCCTATTCCGACGACATCAGCCTCGATGCCCTGGGCGCCGCCGCCGATGCCACCCGCGCCATCGCGCGCGCCGGGCAGAATCGCAGCTTTGGCATGGTGCAGCGCGGCGAAGGCCGCCAGCTTTATCATGCAGTCGATCCGCTGGCGAGCTTGCAGGACGCCGAGAAGGTCGCGCTGCTGGAGCGGCTCGAGAAGAAAGCCCGCGCGATGGACCCGCGCGTGACCCAGGTCATGGCGAGCCTGGCCTCCGAATACGAAGTGATCTTCATCGCCCGTTCCGACGGCCATCTGGCGGCCGACGTGCGGCCGCTGGTGCGGCTGTCGCTGCAGGTCATCGCCGAACAGGACGGGCGCCGCGAGCAGGGCTCCGGCGGCGGCGGCGGCCGCTTCGACTACAGCTATTTCACCGACGACATCCTGGAAAAGTACGCACGCCAGGCCGTGCACCAGGCCATGGTCAACCTCGACGCCCGTCCCGCGCCGGCCGGCACCATGACCGTCGTCCTCGGCGCCGGCTGGCCCGGCATCCTGCTGCACGAAGCCATCGGCCACGGCCTCGAAGGCGACTTCAACCGCAAGGGCAGCTCGGCGTTTGCCGGTCGCATCGGCGAAAGAGTGGCGGCACCGGGCGTCACCGTGGTCGACGACGGCACCATCCCGCTGCGCCGCGGTTCGCTCAACGTCGACGACGAAGGCAACCCCACCCAGCGCACCGTGCTGATCGAAGACGGCATTCTCACCGGCTACATGCAGGACATGATGAACGCGCGCCTGATGGGTATGCCGATCACCGGCAATGCAAGGCGCGAATCGTTCGCGCATCTGACCATGCCGCGCATGACCAACACCCTGATGCTCAACGGCGACAAGGACCCGGCAGAAATCATCGCCTCGGTGAAGAACGGCCTCTACGCCGTCAATTTCGGCGGCGGCCAGGTCGACATCACCAGCGGCAAATTCGTCTTCTCCGCCGCCGAGGCCTACATGATCGAGGACGGCAAGATCACTTACCCGGTCAAAGGCGCCACCCTGATCGGCAACGGCCCCGAAGTGCTGACCCGCGTCTCCATGATCGGCAACGACATGGAAATGGATTCGGGTGTGGGCACCTGCGGCAAGGAAGGTCAGAGCGTGCCGGTCGGCGTGGGGCAGCCGACGCTGCGGATTGACGGGTTGACGGTGGGCGGGACGGCCTGAATCCTTAGGCCGCCCCGACTACGCATGCTTCGTATCATTGCGAGGCGCGTAGCGCCGGAGCAACCCAGTCTTTGGCTTGGCGCGGAGCACGGCGGCGTTGTGCGTTTTCGCGAGGCTGTTGAATGTTGGCCGGGGGTTGCCCGGCGGCAAGTCACTTTCTTTTGCTTCGCCAAAAGAAAGTGACCAAAGAAAAGGCGCCCCCGACATCCCCGCCCTTCGGGTGCCCGAAAATCGAGCCTGCCGGGTGGGCGGCAAAGAACTCGCCCCGCTTTTGTTTGTATTTCGAAGGTGAGCGGGGCTCAGACACCTTTGCCGCTGATCCACCCGGCAGGCTCAATTTTCAGCGTGGCTGTAAGGGGAGCAAAGTCAAAACCAGTTTGACTATGCGCAGCCGTCGCGAACCTGATCGAGTGCTTCGCAGTGAGCTCACCCAAGTATACAAACCGTCCCGTCATCACCGCCCCGGTTTTGACGTTCTTCCCCTTACAGACCCGCCGAGGATCAAGTGTGGCGGGTGGATCTGCGGCAAAGGTGTTTGAGCCCCGCCCACAAAAAACAAAATTAAAAACAACAAGGCGGGGCGAGTTCTTTGCCGCCCACTCGACGCGCTTGATCTTCGGGAATTCGGGTCTGTCGGGGTCGCCTTCTTTTGGTTACTTTTCTTGGCGAGACGAGAAAAGTGACTAGCTGCCGGGCTACCCCCGGCCAACGGACCTTAGTTCAAAGAAAGCTTCACTACGCGGAAGTGCTTCGCGCTTAACTCAACTGGATTGCTTCGGTGCAACGCGCCTCGCAATGACAGGCCAAGGCTCATTCGCCCAATCAAATACCCCCCGCACACAACCCACCCACTCCGCAGGTTTGGCCAGCGTCTCGGCATCCTACGTGGGCGGAACGGCGTAGGTCCCCCTACGGTCAGCTTTCGAGCTGGAAACGCAGCCCCAGCTTGCTGAAGCTGAAAAAGTCCAGCGTCGAGTCCGTTCTTTCATAGATCACGCCGATCTGCGGTCGATAGCCCCGGATGCGCAGCGAAGGCCGCAACAGGTCCAGGCTGGCCGTGAAACGCGTGTCCTGGCGCCGGTCGCCGAAAAGCGGGTCGACGCCGTCGTACCGGCGAACGCCGGCAGAACCATACAGCGTGAAGCGCATATCCAGAGTGCCGGACGGCCAGACCACCGTGCCGCCGAGGCTGCCGCCGCGGTAGGAATATGCCGCTTCGCTGGCTTCTGCACGTTCCAGCGTGGCTTCGTTGCTGAAGACGAGGCCGAGTGCCGGCGGGTAGTTCAGCTTGCCGACCAGGAACAGGTTGCTGGAATCCAGATGAGGCATCTGCGGCACCTGCAGCCTGCCGAGCTTCAACTCCCCCAGCAGGCGGTAGCCATCCGATGGCGCCATGGCGGCCAGCGCACCAACGTAGGGGAAACGATAGAGGGTGTGGCCATCCAGCCGGGCCCCTTCAAACCCTGCCTTGGCCTTGAGCCAGGGCAGGCCCGGCACCGCCTGTGACAGCCCGACGTCGCCGCTCAGACGGTCGAACGTGCTCCCGGGAAAATCGGAATAGGCGGCGGTGAAGAAGGCCGTGGTCTGACGTTTTTCGTCGAGCGGCCGATAGCCGCGCAGCGACAGCCTGGCGCCTGTGACCTGGCGGTTGTCCTCGGGCGGCACCACGGTCAGCGTCTGGCCGCCGATCATCACCTCGCGGCTGTTGGTGAAGTTGCGCGGATTCGAGTCGCTGACCACGCCGACGGAAAACTTGACGAAGCCGGTGGCCATGTCGATTTCGTCGAGGTAGACGCGGATGTTCTCGCCCACCCGCCAGGGCAAATCCGGGCGCGCCAGCACCTCGCGAAACAGCTGTTCGGCGCGAGCGTAATCCTGCATCAGGTAAAGCGCGCGGGCGAGTTCCAACTTGACCCGCGGGCTGCCGGTTTCGGCCAGCAGCGGCTCGAAAATCGCCGCCGCCCGCATCGGGTTGCCTGCGTGGAGGGCTTCGACGCCGAGGAGAAAGCGCGCCTGGTAGGTGGCGCGCTGGGCTTGCAGGGTGCTGGCTGGCGCATCCTCTGCCAGCACGGGAGCCGCCAGCAGCGCGGCAACGCAGGCCAGCACCGCACCGAATCGCAGCACTCCAGGTTTACCGCTTGGCGCCGTATGCGCCCGCATAGGTTTCGACACCGCCCCCCTGGAGGAGGAATACGCCACCCAGTTCTTCGGCATTCGGGCCATAGAACTGGCCGGTCGAATTGCCCGTCAGTCCGCCGACGGAGCTTACCGATCCGGTAAAGCTGTTTGTGTTCGGCGCATAGTTCAGGGTGCCGCTCAGGTTCAGATCACCGTTTGGTGTAAACGTAATCCAGTCTGATGAGGTTTGGGTGTTGGTCGTATTGAAGGTCAAAGTTTGGGTGCCAAAATTGGCACCTACCGTCAGCGCCGCAAAGACGGTCGTGCCCGTGCCCGCCGCGTTGACATAGCTGCCGGTGGCATAGCCGGTAAAGGTAGGAGTGCCCGCGCCCGGGATGGCTGTGCCGATGGTGGGCGCGCCCACGCTCATGGCGCCAAATTGCCTGCTGCCAGTGCTGTCCCGGCCGGTTTCCCAAATTCCGAAAGTCTGGTAGTCCCAGCCAAGGTCAATGGGTTGGGCCATGACTGCCACGCTGGAGGAATTCCTGGCGCCCACGAATTGAGGGAATGCCCCCGGGGACAATGTCAAGTCAGCGAAGGTGGTGCCAGCGATGGTTTTATCGAGGACCACCAGAGTCGAGGCGGGGGTCGTCAGGGCCAAGCGGGATAACTCGAGGGCCGAATCGAACGTCAAATAGGCGCTGTAACCGTCCGTTACGCCCGAAGGTGAGATTACATTGAACACTCCGCCAGATGTCGTTCCCGTGACTTCCTGGCCCAGGCCGTCGGCCTTGTAGGTCACGCCGGGCTGCACATCGCTCCATTTTGTGAATGCCGTCGTGGCCAGGGGGGTGGGCGCGGGCGTGGGTGCGGTGCCGCCGCCACCGCCGCAGGCGGACAGGGCGAGCGAAACGGAGAGTAAAGCTATGCGCTTGCCGGATATGGTTCGCATGTCGTCCATCCTTCTATGTTCGTTATGAAATTTCATTTGGATAAAGCCATGATTTGATGACTGTCGGCGCACTTTCGAGCTTGCAGATGGGGCATGCTCCGGATTTGCCTGGGCAGACAGAATTTCAGCCGGTTCTGACTAGGGCATATAAATTAATCATAGGCGAATGCCACGCAAAGCTCAGTGCGCTGGCGAACATTGAAATTTACGCGGGGTATGGCCAAGCCGCCTCATTCCAAACTCGCCAACGGCTGCGGTTCCCCGATCAGGTATCCCTGAACGCAGTCCACGCCCATTTCACCGAGCCTGGACAAGGTCTCGGCATCTTCGACAAATCCCGCCACTGTCTTGATTCCCAGGAAATTTCCGGTTTCGAGGATCGACCGCACCAGCGCCTCGTCGATCATGCTGGTGCCGAGCTCGCGCACCAGTGCGTGATCGATCTTCAGGTAATCCAGCTTCATGCTTTTCAGGCTGGTGTAGGAACTGGTGCCGATGCCGAAATCGTCGAGGCTGAAGCGGCAGCTATGGCGCTGCAGCTGGCGCATGAACAGCTGCGTCTGGGCGTGGCCTTCGACGGCGTCGGCTTCGCTGATTTCGAAGATGAGCTTGTCGCCAGGGATGTCGCCGCGCGCCAGCTCGCCCAGCAAAAATTTCAGGAACAACGGGTTGGTGACCGACTGGCCCGACAGGTTGATCGAGAAGCCGCCGAACCGGCTGACCAGGTCGGCATGGTCGCGCATCCACTGCAGAACGTGGCGGACCACCCAGCGGTCGATTTCGGCGACGCGTTGCAGGCGCTCGGCGATGCCGATCAGGTCACGCGTGGCGATGCCGCGCTCGGCGTGGGCGGTCGGGTGCAGCAGCACTTCGTAATACAGCGGGGTGCGCGCCGCATCGGTCGCGGCGACCACCGGCTGGCAATTGAGGCTGAGCTGGTTGTTGGCCAGGATGGCGGTCAGCTCGTGCGCCCATTGCGCCAGGGCCAGCACGCCGCTGGCGTCGCCTTCGCCGCCGTATTGCACAACGGGGACGCCGGATTCGCGCGCACGGGCGCAGGCAGCGTTGGCGTTGTCGTAATAGATTTCCGGGCTGAGGCAGTCGCTTGCCCACATCAGACCGGCGGCCGCCTGCACGCGGTAGCGGGTGCCGCTGATTTCCTGCGGATGATCGCCGATGGTTTGCAGCAGGGCATTGGCCTGCGCCTGGGCGGCGGCGCTGTCGGCCGCTTCGGTCCAGAACGCGAGGCCGGATTCGCCGGCGCGCGCCAGCAGCGCATGGGGCGGCAGGTGCGCGGGCAGCAGCCGGGCAAATTCGCGCAGGATGGGGGTGCGGATGTCGACCCTGGCCGCCTCGCCTGCCGGGTTGCAGATGTCGAGCTGGATCACGCCGACGGCATAGCCGCCGTCCACCGTCTGGCTGCGCAGCCAGGTGCGGCGGATGGCACGGAAGAAGCTCTTGCGATTGGCCAGCCCGGTGGCGGGATCGTGCGAGGCCTGCCACAGCAGGTCGCGCTGCATTTTCTGGATCATCGCGCTGTAGGAACGATCCATCAGCGGCAGCTCCAGGTCTTCGGTCCATTGCGCTTTGCCGTCTTCCAGCGATTGCAGCAGGTCGGCGCGCTTGAGGTCGAGCTTCTTGATGCCGCGATAGTTGGCGAACACATACACCGGCGGCTGGTCGCCGATCCAGATCAGATTGAGCGGGGCATCGGTGGACGTGAACTGCAGCCAGTCGCCGACGCGCAGGCGTTCCGCCAGATCGTCCTGCGCCTCGGAGAGGGGTTCGCTGGCGGCGTCGTTGAGACGGGCGGCGACCGAGGTGTATTGATGCTGCGATTTGTGTTCGTCGAACAGCGCCGTGGCGAGCTGGTCGACGATGCGGTCCTGCGCGAACTTGTCGGCGCAGACCCGGGTGAGCGCCTGGTCGATGCGCTGCAGCAGGACCTGGATCTCGGTGGCGTCGGGCGGCTCGGCCTGTTCCGGATCGAGCCAGGTGCACAATTGCTGCAGCACCTGCCAGGACTCGTGCGCTTCGTTGCTGTCGGCACCGTGGCGCAACTCGGCCATCAGCAGCACATTGCGCCAGCCGCCGTTCAGGAGTTCGATCACGGCATTGGGCACCGCACGCTCGTCCATCCGCGCCAGCAGTTCGCGCAGGATGCGCTGCTTGGCGACTTCTGCACCCTGGCGGCCTTCGCACATTTCCTGCAGGCGGGACACGCGTGCGGCGCGCTCGTTCAGCAGCGGCTTGACCACGCGTTCGAGCTGGGTGCGCGCCTCCTCGAACACCCCCGGATTTTTGTCGGCTTCGGCATTGATGCGGTCGGTCCAGCGGCTCATCAGCCGCAACAGGCGTTGGTCGGTGATCTTGCCGCCATCGCCCGCCACCATGCTGATGCGGTCGAGGGTGTTCAACACCTTGTGCGCCGGATGGGCGGGCGAACTCAGAAATTGCGGGTCGGCCATCGCTAGCTTGATGAGGCTGGTTTCGAGCTGCTGAAAAAATGGCCGCATCCCTTCGCTGACCGATTTCTCGGCATGCATGGTGTCGAACAGCGCGCCGAACATGTCTACCGAGCGCTGCATTTCCTGGGATAGGGTGGGCGGCAGCGCGCCGGCGGCCGCCAGCCGCTGCAGCACCGGCGAGTGTGCTACGCCGGGTGCGCCCGCCCTCATGCTTTGGCTACCCATACCCGCAGACGCACTCCGGGCAGCCGGGCCCGGCCCGGCGTTGCCGGGTTCGGCGCGGGCGGGCGTTGCGCCCATCGGCGTTGAGGCCGCTAGGGGCTGGCCACGCAAAAAATCCAGCAGCGAGCCGGTCAGGCGGCCGAGGGTGCCCTGTGGCGCGGCTGCGCCATCCTGCGGCGGCGCAGCCGCTTCAGCCCGCGCGGAGGTGGCAGCAACAGGCTCGGCTTGATGCGGCTGTGCTGTCACGTCGGGTTGCTGGCTTTCGACCTCGGCCTGTGACACGGGCAACAGCGCCAGCAACTCGGCATACAACGGGGCGAGCAGGTCAGAGAGTACGTCGCGCAGCGTGGCATAAGCCACCTGGCGCGCGCGCGCCAGCACCGGGACATCCTGCAATGCGCTGCGGTAGGCGTGGCTGATGACAGCGGGGCCGAAGGGATTGTTGCTATGGTCGCAGGCAAAGCCGAACAGCTGGCCGATGCGCGGCTCGATGTCGGCGAGCTGCTCGCGGAACTGCTCGTCCAGTTTGTTTACTTCGGACGAGGTGGCGAGCCAGTCCTCGAAATCCATTTCGTCGACCAGCGCCAGCCCGCCGTCCAGCGTGTCGCGGGTGGCCTGGGTTTGCACCGGACGTGCCTGCTTCAGCGCATCCAGCACCTGCTGTGCAAAATAGGTCTGTACCGTTGCCGCGCGCTGGCCGAATTCGTGCGCCGCATTCATCAGTCCGCTATGTTCGGCAATGCCGGAAGCGTGCTGGGCGGCCTCGCTCAGCTTGTCGCTCAGCATGCGCATCACCTGGTCGTGCGCCTGGAGCAGGGTTTCGTTCAACAGCGTGGTGCTGGCTTCACGCAGATGCGGGTGCGCCCTCGAAGTGGGCAGGGCAGCCAGTTTCTGACGGTGTTCGGCCATGCGCAGTTTTTGCAGCGCGCGCAACGCGTCGGTCGGCTGGCGGATGAATGCGACGCCGACGCCGAGCGGGCTCAGGCGCTTGAGCTGCGCGGGCACGCGGAAGGATTGGGAGGTGTTGGCCGCCACCGGGGAGAAAATGATTTCCACTTCGACGTCGGCACGCTTGGCCAGCGCGGCGATCGCCGCTTCCGGGTTGGTAAATTTGAGGAACAGCCCGCCGAAACAGAAATCGCGAATTTCGCAGGCGATTTCGGTATGCCCTGGCTGCTTGATGATGGCCGCCTGCGAGACCTGGAAGCGCCTGTCGCGGCGCAACTCCTGATCGCGGTGCTGATTGTCTGTCGCCTTCGCCATCATTTCCACACTGTTTTCCCCTTTGTTTGTTCCGCTTATACAATAATCGACACACCTGCGGCGTCTATGCTCAGCGTGAATTCCGCCGGCGCAAAAGCACTTGGCGTGACCCAGCCGGTTTTGGTAGACTGTGATGCATGATTCGTGCCGAAATGTTCCTCTTTAGCCGCTTTTATCCCACGCCGCAGGCGGTCGGGAGGCGCTGAGACGAACAGCTACGCCTTAACGAAACCGCCAGTCCGCTGGCGGTTTTTTTGTTTAAGCCGCAGCGGATCATTGCAAATAATACGGAGCCTGAAAATGCCTGCCACCCGAACCGACGACACCCGCATCGAACAAAGCGGCGAACTGCTTGCCCCGATGCAGATCATGCGTGAGCTGCGTGCCAACGAAACCGTGCTGGCGCATGTCGCGCACGCGCGCAGCGCCATTCATGACGTGCTGCGCGGGGCGGACGACCGCATGTTTCTCATCGTCGGCCCGTGCTCCATCCACGATCCGGCCGCCGCGCTCGATTACGCGAAGAAGCTGAAGCCGCTGGCCGACGAGCTTGCGCACGAACTCATTATCGTGATGCGGGTATATTTCGAGAAGCCGCGCACCACGGTGGGCTGGAAAGGGCTGATCAACGACCCGCATCTGGATGAGAGCTTCGACATCAACGAGGGGCTGCGTCTGGCGCGCAAACTGCTGCTGGAGATCAACGAAGTCGGGCTGCCCTGCGCGACCGAATTTCTTGACCTGATCTCGCCGCAATACATCGCCGACCTGGTGGGATGGGGCGCCATTGGCGCGCGGACCACCGAGTCGCCGTCGCACCGCCAGCTGGCTTCGGGGCTGTCATGCCCCGTGGGGTTCAAGAACGGCACCGACGGCAGCCTCCGGATCGCGGTCGAGGCGATCAAGGCGGCGGCGGCGCGCCACCATTTCATCTCGATCACCAAGTCGGGCCATGTCGGCGTGTTCAGCACCTCCGGCAACGAGGACGCCCACGTCATCCTGCGCGGCGGCAAGGCGCCCAACTACGACGCGGCAAGCGTCAATCAGGCCTGCGGCGAACTGGCCGCGGCCGGGCTGCGCCAGCAACTGATGATTGATTTCTCGCATGCCAATTCGAGCAAACAGTACCAGCGCCAGCTCGACGTGGGGGCCGACATCGCCGCGCAGGTGGCGGGCGGCGACACTCGCATCATCGGCGCGATGATCGAGAGCCATCTCAGTCCTGGACGCCAGGATCTGGTTCCGGGCCAGCCGCTGGAATACGGCAAGTCGATCACCGATGCCTGCATCGGCTGGGACGACACCGTTCCCCTGCTGCACCTGCTGGCCGGCGCGGTGAAAAAACGCCGCCTGGCCATTCCGGCAGATGTGGAATAAGCGCGCTTGCGGGCGCGACTTCGTGAAACATCCGGGTTAAAATGCATGCGGCGGGCCTCCCCGCATGGCTAAGTTGTGAATCGGGTCAGATCCGGAAGGAAGCAGCCACAGCGACCGATGCCAGTGCCGGGGTTCTGGCTCGCCATTTTTCCAGGATTCAGGATTCAGGGGCCAGGATTCAGGGATCAGGTGTGACGGGCTCGCCAGTGCGAACCGTGAACGCAATCGCTTTTTCCTGACCCCTGAATCCTGACCCCTAGCCCCTCAAACCATGACTGATCTCCTCGGCGACGCTGCATCTCCCGCTCTTGCGCTGGCGCGCAAGTGGCGCCCGCGCGTGTTCGCCGACCTCAAGGGGCAGGAACATGTGGTGCAGGCGCTCTCCAACGCGCTGACCCAGGGACGGTTGCATCATGCCTACCTGCTGACCGGTACGCGCGGCGTGGGCAAGACCACGCTGGCGCGCATTCTCGCCAAATGCCTCAATTGCGAAACCGGCGTGACCAGCACGCCCTGCGGCGTGTGTTCGGCCTGCACCCAGATCGACGCCGGGCGCTTTGTCGACCTGCTCGAACTCGATGCGGCATCGAACACCGGCGTCGACAACATGCGCGAAGTGCTCGACAACGCGCAGTACGCGCCGACGGTGGGGCGTTACAAGGTCTACATCATCGACGAAGTGCACATGCTGTCGAAGCCGGCGTTCAACTCCATGCTGAAGACGCTGGAAGAGCCGCCTGCCCATGTGAAATTCATCCTGGCCACCACCGATCCGCAGAAAATTCCGGTGACGGTGCTCTCGCGCTGCCTGCAGTTCAACCTGAAGCCGATGCCGCCCGCCTTGGTGGCGCAGCATCTGGGCGAGGTGCTGGCGCAGGAAAACGTCGATGCCGAGCCCGCTGCGCTGAATCTCCTGGCGCGCGCCGCAGCCGGCAGCATGCGCGACGCGCTGTCGCTGACCGACCAGGCCATCGCCTACGGCAGCGGACGTATCGAGGCGGCCGGCGTCGAGACCATGCTTGGCACGGTGCGGCGCGACTACCTGTTCGACCTGCTCGACGCACTGGCGGCCCGCAACGGCGATGATCTGCTGGAACAGGCACGCACACTTGCCGAGCACGGCATCGCCTTCGACGCCGCGCTGCAGGATATGGGCAGCCTGCTCACTCAATTGGCCTTGCTGCTGCACGCGCCCCGGGCGATTGAAGCCAGCGCCGACGCCGGGCGCATGCAGGCGGCTGCCGAACAGCTGGATGTCGAAACCGTGCAGCTGTACTACCAGATCGTGCTGAATGGTCGCCGCGATCTGCCGTATGCGCCGGACGAGTTTTCCGGCTTCTGCATGACGCTGTTGCGCATGCTGGCTTTCGTTCCCGGCGCGGGCAGCAATGCGCCAGCTTCCATCCCGCTTCGTGGGGCTTCCGCCCGGAGTGGATCGACGTCCTCGAGGGTGGCGTCGGCCGCACCCGCACCCGCACCCGCACCCGCACCCGCACCCGCACCCGCAC
>JAGXGM010000081.1 GCA_024636675.1 Hydrogenophilales bacterium | reverse complement strand
GCTGCCCGCCTGGGTGGCGAACTGGCAGGCGGTGGATGCGACCCTGATGAAGATCGTCGACATCAACCTGGACGGCATCGTGCAGCTCGCCGAAATCACCATCGGCGGCGACCTCATCGTGCTGGCCACGCCGGAGATCGCCGGCCTGCCCTACGTGATCTCGGGCATGGTGGCGGCGGGCGGCCTGGCTGCTGCGCTGTCGACCGCCGACGGCCTATTGCTGACCATCGCCAACGCGCTGTCGCACGACGTCTACTACAAGATGATCGACCCGAAGGCCTCGACCATCCGTCGCCTGGCCATTTCCAGGAGCCTGCTGCTGCTGGTCGCCATCTTCGCCGCGTACACCGCTTCGCTGAAACCGGGTGACATCCTGTTCCTGGTCGGCGCAGCGTTCTCGTTGGCGGCCTCGGCGTTCTTCCCGGCGCTGGTGCTCGGCGTATTCTGGAAGCGTGCCAACTACCTCGGTGCGGTGGTCGGCATGCTGGCCGGCCTGGCCGTGTGCATGTATTACATGTACATCACCTACCCGTTCTTCGGCGGCGTTGCCGCCAACGAATGGTTCGCCATCAAGCCGATTGCCGCCGGCGTGTTCGGCATGCCGATCGGCTTCCTCGGCGTCATCATCGGCTCGCTGATCTCGCGTGCGCCCAGCCTGGACATCCAGCAACTGGTCGACCACGTGCGCTATCCGAACCTGGTGAACGACATCAAGACGCGCGCGGTCTGATCGCCGCAACCCACGCGCCCCCGGGCGCGCAACAAAAAAAGCCAGCCCTGCGGGGCTGGCTTTTTGCATCTGGCTTCTTCAACGCGGGGCGTACAACCGAACGCAACCGGTCATGATCACGACCTACAACTGCGGATCCAGTCGATGCGCATAGTCGCTGCGTCCGCTGTCGCGAATCAGCCGCTGCGCCGTCTGCGGATCGTGCGTCAACGTGTGCTCGATCACCGCCGCCACCTTGTCCGGCTCGTTGCAATGCTGCCAGGCCATCCCCAGCGCATACCAGGCCAGCCCGTTCATCGGCTGCAGCCGACCGGCCTCGGTCAGCGCCGCCGCCGCGGCGGCATGGCGGCCATGCCGCGCATGCAGCATTCCCAGTCCGTACCAGGCGCGGTCGTTTTTAGGGTTCAACGCGGTTGCCCGCTGCATGGCCGCGATCGCCGCCTCGTCCATGCCCCCCCGGTCGCGCACGTAGCCGAGGTTGAACCAGGTGGCGGCGTCATCCGGCTCGATCTCGATCGCGCGTTCAAACCAGGCTTCTGCCGCATCCCAGCGCTCCTGTTGCGCCTCCAGCCAGGCCAGCGTACGCAGCGTAGCGACATGGGCAGGATCCGCCCGATGGCTGTCGCGGTAAGCCGCCAGCGCGTGCTCCGTCCGGCCCAATGTATTGAAGAACAAGCCCCGCAGGCCATGTCGAACTCGGTCGAAATCCATCATCGGTCTACCTACTCAAGCCAACCCGCATTGTCACGGGCGGGCGCCACGCTTGCAAGCCGCGTTAGAATCGTCGGCCCCCCTCAGGAAGATTCGCCATGCCGCTCGATATTCTGCTGGTTTTAATTCTGCGCACCCTGGTCGAGGTCGCCGGTTTCGCCCTGCTTGGGCAAGGCGTGCTGGCGCTGCTGGCCGGCAAATATCGCGAGGACAACATTTTCTACCGTACGCTGCGCATCGTCGCCAGCCCGGCGGTCCGCGCCGTGCGCTTCATCACCCCGCGCTTCATCCTCGACGCCCACGTGCCGTTCCTCACTTTTTTCCTGCTGTTCTGGTTATGGGTCGCGCTGGCGCTCGTCAAACGCCACCTATGCGGCCTGCACGGATTGGCATGCTGAACAGGCACAGCGCGGCTTTTCCTTGACGGGATGTGGGCAACGGGTTAAATTGCGCCCTCTTTTGGCCAGGTAGCTCAGTCGGTAGAGCAGCGGATTGAAAATCCGCGTGTCGGTGGTTCGATTCCACTCCTGGCCACCAGTATCCCAAACGGCTCACAGCAATGTGGGCCGTTTTCATTTGGCGGCACCGTGGCAGAAACGTGACAACTCGATCACGTTTTCCCTTCTGCGCAGACTCAATCCGTGATGGGCACGCCATGAATTGGCGTTACCTGGCAGGCTGGGAATGAGCGAACGGCATGCCCTGCGTGTTATCGGCATGAGCGCCGGTGCCTATCGCGCCCAATCCGAAGCGGGGCGTCCTACGTGGTCAAATCGTGGCCCTGGGGTATCGGCATCCGTTGGGACGGTCGTTGTCCGAGGACCGGACGATACTGCGCATCGCGAGCCAGCACATCGCCAACTGGCGGCATCATGGCGTGGTCGGCGATCGCTGGTGAGGGGAAATCGAAGCGCGGGGCGCGGCTGGTCGATCAGCAGAATGCGGGCGACTCCGGCTGCATCAACCTGGCGCCGCACGCCATCAGCCCGGCCTTCCAGGCTGTGCAGGACTCGCCGGCAATTCAAGGTCAAGGCCGCACCTGCGCGGCGACTGATTACACCAGACTAACCTGCCACCCGCTGGCCGCACTGCTCGAAGCCGCGCGCATGCTGGCCCAGAAGGGTGGTCGCTTCGTGGCTGGAAAGCGGGGGGCTGTAGTAATAGCCCTGCACTTCGTGGCATTGCATCTGCTGCAGCAGCGCGCGCTGGACTTCGGTTTCGACACCTTCGGCGACGACATTGAGATTCATGCCGCGTCCCATGGCGATCATGGCCTTGACGATGGACATATTCTCGTCGCGGTCGAGCTCCTGCACGAAGGACTGGTCGATCTTGAGGGTGTGAATGGGGAAGCGCGACAGGTACTTGAACGAGCTGTAGCCGGTGCCGAAATCGTCGATGGCAAGCCGGATGCCGGCAACGGAGAGGCGTCCGAGCTTGAGGGCGTTGGCCTCGAAATCGCGCATCAGGAGGGTTTCGGTGATTTCCAGCTCCAGCAGGTTGCCATCCAGCGAATACACCTGCATGGCGCGCATGACACTGTCGACGAAGTCGGCGCTTTCAAGCTGACGGGCTGAAATATTGACCGACAGCCGTACCGGTGGCAATCCTGCCTTGCGCCATACGGCCATTTGCTCGCCGGCCTGGCGCAGCACCCAGTCACCGATGGGGACGATGACGCCGCACTCTTCGGCCACCGGAATGAAATCCGCGGGACTGAGGAGGCCGCGCTGCGGATGCCACCAGCGCAGCAGGGCTTCAAACCCGCGCACTTCGCCGGTGGCCGTGTCGACCTGCGGCTGGTAGAACAGCACGAATTCATTGCGCGCCAGCGCGCGACGCAAGTCGGTTTCGACCTGCATCCGTTCGGAATAGGGCGCCTGCATGCCGGATTCCCAGAATTGCAAACGGCTGCGGCCCTGCGACTTGGCCCGGTACATGGCGATTTCAGCCTGGCGGATGAGGCTGTCGATCATATCGCCGTCTTCCAGCGCGACGCAGGCGCCGATGCTGACCGAGACGTAGATTTCGTGACCCTTGACGTACACCGGCTTGGACAGCACCTGAATGATCTTGCGGCAGATATGGTCGACGTCGCTGCGCGATACCAGGGTGGGCAGCAGTACGGCGAACTCGTCGCCGCCCAGGCGCGCGAGGGTATCGCCTTCGCGCAGGCACTGGCGCAGCCGCGCCCCGACGGCCAGCAGCATTTCGTCGCCGATGGTGTGGCCGAGCGAATCGTTGATCACCTTGAAGTGATCGAGATCGAGGCTCAGCACCGCCAGCGGTTTCTGGGTGCGCTTGGCCTGCGCCAGCATGAGGCCGAGGTGGTCGCGAAACAACGCGCGGTTGGGCAGCCCGGTGAGCAGGTCGTGATAGGCTTGGTAGTGAACGGTTTCCTCGGCCTGCTTGCGTTCGGTGATGTCCTTGGCGACGCCGTAGCTGCCGATGAAACGCTGCTCGAACGGGCTGGCTTCCTCGTCGTACATGCCGGTAGCGGTGAGCTCGACCGACTTGCAACGGCCGGTCATCAGACGCGGGCGCCGCATCCCGGGGTTGCATTTGAGATGGATTTCGATATTGCGCGCACTGCGGTCACCGGCACGGCGTTCGTTGAACACGTGCTCGGCGCGCGCGATGTCGTCTTCGTGAATCACCAGGCTGTAATGCTGGCCCAGCAGATCTTCGCCACGGTAACCGAGCAGGCTTTCGACACGGTCGTTGACGAAGGTGAAGCGGCCTTCGCAGTCCAGGGTGTAGATGAAATCGGGCGAGCTGTTGACCAGAAAACGATGCCACTTTTCTGACTGCTGCAGGCGCTGCAGGATGTGATTGTTTTCCTTTTCCAGCCGCCGTCGCGTCAGCGTGTTCTCGATGCGGCGCAGCAGTTCTTCGGGCTCGTACGGCTTGCGCACGAAGTCGGCGGCGCCGCCGCGCAGCGCGCGGATCGCCGCATCGATGGTGCTGTCGCCGGACACCACGATCACCGGGGTGTCGACGCTTCTTTCGGCGACGAAGCGCAACACCTCGTTGCCATCCAGATCGGGCATGCCGAGGTCGAGCAGGATCGCATCGAACTGCTGCTTGCCGATGGCAATCAGGGCCTCGCAGCCACCGTTGGCGGTCTCCACGTCGTAATCGCGGGTGGCCAGCAGGCGGGTGAGGCCTTCCAGAATCAGCGGCTCGTCGTCTACCACCAGGAGGCGCTGGCGAACCGGAAAACTGCTGACCGCGCTGCGTTGCGGAGCGAGTTGAATGGGATTGTCTGACACGAAGTTCTCCTTATGCACGGGTTACATTGACCCGTAGCGTGTTGTCGTGAGCGGGGCCTCGCTGTTTTGCAAGGTTGGCAGGCGGATCAAAAAATGGGTACCTTGCGGCGTGCTGGTGCAACTGAGGTGGCCGCTCATGCGCTCGACCAGGCTGCGGCTGATGGTCAGGCCAAGTCCTGCGTGATCGCCGCCTTTCTCGCTGACCACCGGTTCGAACAGGTGTGACGCCACCGCTGCCGGCAGCCCGGGGCCGGTGTCGGCCACTTCGATTTCGACCTGGCGCAGGCCGTCCACATCCACCAGTCGCGTGGTGAATTTGAGATGGCCGCCCGCATGCATGGCCTCGACCGCATTCTTGGCCAGGTTGAACAGCACTTGCTTCAGCAGGTCTTTCTGCAGCGGCAGCGGCGGCACGTCGGGATTGAGGTCGATCTGTACGTTGACCTTGTTCGGCGCGAACAGCGTGCCGAGCGACATTCGCACCAATTCGGATACCACGTTGTTGACCGACACCAGTTCGAGCGCCACGGCAGGCGGTGCATTTTCCTCGACCGCAGTGATGCCGCGCACGATGCGCGCCACCCGCTCGATTTCGTCGCTGATGATGCCGAGATCGCGTTGCACCGCCGAATCCGCGCCCAGGCGATCGGACAGCAGGTTGACGTAATTACGCATGATGGTGAGCGGGTTGGCCACTTCATGAACGGCGCGCCGCACCCGGTCGCGTGATATGTCGTCGCCTGGCGCGACAGGCACCGCTCGTGTCGGCACAGCCGGTTCCGGCGTGGGCATTGCCAAAGGAAGCGGTATCAGTGCCTCGGCACATTCGGCCAGGGTGAACCGCCACAGCGGCGACTGGTCCAGACCGGCCAAGGCATCGCCCACCACCAGTACACCGGTCCGGCCATCGCTCAACACCAGCGACTGACACATCAAGCGCGACACGCCGAGCAGGCGGGCGATCTGTTCGTCGACCAGCGCCGCATCCGTCTCGCCGCGCTCGAACTGTTGGGGGGCATTGCGCGCCAGCGCGCGCGGCAGCGCCGAATGGGCATCGTCGGGTGGAATCGCCAGCGCGGAAAGGCCGGCGGCCGCAGGGATCAACTGCGTCACCTGCAGGGTGCCGTTACCAGCGGGCGCGAACACACAGGCGCGTTCAATCCCGAACAACGCACGCGAAGCGTTCTGCAGCAGGGCAAACGCCTGGCCGGTCCCGCTGGCCTGGCGGAAGTGACTGTGCAGCGCCGATTGCGCCGCCTGCACCGCATAGAGGCGGGCGAGACGTTCGAATCCCCCACCAGAGCTTGGCGCCATCACATCGACCAGCCCGAAGCGCTGTGCCTGTTGGCGCGCCTGCCTCTGACTGTCGCCCAGCAACTGGGCGGCTTCGCCCGCACCCATTTGCAGCGCGGCGAGGGCGGCGCGCACGTCCACACTGTCCACCGCATCGGCTCGGGTCACGAGTTGGTAGGCCAGCTGAAGGATGCGAACCAGCGGATGCGCTGCACGCCCGCGAACCAGCGGTTCGGCGTGATAACGCACAGCATCGGCCAGCCAGCCGTCTGAATCGAGTTCGACCAGCCAGTCCGCGGTGTGCGCCGGCGAGGGGGCGGCATCGGAATAGGCCGCCAGATTATGGGCGAGGCCCGCGGTCCAGGCCGCCTCGGCGTCGGCCACGCCGGCGCGTGCCGCCAGCGCCTGCGCCAGATGCGCGACGCCGATCGACTGGCGCCAGTGCGCTGCATAGCCTGCCTGCGCCGCGCCAGATGCGACCGGTGCGGCCAGCAACAGCGCCCGAAGCAGATCATGCTGCAGGCTGAAATCAGCGGGTTGCAGCCGCAGCCGCAGTGCCAGAACGGGGTCGCAGCGCACGCAGGCGATGAATTCCGCCTGGGCGGCATCGCCTCGCGTCAGCTGTTCCAGCGCCTCAGCCACCACACCGGGGGCACAGAGGAACGCCGTTAGCGCCGACTTCTTCAGTGAATTGTGCGAAAGTTCTTGCATCTTGTTGCTATATATAACTAAATTTGCTAAACCGTCAATCGAAGCTTATAAATATTGTGGTCATTTTCATGAACTGTTGTTTTCAAGTTTTGGCCAGCCTGTCCGTATATTGTCCATAATGTTTTATTCCTGCCATCCACTATTGAAGCGAGCGCACATGAAATTTCTACTGTCAGGATTGATTTTATTGTGCGTTCACACCGGTGCCGCCGCGCTCGATGGCAGCACATCTTTGCAATGGAGCGGCCAGATCGATACGCCGGCATCAGCCCCGCAGCCGTCACTCCGCTTTGAGGCGGTGCCGAACTTAAGCGCGCATTCGGTGCTGGTGCTCGACCAGGCCAGCGGGCAAACGCTGCTGTCGAAAAATGCCGGTCTGCAGACGCCGATCGCCTCGATCACCAAACTGATGACGGCAATGCTGGTGCTCAACGCCGGGCAGCCGTTGGACGAACTCATCGCCATCACCGAAGAAGACCGCGACACCCTCAAGGGCACCGGTTCGCGCCTGGCTTTCGGCTCCCGTTACACGCGCGGCCAGCTGCTGCATCTGGCGCTGATCGCGTCCGACAACCGCGCGGCAAATGCGCTCGGGCGCAATTACCCGGGCGGCTTGCAGCGCTTCGTCGCCACCATGAACCGCACGGCACGCGCACTGGGCATGCACAACACCGCATATGTCGAACCGACCGGACTGTCGAGCGGCAACCGTTCGACCGCTCACGATCTCGCCAAACTTGTCGATCACGCCTATCAGAACTACCCCGAAATCCGCGACATCAGCACCGCCGGCAATTACACCCTCGACTCACAGCGCGTGGTGACGCGGAAAAAACAGCAAAAACCCCAGGTGCACTATCGCACCGTGGCCTTCAACAACACCAATCGCTTCACTCGAGCGAACGACTGGCATATCGGCCTGTCCAAAACCGGCTTCATCAACGAGGCCGGCCATTGCCTCATCATGCAGGCGCAGGTCGCCGACCGTGATGTCATCATCGTGTTGCTCGATGCGCAGGGCACCGGCAATCGTGCCAGTGACGCCACCCGCATCAAGGCCTGGCTGGAATCCGGCCCGCAGCTTCACACCGACAACCGCCACATTCCCGCCTCACGCACCTGATCCCTCCTGCGCTGGCGCGTTGCCCGCGCCAGCGCCCTCGCGGCGGCGTTATGATGAGCGCCCCCGTCCGCTCGCATCCCGCGCCTCATGTCTGCCGAGCTCGCCCAGCAACTGCTGCTTAAAACGCTGCTGCCCCTGTCCCTGCTGATCGCCGCGGGCGCCATCTGGCCGCGCTGGCAATCCGGCATTTCCATCGTCGGTCTGCGCGGCGAAATCAACCGGCTGGTGCTGAATTTTTTTGCGCCGATGCTGTTCTTCGCGGCAGGCGCATCCGCCACGGTCGACCTCACCATCCTGGAGGTGCCGCTGATCCTTGGCGCCGCCACCCTGTTTGGTCTTGCACTGTCAGCGCTGGCCCTGTTTGCTACCCCGCTCGGCCGCGGCCTGTCACGACCACAGCGCGGTGCAATCATGCTGGCGTCCGGATTCGGCAACGTGCTGTTCTTTGGCTATCCCTTCCTCACCACGGTGTATGGCGAATCGGGCGCACGCTACCCTTTCTTCGCAGACATGCTCGCCACCACCCCGCTGGTGTGGTCGCTCGGCGTGTGGATTGCATTTCGCTGCGGCCGCCACACCGAGCGCGCCTCGTTCCTGTCGATGTGGCTGAAGCTGCCACCGGTATGGGGATTTGCCGCCGGCATCGCGGTCAACCTTTCCGGCGCGGCGCTCGACCCCTTGATCGAAGCCGCGCGCTGGGCCGGCAGCCCAACCATCCCGCTGATGCTGTTCGTGTTGGGTCTGACCATTCCGTGGCACGACCTGCGCCCGCAAAAAGCCGTTTTCGTCGCGCTTGGCATCAAGCTGGCGCTGATGCCGCTGCTGGCGTTGGGGATCGCGCTGGCGTGGCCGGGCAAACTCAGCGAGCCAGGCGAAGCGGCAATCCTGGAAGCCGCCATGCCGACCATGGTGATGGTCATCGCGCTGGCCGACCGCTTCGGGCTGGATACCCGCCTGGCCGGCCTCATCATGGGCTGGTCAACACTGGCGGGATTGGTTACGCTGCCATTCTGGCTTGTCGTCGTTAAAGGAATCGCATCATGAAAATCGGATTCATCGGCAGCGGCATCATGGGCCGCCCCATGGCAGAAAACCTGCTCCGCGCCGGCCATCAGCTGTTTGTCTACGGCCGCCGCTTCGATCGCCTCGAACCCATGCTGGTCGCCGGTGCCCTGGGCAAGGGCACGCCGGCCGAAGTCGCCGCCGAAGCCGACATCAGCTTCACCGTCGTCTCCGACACCACCGACGTCGAGCAGATCATCCTCGGCGACCGCGGCATGGTTCACGGCGCCAAGCCCGGCCACACCATCGTCGACATGAGCACGGTGTCGCCCGCCGCCACCCGCCGCATCGCCGCCGCACTGGCCGAACGCGGCGTCCACATGCTCGACGCCCCGGTGTCGGGCGGCGAAACCGGGGCCCGCGAAGGCACGCTCTCCATCATGGTGGGCGGCGAAGCGCCGATCTTTGAAAAAGTGCGCCCGCTGTTCGAGGTCCTCGGCAAAAATATCGTCCATGTCGGCGGCCACGGCGCCGGCCAGGTCGTCAAATGCTGCAACCAGATTGTCGTCGGCCTCACCTTCGAAGGCGTGGCGGAAGCAATTTTGCTGGCGCGACGCAACGGGGTCGACCCGGTCAAGATGCGCGAGGCGCTGATGGGCGGCTTCGCCGGCAGCCGTATCCTCGACGTCCACGGCCAGCGCATGCTCGACGCCAACTACAAGGCCGGCTTCAAGGTCAAGCTGCACCACAAGGACATGGCCATCGTCATGGACAATGCGCAGGAAACCGCGACGCCTCTGCCCGGCGCCGCGCTGATCGCCCAGCAGATGAACGCGCTGATGGGCGCCGGCGACAGCGAGCTCGATTCGTCGGCCATCATGCGCGCGCTCGAGCGCCTGACCGGCGAAGATCTCGGCAACGGCAAGTAAGCTGCCGCGCTTCGTGAATGACACGGAGCGCGTCGTCTTTCTCGACTGCGCCGCCTTCACCGGAGACAAACTGCCGGTCCCGGGCTTCGAGCACAACAGGAGCGAATACCCGGACGCCGAGTCGGCAGATGTCGTGCCGTGTCTATTCTGGCCCCGCCATCGCCCTCCTCACGCCGATCGACGCCGATACCGTCGCTCAACCCCACACAGCGCTCACATCATGCGTGTGATGCGAAGGCATTGTGCTGCGGCATTTGCCCGCGACTGATACGCCGGGACAGGTACGGGTCCGCATGCTCGAAGCACTGGTCGGAAAAAGCAGGCTTAAAGATCATTGGCGCAATGATTTCAGGCCATTCGGACATTTGATTATTGCGGAAGCGCTTCACCTTCCAAACAAATCATCGCCATTGGCTATAACCCATGGCACACATTCAGCAGAAAACGCACGCAATGACGCTCGATCTGAAACTTGCCGATCTGACCTTGTTCAGGCAACAGGCGCTGATCAATGGCCACCCGCTCGACGCAGCCGACGGCGCCACCTTCGAGGTCCGCAATCCGGCGAACGGCAACGCCGTCGGCCATGTACCGCGTTGCACCACGACTGATGTAGAGCATGCCATCGAAGCGGCGCACGCCGCTTTTGCCGGCTGGCGCGCCACCCCCGCCAAAACCCGCGGGCAGTTGCTGCGCCGCTGGTTCGACCTGATCCTCGCCCACCGCGATGATCTCGCCGCAATCATGGTGAGCGAGCAGGGCAAGCCGCTTGCCGAGGCGCGCGGGGAGATCGACTATGCGGCGAGCTTTATCGAGTGGTTTGCCGAGGAGGCACGGCGCGTATACGGCGACGTGGTGCCGTCGCCGTGGGCGGACCGCCGCATGTTCACCCTGCGCCAACCGGTAGGCGTGGCGGCCTTGATCACACCGTGGAATTTTCCCGCCGCGATGCTCACCCGCAAGGCCGGCGCGGCGCTCGCCGCCGGCTGCACGGTGGTGGCGAAGCCGGCTTCGCAGACGCCGTTCACCGCGCTGGCGCTGGCCGAGCTGGCGCAGCGCGCAGGTTTGCCGCCGGGCGTGCTGAACGTGGTGACCGGCGACGCGGAAACCATCGGCCGCGTGCTGACCACGCACCCGCTGGTGCGCAAGGTGTCCTTCACCGGCTCGACCGCGGTGGGCAAGCAGCTGCTGGCGCAGAGCGTGCCGACGCTCAAACACGTCTCGCTCGAGCTGGGCGGCAATGCGCCCTTCATCGTGTTCGACGACGCCGACCTCGAGGCGGCAGTGGCGGGCGCGCTCGCCAGCAAGTATCGCAACAGCGGGCAGACCTGCGTGTGCGCCAATCGGGTGTTCGTCCAGGGAACAGTCTACGATGCCTTTGCCGAGAAATTCGCCGCCGCGGTGGCGCAGCTGAAAGTGGGCAAGGGCTTCACGCCCGGCGTGGAAGCCGGCCCGCTGATCAGCGCCGCCGCGCTGGAGAAAGTCGAGGCGCACATCGCCGATGCGCTGGCGAACGGCGCGACGCTCCTCACCGGCGGCGCCCGCCACGCGCTCGGCGGGCAATTCTTCCAGCCGACGGTGCTGAGCCACTGCACGCCCGCCATGCAGGTCTGCCGTGACGAGACCTTCGGCCCGGTGGCGCCGCTGATCCGCTTTGCCGACGAGGCCGAGGTCATCCGCATGGCGAACGACACCGAGTTCGGGCTGGCCGCCTATGCCTACACCCGCGACCTCGGCCGCGCGTGGCGACTGGCGGAGCAGCTCGACTACGGCATGGTCGGCATCAATGCCGGGATGATTTCCACCGCCGAGGCGGCGTTCGGCGGCGTCAAGCAGTCAGGGCTGGGGCGCGAGGGCGGACGCAGCGGCATCGACGAATACCTGGAAAGCAAATACGTGAATCTGGGCGGGCTGGGATAAGCCGCCGCCAGCCAGACGCATGAAACCGGCCCCTATTTCCTCCCCGCGCCACATCATGATCATCGGCGCTGCCAGCGGCGCCGGCGCATCCGACCCGGGCACCGCCGAGGGGCCGGATGCGTTGCGCCGCTACCGGGTGTTTCACGATACGCCGTTGCAGCACCTGGAATGGGACGCGATCCTGCGGGTGCCGCGCGAAGCTCGAGACACGCCGCTGCATGCGGTGGCGACGCTCGGCACGCGTCTGGCGGCCAAAGTGGAATCCGTTTTGCAGGCGGGCCATTTTCCGCTGGTGGTGGGCGGCGACCATTCCTGCGCGATCGGCACCTGGAGCGGCGTGCATCATGCACTGGCCGACCGTGGCCCGCTCGGCCTGATCTGGATAGATGCCCATTTGGACAGCCACACCTTCGCCACCACGCCGAGCGGGCACATCCACGGCATGCCGCTCGCGGTCCTGCTCGGCCATGGCGACGCAGCGCTCACGACGATCGGCGGCCCGGAAACCAAGCTCCACCCCGAGCACGTGTGCCTGATTGGCGTGCGCAGTTTCGAAGCCAACGAAGCCGCGCTGCTACAGCGGCTCGGCGTGCGGGTGTTCGACATGGGTGAAATCCGCCGGCGCGGGCTGGCCGCGGTGTTCGACGAGGCATTGTCCATCGTGGGTGGCGGCACCGCGGGCTTCGGCATCAGTGTCGATCTCGATGCGCTCGACCCGGAAGAGGGACCGGGTGTCGGCACCCCCGTTGCAGACGGCCTGTCCCGGGCCGAACTCGCCGCCGCCCTGTCCCGCCTGCGCTGCGAACCGGCCTTCGTGGCGATGGAGATTGCCGAATACAACCCGCACCGCGACCGGGGCCATGCCACCGCCGACGCGGCAGGTGCGCTGATCGAGGCCATTGCGCCACGCCCCGCCCGGAGCTAGCGCATTCGAACACCGTTCAGGGCATCCGCTTACGCCAAGCGGGCTCCGCTCAAAGCTCCTTCGCTGCGGCTTATTCGCGGAGCATCGGACTCTCTGCGCATCTCGAATTTCACCGGATCGCTCCTTTCAATCACGTTGCCGTCAGGGTCAACAATCTCCACCTGCAGTTCATGGCAGCCTGCAGGGATGTCACGCAGTCTGAAGACGGGCACGTAGCTCAAAGGCGTCACCTGCTTGCCGTCGAGCAGCGCCCGGAATCGCATGCGCGGCACCAGATCGGTTTGCTCAAACTCGGAGTCGATCGACAGATTGCCCGCGACATCGCTGATTACTGCGCCGTCCTTGGGGTTGTCGATCCGAAAACCTCCGGCGGTGACAGGGGTCGCCACCAGGCTAGCGATGAGCATGCCGGCGACGACAAGTCCGAAGCACGCACGACATAAAGCGGAACGAAGTTTCTGCTGGTAAAGCATGTCTTTCTCCTTGCATTGAGCGACGGCAGCCAGCGGCCAATCAGCGGTCCCGGACGATTCTCAGCCTGTCCTCAAAACGGAACTCGAACGACCGCGACTCGTCCACCGGTCGCACCCAGATGCGGAACTGGACGTCGGACTGGCGCGCCGGAATCTCGAATGTCCCGAAGTAGGAAACGCGCTCGTTTGCCACCGCCGCACGCATGTCGATGGGAACCTTGAAGCCGGCAATCGCAGCGATCCAGGCGCGCACCTCAGCCGGCACAGTCGCACCTGGCGTGTCGCTTCGGCGTAACACGACGACGTTGAGCACGCCTGTATCCGGCGAGGCCTCGATAGCGTGCTCGCTGGCCTGCGCCTCGGAAAGCGCAGAGGCGGCAATCACGTTGGCACGGACGACGTAATTGCCGAAAGTCTGCTCGTGGACTTGCGCATGCGCGTTACCCCCGATTGCACTCATGAGGCCCAGCGCGGCAGCCAGTATGGCGGCATGAAACTGCATGTACGGTCTCCTCTGAACGCGTCGCGCCCGGCAGGGCTTCGACCTTCATTTTCAGGCTAGTACATCGCAGAGCCGGCGCAATGACGCCGCCCAAGGCAACGTACGACTACTCGAATTCCATTGCCCGGTACACGCGCCCGGCGTTGCTGCGGGCGAGTTCATCTGCGGTGTGCAGATGCAGATAGGCCGACTGGTCGACCCCGTAGGCGTCGTCGAGCGAGCCGCCGGCCTTGATGACCTCGGCGACTTTTTCGCGCAGGTGCACCAGATAGTCGCGCGTCCACTTGCGCACCGTGGCCATGTCGGTGGGGCCGCCGTGGCCGGGGATGACGATCTCGGCACCGAGCGCCTCGAATTTGTCCCAGGTCTCGATCCACTTGGCGGTGTCGGTGTCCTCGAAGATCGGCAGCATGCGGACGTGGAAGGCAGTATCGCCGGCAATTACCAGCTTTTTCCCGGGCAGCCACACCATGGTGTCGCCGTGGCTGTGCGAGGGACCAAGGTGCAGGATCTGCAGGTTCCATGAGCCCATTTTCAGGTCGAGCATGTCGTCGTAGAGCTTGTCGGGCATCACGAATTCGGTCTTGAACGCCTTGTCGCGCGCGCGGTTGCGCATGGTCGCCAGCGACTCGTAGCCGGTCTTTTCCATGTAGGCCGCGGTGTCGCGGTGGGCGATGATGGTGGCGCCCTGTTCCTTCCAGTATTTCGAGCCGAGCATGGCGTGGCCCTGGCTGTTTTCCAGCACCACGTATTTCACCGGCTGCCGGGTGCGTTTTTTGATTTCCTCGTGCAGGCTTTCCGCCAGCAGGTAGTTGTCGCCGGCATTCACCACCAGCACGCCGTCGTCGGTGATGACAAACGACAGGTTGTTGTTGTGGCCGGAGTTCACGTAGGTGCCCGGCGCGGTGGCGCCGATCGCCGACCACACCCCGGGAATGACCTCCTGCGGCAGGTCGTAGAGGAAGGACGCTGGCGCCTTGTCGAGCAGGCGCACCGGCAGGCCGGCGCGCTGCCAGTTGAAGTAGCCGTCGCGGTAGTTCTTCACGTTCTTGTAACCAAGCTTGATCAGCGTGTCGGCGGCCAGCGGGCTGCGCTGGCTGACGCCGCAGTAGACGACGATGGGCGTGGCCTTGTCCGGCACCGCCACCTCGATCTGGAATTCCAGCTGGCCGCGCGTGATGTTGAAAAAGAACGGCGCGTCGATGTGTCCCGACAGGCCCAGCTCGGCCGGCGTGCGCACGTCGATCACCACCGTTGTGGGCTGCGCCTTCAGCTGCGACAGCAGGCCCGCGGTATCGAGCTGCGGCACCCGCTTGTTCGCTTCATCAAGCACGCGCTGCGCGGCCTGGGTGACCGCGGGGGCTTCGGGCGGGGGGTTGACGATGACGGGCAGATTTTGCGCCTGCGCCACGGTACCCAGCAGCAGCGCCGCGGGGAGCAGGGCACACAAAAAACGGATGGATGTCATGTCAGTCTCCTTTTGTTTCTCATGGCCCGGGGCCAGGGTTCAACTCATTCTAGTCCGACGCCAGACCGACGAAGGGGTTCTCGCGACGTTCATGCCCGAACGTCGACATTGCACCGTGCCCCGGCACGAAGCGCACGTCATCGCCGAGCGGAAACAGCTTGTCGCGGATGGCGGCCAGCAGCGCGGCATGGTCGCCGCGCGGAAAATCGGTGCGCCCGATCGAGCCCTTGAACAGCACGTCGCCGACAAAGGCGAGCCGCATCTCCGGCTGGAAAAACACCACATGCCCGGGGGTGTGACCGGGGCAGTGCAGCACGTCGAAGCGCATGCTGCCGACGTCCACCCGGTCGCCGTCCTCCAGCCACTGGTCGGGGGTGAACGCGACCGCCGGCGGAAAGCCGAACAGTTCGGCCTGGTGCGGCAACAGGTCGAGCCAGAACTGCTCCTCGCGTTGCGGACCGATCAGGGGGATGGCCAGCGCCTCGCGCAACTCGACCGCCGCGCCGACGTGGTCGAGGTGGCCGTGGGTGAGCAGGATTTTTTCCAGCGTCAGCCCGCGCGCAGCGACTTCCGCCAGCAGGCGTTCGGCTTCGCCGCCGGGATCGATCAGCGCGGCGCGGCCATCGGCGTCCCACACCAGCGAGCAGTTTTGTTGATACGGGGTGACGGGGAGAATGGTAAATTCCATGCATACCATTATCCCGTTAAACACCATGTCCGCACCTGACGCCCTGCTGCTGATTTCCACCCATTGCCCACATTGCCCGGTGATGCTATCCGCGCTCGCCGATCTGGTGAAGCAGGGCACCATCGGCCGGCTGGAAGCGGTCAATCTGGAGCAGCATCCCGAAGTCGGACAAGCGCTCGGCGTACGTTCGGTGCCCTGGCTGCGCCTCGGCCGCATCGAGCTGGCCGGAGTGCGTAGCAAAGCCGATCTGACTGCGTGGGCGGCCAAGGCCGACAGCGAGGCAGGCATGGCCGACTGGTTCCATACGCTGCTGAAGGAAGGCCAACTGCCCCGCGCACAGGCGCTGATCGAGGCCGATCCGACCCTGCTGGGATCGGTGCTGCCGATCGTGGGCAACGTCGAGGCCAGCCTCAACGTGCGGCTGGGCGCCGGCGTGCTGCTGGAGGAATTCGCCGGCAGCGACGCCCTGCGCGCGCTTATGCCCAGGCTGGGCGAGCTGTCGCAGCATGCCGACGCACGGGTGCGGGCGGATGCCTGTCATTATCTGGGGCTGACCGGGGACCCCGGGGCAAAGCCGTGGCTGGAGGTCAGGATAGATGACGAGGATGCCGACGTGCGCGAGATTGCAGCGGAGGCCCTGGAAAATCTGGCCGCAGGCGCGTAGCCCACGGTAGTCCGACGCTCGCTTCGATGCTATAGTTTTTGAAGACCGCCCGCCTTGACCCGGGCGGTTTTTCATTTTTCTGCACACAGGAGACTGCCATGGAAATCACAACCCAACCTGACATCACCATATCCGAGCGCAACCTGGAGCGCCTCGAAGACATGCTCGACGCTCTGCCCGCCAATCAGCCGGGGATGGATGCGCTGCATCAGGAACTTGATCGTGCGAACATTGCGCCGCCGGAGCAGATCCCGCCCGATGTGGTGACGATGAATTCGCGCATTCGCTTCGTGGTCGAGCCTGCCGGCAAGGAAATGGAGATGACCCTGGTGTACCCCGACGATTTCGCCGGCCAGAAGGACCAGCTTCCGGTGACGGCCTCCGCAGGCATTGCCATGCTTGGCCTCGCCGTCGGCCAGCATAACGAGTGGTGTCTGCCCAGCGGGCAAACCGCGCGCGTGCACATCGTCGACGTCACCTACCAGCCGGAACGCTCGGGCGATTACAGGCGCTGAGCCACCCCCATGTCCGTTCCCGCCGCCTATCTCGGCGTCATCCTCATCTGGTCGACCACGCCGCTGGCGATTCAGTGGAGCGCACAGGGCGCCAGCTTCAGTTTCGCGGTCATGGCGCGCATGCTGATCGGGCTGGTGATCTGCCTTGCGCTGCTCGTCGCCACCCGCACCGCGTTTCCGTTCACCGCTGCCGCGCGGCAGCTTTACGCCGTCAGCGGGCTGTCGCTGTTTGCGGCGATGCTGCTGACCTACTGGGGGGCATTGCACATTCCGTCCGGGCTGATTTCGGTCATCTTCGGCCTGTCGCCGCTGGTCACAGGCGTGTTCGCCGCGCTGTGGCTGAGTGAGCGCACGCTTACGCCGGTTCGCATTGCGGGCTTGGGTCTGGCGCTGGGCGGGCTGTGGATGATCTTCGGCCAGCCGTGGCCGGGCGACAGTCGGGCCACGCTGGGCACGCTTGCCGTGGTGGCGGGCATGGTCATGCAGGCGCTGGGGCTGGTGTGGATCAAGCGGCTGAATGTGCGCGCCTCCGCGCTCGCCATCACCAGCGGCGCGCTCGGCGTGGCGACGCCGCTGTTCGTGCTGGCCTGGCTGGTTGCCGATGCCGCGCGCCTGCCGCCCGACACCACGCTGCGCGCCGGCATGGCCATTGTCTACCTCGGGGTGCTGGGGTCGGTGGTGGGTTTCACGCTGTATTACTACGTGATCAAGCATCTCGATGCCGGGCGCGTCGCCCTGATCATGCTGGTGACGCCGGTGGCAGCACTGCTGCTGGGACAGACGCTCAACGCCGAATTCATACCGGCCCGCGGCTGGGCCGGCATCGGGCTGATCGGCGCGGGCCTGCTGCTGTACGAATGGCAGGCGCTGCGGCAGTTGCGCCGGCCGGCTATTTCTTGAACAGGTCGTCGAGCGAAGCGGGCGGCGCGGGTTTGGCGGGCTCGCCGCCGCTGGATGGGTTGCCAAACAGCACATCGAGTGCGCCGCGGCCCGCCTGTGCTATCGCCGCGCCACCGCCTTTGTAGGCTTCCGGACGCGGCACGAACCAGCCGCAATCGTTGGCGCGCACCTTGTCGGCAACGCGTTCGGCCGCCATTTCGCGGCACTGGCCGGCGCGGTGCGCGTCATAGTGACGGCACATTCTGCATGCATGCAGATCGGCGCGGCAGCTGGGGCAGGTTTCGCGGCGCGACAGCGGCAGCAGCATGCCGGCCAGGCTGGCGCCGCATTTCCAGCATTGCAGGCTCATAGGGTCTGGAGGGCGTGATATTGCAGGTCGCCCAGCGCGACGCTCTGCAGCGCGCGGGCGTGGGTGGCGTCCAGCACCACCGGCGGCGCCACGCCGGCTTCGGCCGCATCCAGCCAGCGCGTGGCGCACACGCACCAGCGGTCGCCCGCTTTCAGTCCCGGGAAATCGTATTCCGGCACCGGGGTGATGAGGTCGTTGCCGCGCTGCAGCGAATAGCTGAGGAACGCGTCGGTCATCTGCGCGCACACGGTATGGCTGCCGATATCCTGCGGTCCGGTATGGCAGACGCCATCGCGCGCGAAGCCGGTCATCGGCGATTCGCCGCATACGCGTAGCGGGCTGCCCAGGACATTGCGCGCATCGCCCATGGGTTTCTCCTGGTTCAAGGCTGGTCGGCCGGCTCGGCAAAGGTGGGGGCGGGCATCAGCTTGCCCGCTGCCGCTGCGGCCGCATGGGTTTGCTCGACGTGCGCCAACATGGCGGGCGAAGGATAGCCATCGACCGGCAGCTTGTGCATGGTCTGATATTGCCGGATGGCGGTTCGCGTGCGCGGACCGAGCACGCCGTCCGCCTCGCCCGCATCAAAGCCCAATTCGTTCAATGCCAGCTGCAGCGCCTCCAACTGTGCGGTGCCCACTACGTCCGTCTCACCCGCCTGTACGGTCAGGCCGGGGCCACCCGCTATCTGCTGTGCCAACTGCGCCACCGCCAGCGCGTAATTCACCGAACGGTTCCATCGCATCACCACGCCGAAGTTGTCGAACACCATAAAGGCCGGTCCCTGCCAGCCCTGCGGCAGAACGATTGCCGAGCGGCCGGCGACGGCCGGCAACGGGCTGCCGTCTGCCGACGTCACGCCCAGCGCCGTCCATTGCGCCACCGGCAGACGGTTGGCGATGCTTGCGCGCTGCCAGTCGAAATCTTGCGGCGGCCGCACCTCGATGGCCACCGGTTCGCCTGCGCGCCAACCCGCGCGCTTGAGGTAGTTCGCGCCCGAATGCATGGCGTCGGGAACCGATTGCCACAGGTCGATGCGGGCATCGCCGTCGCCGTCCAGCGCATAGGCACGGAAAGTCGACGGCATGAACTGCATGTGCCCCATCGCGCCGGCCCACGAACCCGTCATGTCGACCGCGCTGACATGACCGGCGTCGATGATGCGCAGCGCGTCGAGCAACTGCCCGCGAAAAAACGCGCTGCGGCGGCCGTCATAGGCGAGCGTGGCAAGACTGGCCGGAATGTTGTGGCTGCCGAGGAAGGAGCCGTAGTTGGTTTCCAGCCCCCAGAAGGACAGCAGCACGGATTTCGGTACCCCGTGCTGCTGCTCGACCGCATCGAGCAGCGCGGCATGTTCGGTCATCAATGCCTGGCCGCGCGTGATGCGGCTCGGGGTGACGCGGGTCTTCAGGTAATCGAAAAAAGTCTGCAGGAATTCGGGTTGGCGGCGGTCGAGCTGGACCACGCGTTCAGCCGGTGTGATGCCGGTCAATGCGGCGTCGAGGGTAGCCTCGGAAATGCCTTGCGCCGCCGCCTCCTGACGGAAGGCGGCGAGCCAGTCGTCGAAACTGGTCTGGGCATGAGCAGGAAACGTCGCCAGCACAGCCAGCAGGAAGAAAAATTTAAGCATGTTTTTGTAACCAGTATTCCAGTAGCGCCAGATGCCACAGCTTGCTGCCCTGAATGCGGGTGTGGTGGTGCTCCGGGGCATCCAGCAGTTTGCTGACGTAGGCGCGGTGATACAAACCGCGCTCGCGGCAGGCTTGCGAATTCAAAATGTCCTGCATGAAGTTCAAAAACTCTCCGCGTACGAATTTGAGTGCGGGCACCGGGAAATAACCTTTCTTGCGGTCGATCACCGCATCCGGCACCCGGCCGCGCGCGATCTGCTTCAGCACGTGCTTGCCGCCGGATGCCAGCTTGAGTTCGGGCGGCATTGAAGCCGCCAGTTCCACCAGCTGGTGATCGAGGAAGGGCACGCGCGCTTCCAGCCCCCATGCCATCGTCATGTTGTCGACCCGTTTCACCGGATCGTCGGTGATCAGCAGAGTCGTGTCCAAGCGCAGCACCTGATCGATGAATTCATCGGCAAAAGGTTCCGCCAGATGGCCCGCAATCATTTCCGCCGTGTAGTCGGGGCCGTGATACGCCGGCATCGCCATCTCGAGAAATTCGTCGTGGTCGCGGTCGAAATAATGGCGGCGAAAGCGTTCCAGCACCGATCCGGAAGTGTCCGCCGCCATCCGCGGGTACCAGAAGTAGCCGCCGAATACCTCGTCCGCGCCCTGCCCGCTCTGCACCACCTTGACGGTCTTGCTGACCTGCTCGGCCAGCAGGTAGAACGCCACCGCGTCCTGCGCGAACATCGGCTCGGACATCGCATCCACCGCCTCGGGCAAGCGGCGCAGCACCTCCGCATTGGGGATCAGGTACTTGTGATGGCGCGTGCCGTACATCGCCGCCACCGGGTCGGAGAATTCGAACTCGTTGCCGCGCTCCTCCGGCTGATCCTCGAAGCCGACCGAGAAGGTCATCAGGTCGGGCACGCCCTGTTCGGCCAGCAAGGCCACCAACAGGCTCGAATCGAGCCCGCCGGAGAGCAGCACGCCGACCTTGACGTCGGCGATCTCGATGCGTTTTTTCACCGCCTGCCTGAGGCTCTCATGGATGGCCTCGGTCCACTCAGCCTCGGTCTTCGGTGCGGCCGGGCGCTGCGCCTTCAACGACCAGTATTTTTGGTGGCTGATTTCGCCGCGCGCATTCACCGTCATCGTGGTGCCGGGGGCGAGCTTGCGCACCCCGTTGAAAATCGTGCGCGGCGCCGGCACCACCGCGTGCAGGGTGAACAGGTGATGCAGGGCCACCGCGTCGACGCTGGTGTCGAGCCCGCCCGCCGCCTGCAGCGCCTGCGGGGTCGAGGCGAAGCGGAAGCAGCCGAGGTTTTCGCTGTAGTACAAGGGCTTGATGCCGAGCCGGTCGCGAGCCAGGAACAGCGTCTCGCGGTTCCAGATGGCGAACGCGAACATGCCGTGCAGGCGCTCGACGCAGGCTTCGCCCCACTGCAGATACGCGCGCAGGATGACTTCGGTGTCGCCGTCGGAATGAAAAACATGGCCGCGCCCGATCAGTTCGGCGCGCAGTTCCGGGTAGTTGTAGAGGGTGCCGTTGAACACCAGCGCGCTGCCGCTCGCGGCGTCGAGCATCGGCTGCTGCGAGCGCGGCGACAGGTCGATGATCGCCAGCCGCCGGTGGCCGAGCCGCACCGGCCCGTCGGCGTGCTGGCCCTCGGCGTCGGGTCCGCGCCGCGCCAGCGTGGCCAGCATGCGCGCCATCGCCGCCGCGTCGGGCGCCTTGTTGTCGAACCGGAATTCGCCTGCTATGCCGCACATATCCCTGCCCTTTTTCACGCCGCCAGCGGCGGCTCGTCCATCAGTGCAATCTGCTCGCGCAACTCGAGGATGCGCGCCTGCCAGTACTGCTGCGTATTGAACCATGGAAACGCGGCCGGAAAAGCCGGGTCGCCCCAGCGGCGGGCGAGCCACGCCGCATAGTGGATCAGCCTCAAGGTTCTGAGTGCTTCGACCAGATACAGTTCACGCGGATCGAATTCGGCGAAGTCCTCATAGCCGGTCATGATCTCGTTCATCTGCGCCTGCTGCTCGTCGCGCTCGCCCGACAGCAGCATCCACAGGTCCTGTACCGCCGGCCCCATGCGGCTGTCGTCGAAGTCGACAAAATGCGGGCCGTCGTCGGTCCACAATACGTTGCCGGCGTGGCAGTCGCCGTGCAGGCGAATGGGGCGCACCTTGCCGGCGCGTTCGTAGCAATGCGCGACGCCGGCAAGCGCATACGCGACCACGCTGTCCCACGCGGCAACGAGGTCGGGCGGCAGCCAGTTGCCGTCGCGCAGAAAGTCGCGCGAGGCGGTGCCGAAGGTCTCGAGGTCGAGGGTCGGCCGGTGCAAAAAATGCGCCTGGGCGCCCACCGCATGGATGCGGCCGAGAAAGCGCCCCATCCGGCGCAGGGTGTCGGGGCGCTCGAACTCGGGCATGCGCCCCCCCTGCTTGGGATAGACGGCGAAGCGGAAACCGGCGTGCGTGTGGAGCGTGGCGCCGTCGAGTTCCAGCGGGGCGACGACCGGGATCTCGCGCGCGGCCAGCTCGGTGGTGTATGTATGTTCTTCGAGAATGGCGGCGTCGCGCCAGCGTTCGGGGCGGTAGAACTTGACCACCACCGGTGCCGAGTCCTCCACGCCCATCTGGTAGACGCGGTTCTCGTAGCTGTTTAACGCCAGCAGGCGGCCATCGGCCTTGAAGCCGGTCGCGTCGAGCGCATCAAGCGCGCAATCGGGGGTCAGCGCGGAATAGGGGTGCGACGAATTCATCATCAGGACGGAGCAACGGTAAAAGGCTATAAACGAATGATGCCTCATCTCTTTGTCCGTATCGTCGCGCCATGACGTCAGCTGACCCGTTCAGCATGGAAATCGCCCGCCATGTCTGGGCGACCCGCTACCGCGCGCCGGGCGAGTCCGGCATCGACGCCAGCTGGCAACGGGTGGCGCAGGCGATCGCGGCGGCGGAAAGCAAGGACCGCGAGCAGTGGGCCGGACGCTTTTACCGCCTGCTCGACCAGTTCCGCTTCCTGCCCGGCGGGCGCATCCTTGCCGGGGCCGGCACCGGTCACCGGGTGACGCTGTTCAACTGCTTCGTCATGGGCGAAATTGCCGACGATCTGGTCAGCATTTTCGACGCGCTGAAGGAGGGGGCGCTCACCATGCAGCAGGGCGGCGGGGTGAGCTACGATTTTTCCACCCTGCGCCCGGCCGGCATGGTGGCTGCCGCCACCGGCAGCATCGCCTCCGGACCGGTATCGTTCATGCACATCTGGGATGCCATGTGCGCCACCATGCTCTCGACCGGCGCGCGGCGCGGCGCGATGATGGCGACGTTGCGCTGCGACCACCCGGACATCGAAAGCTTCGTCGACGCCAAGCGCAATGCCGCGGCGCTGCGGCATTTCAATCTGTCGGTGCAGGTCAGCGACGACTTCATGGCGGCGGTGGCGGCCGACCGCGACTGGCCGCTGGTTTTTCCGGTGCACGAGGGCGAGGCAGCAGAGGGCGACGTCATGCAGCGCCGCTGGAGCGGGACGGCCGCACCGGTGCCCTGCCGCGTGATACGCACGGTGAAGGCGCGCGAACTGTGGCAGCGCATCCTGCGTACGGCCTACGACACTGCCGAACCCGGGGTGCTGTTCGTCGACCAGATCAATCGCGAGAACAACCTGCATGACCGCGAGATGTTGACTGCGACCAATCCCTGCGGCGAAATTCCTCTGCCGCCCTACGGCGCCTGCGATCTCGGCTCGCTGAACCTCACCGCATTCGTGGACTCGCCTTTCACCACCGGCGCCCGCCTCGACCTCGGCGCGCTGGCCGACTCGGCGCGGATGGCGGTACGCTTTCTCGACAATGTCATCGACGTCTCGCGCTATCCGTTGCCGGCGCAGGCGGAACAATCCCGGCGCACGCGGCATATCGGGCTCGGCATCACCGGCCTTGCCGACGCGCTGGTGCTGCTCGGCCTCAATTACGACAGTGCAGGCGCGCGCACGCTGGCCGCCCGTGCAATGCAAACCCTGCGCGACGCCGCCTACCGCGCGTCGATCGAACTCGCCCAGGAAAAGGGCGCGTTTCCCGACTTCGCATCCGATGCCTTTCTGGCCAGCGGCTTTGCCACCCGGCTGCCGGAAGACATTCGCGACGCCATCGCCGCGCACGGCATCCGCAACAGCCACCTTCTGGCCATCGCGCCGGCCGGCACCATCAGCCTGCTCGCCAACAATACTTCCAGCGGCATCGAGCCGGTGTTCGCGGCCGAGGCCGAACGTCGCATACTGGGAACCGACGGCGGCTATCACACCCACCGCGTGCTCGATTACGCCTGCCAATTGTGGCGGCAGCGGGGCGAGGGCTTGCCGCCTGCCTTCATCGAAGCACGGCAGGTCGACCCGGATGCCCATCTGCTGATGCAGGCTGCGCTGCAGCCTCTGGTCGACAACGCCATCTCCAAGACAATCAATGTCGCGCCAGACATCCCGTTCGAGCGTTTCGAGCATCTGTATCGACAGGCGCACACGCTCGGCCTCAAGGGCTGCACCGTGTTTCGCCCCAACCTCATCACCGGCGCCATCCTCAGCCAGCCAGCCGAAGTCGAGCAGGTACACTGCTGTGGTCTCGAACGCGAGGCCGATTAAATTGGGCGCCTGCCGGGTTTGAAGGAAACCGGCAGCACATCCACCTGGCTGGCCCATATTCCGCCGCGTTTTAGGCAAGACAACGACTATTGAGCGGCAGGGCCGACAATATGCGTCTTCGGTCAGCCGACCGTATATTTCGATCTTTCTAGCCCAGACGCCCTGGCAAATGAATCCGACACCCGCCCACTCCGCCCCGCCCAGCAAAACCCGCATCGGCATCGCTCTCGGCGGCGGTTCGGCGCGCGGCTGGGCGCACATCGGCGTCCTCCGCGCCCTCGCCGACGCCGGCATCGAACCGGACATCGTCTGCGGCACCTCGATCGGCGCCCTGGTCGGCGCCGCCTATGTCGGCGGCGAACTCGACCCGCTGGAGACCTGGGTGCGCAGCCTGCACCTGCAGACGGTGGTGGGTTTTCTGGATTTTTCGCTCAACGGCGGCCTGATCAAGGGCGAGAGGCTGATCGGTTTTTTCCGCAGCCATTTTGTCGACCGCGACATCCGCGAGCTGGCGCGGCCATTCGGCGCCGTCGCCACCGATCTGCAGCGGGGCCGTGAAGTGTGGCTGCGCGAGGGCCTGGTGACGGATGCGGTGCGCGCCTCGATCGCGCTGCCCGGCCGGTTCACCCCGGCCCAACTCGACGGCCGCTGGCTGGTTGACGGCAGCCTGGTCAATCCGGTGCCGGTGTCCTTGTGCCGCGCGATGGGTGCCGATATCGTGATTGCAGTCGACCTGAACACCGACCGCCTTGGTTATCACTTCAGACCCAAACCCGCCAAAGCGCCGCGCAAGCCGGCCGCGGCCTAGCCCGAAAGCCTGGCCGATGCGGTAATGGTGCGTATCCAGAGCAGCATGTCGCAACTTGGCGTCAGCCACGAAGCGGGGCCAAAAATTCCCGCGATGCTTGATGTGGTGGCCAGCAGCATCAACATCATGCAGGTGCGGATCACGCGCAGCTGGCTCGCTGGCGACCCGCCTGACGTATTGATTACGCCGCTGCTCGCGGATCTGGGATTGATGGAGTTTCACCGCGCCATCGACGCTGGCCGGCGCGCCGCCGAAGCGGTCATACCGCAACTGCAGGCGCGGCTGAAAGACGACAACGGCGATTGAAGAAGCGGATTAGGGCGTGGCAGCGCACAGCGCCAGCTTGCGGGCGCGATCCAGCCGCTTGATCGCCGCCTCTCGCCGCGTGGCCTCGGCGCGACTGGCTACGGCCTCGACATGAACCAGCTGCACCGGCCGCCGGCTGCGCGTGTAGCGCGCGCCCAGCGGGCCGTCGCCGTTATGTTCAGCGGTGCGGCGAACGACGTCGGTGGTGATGCCGGTGTAAAGCGAGCCGTCGGCACAACGCAGCATGTAGACACACCATGCAGCGGCGCTGGCGGAGGCGGTCGCCATTCCCTGGATCAGACGTCGTCGGACAGCTGCTGCGCCCACAACAGCGCATCCATGTGCACGGCGTTGATGTCGTCCACCTCGCGGCCGATCTGTTTGGCCAGGGTTTCAATGCTGCTCTGGTCATCCTGCTCGCAGGCAATCGCCAGCGCCAGGTAGGGCGCATAGGGTCCGCGCTGCGAGATGATGGCTTCGGTGATTTCGGCGGGCAGGCTGATCTGCTTCAGCACCTGCTCCATCGGCATGCCCATCACCACGTCGAGCAGCGAAAACAGGCCGGCGACGAAAATTTCGTCGCGCGCCTTGGCGAACAGCGCGCGCCCGGCCAGTTGTTCGGCCATCCGGCCGCGCACCAGCGCATTTTCCAGCACGGCCTGATCGAGTTCCTGGACCTTGCCGCCGGTAAACAGGATCAGCGTCAGCCAGCGATAGAGCTTGTCCTGTCCCATCACCATCAGGGCCTGCTCGATGCCGCCGATCTTGTTCATCAATCCCATGCCGGGGGAATTGACATAGCGCAGCAGACGTACCGACAGTGCCGGGTCATGACGGAACTGCGCCGCCAGTTCGGGCTGCTCGGCGCCGGTGCGTACCCGGTTCATCAGATCCAGCACCTTGGCGCGTGACGGCCCCATGGTGGGATTGTCGAGGGTTTCGCGGCGAGTGATGAACGGCCCCATGAACAAGGCAAACTGCAGCTTGTGGCACATGTGGAATGCTTCCAGCGTTTGCACACCGGTCGCGACAAAACGCTTGCCCGCTGCCACCTTGGAGATGGCGGCTATTTGCGCGGTGATGGCGGGGATATCCTCGCTGTTGACGTCTATCAGCACATAATCCGTCAGCGGCAGCAGCGCGTGCCGCTCGGGCCGCGCGACCTCGTCGGCATGGACCGCCAGGCTGAATCCACGTGACTTCAGTTCACCCAGGCGGGCCAGCAGGGGTTCGTCGATGGCAGGCTGGGCGACGACATTCAGCAGCAGCACGGTGCCGGCAGCAGGCCAGTCGTCGATGAACGGAAGATCCAGGCTGGCCGGCGCGATCGGCACGAATGCCAGCCGCTGGCCCAGCAGCCGCGCGATATCCATGCGCTGAAGATTGC
Organism: Hydrogenophilales bacterium; assembly: GCA_024636675.1. GTDB lineage: Bacteria > Pseudomonadota > Gammaproteobacteria > Burkholderiales > Thiobacillaceae > Thiobacillus. The sequence goes on along the minus strand of JAGXGM010000081.1, from coordinate 20,481 downwards.
CGAGCAGGGTCTCGTCATAGAGACGCTGCACATCGGGCAGGTTCGAGTCGCGCTGGTCGTCCTGGGCACGGCGCAGCATGAAGGTGTAAGCGGCGACTTTCTGGTCACGCCCCAGCATGGCCTCGCGACGCATCACCGAGGCTGATTTGGCTGCCGGCTTGGGCGCCGGTGCAGCCGCGGCCGGCGCTGCACGTGGCGGCGGCGCGGCGGCGGTTTCCTTGTTACCCGATAACATTCCGACAAGACGATTCAGCACGCTTCACTCCTCAACGACAGACTAGAGCACATCGGTAGCTGAATCGGCAGTGCGGGGCGAGACTGAAGCCTGCCGCGGCATTTTTTATCGGGGCCTACAGCGAACGCTTGATCGAAACGATGCCGCGCACCATGCCGGGCGCATAGCCAGTGGCCCTGTCCAGCGGGTATTCGGCAGCAAGCCGCGCCTTCACGCCTTCGGGAATATCAGCCGGACCACCGTGACAGGTCAGGCACACGGGCTGCACTGGCAGCGCCCTGGCATACCGGAACTGTTTGCCTCCGGGCGTGGACACGACCTGCCAGGTGTCGAGCGTTTCCGGCTTTTCACCCGCGGCAAGCCGCTTTTCCAGCCCGGCCTGGGCTTCGGCTTCCCACGGGTCGGGCACGCCGGCGGGGTTGCGGTTTTTCGGGCTGACGCGCTTGACATCAAAATTGAATTGCTTCGATGTGTTGGCGGCAATCTGCGGTGCGCGCTCCTTGCATACGCTGATCGCGCCCTCCGGGCCTTTTTCCCCCAGCGCCGTTTTCAATTCGCCGCCCAGAGTCTTGATCAGCACGCCACTGGCCTTGCGCGCATCGGCCACCATGGCCGCCTGTTCTTCGGCGCTGGGGCCACTGGCACAAGCGGCAAGCATGACGGGCAGGGAAAGGGCTATCAAACCACGGGGCTTCATGGGCATCCTCCGAATAGGGGTAAGGCGCAGCCAGTCTGGCAACGCGTCGCTGTTATGCTAACAAAAAAGAGTGAACCGTTTTATGACCGTCACGGGACCCAAATTGACCAAGAACCTTTCCCAGTATTTTTTTCGCGGCCTGATCACCGCCCTGCCGCTCGGACTGACGGTCTACCTGCTCTATGTCTTTCTGAGCTGGAGCGAGTCGGTGGCGATGCAGTTGATCCGGCCATTCATCGGCAGGCTTTACGTGCCGGGCATGGGCCTGCTGCTGGGCATTACCGGCATCATCCTGCTCGGCATGCTGATGTCGCAGCGCGGCATGGGCAAGCTGCTGTCGCTGGTGGAGCTGCCCTTCACCAACCTGCCGGTGGTGAAAAGCATTTATTCCTCGCTCAAGAGCTTTGCCGACTATTTCTCACCCCAACGCAGCCCCACCACGCAGCAGACAGTAGTCGCGCTCAAGTTTCCGGGGCAGCCGCTTGAGATGGTGGGACTGATCACCCGCCAGAGCGTCGGCGACCTGCCAGTCGGCTTCCTGCAGGGTGACCGCGTGGCAGTTTATCTGCCGATGGGTTACATGATCGGCGGCTACACCGTTTTCGTGCCGCGCGACTGGGTGCAGCCGATCGAGATGTCGGTGGAAGAAGCCATGCGCTCGGCCCTGTTTGCCTGGATGAGCTCGACCCCCAGCGACGTTCCGCCTGACCGTCGGAAGTCATGACCCGACCGCGCCAACATTGATGTAGCGTCCCATGCAGATCGAGTGCTACGCCCAACGCCTGCTCAACCCGTTTCGCGGGGTGGTGCACACCATTCGCTTTCAGTCAGCCGAGGCGGTGACGACGGATGGCGTCGAGTGGGATATTTATGTGGCCAACGACGCCTTGCTCGACGGTCTCGGGCGCGCCGGCAAGCGTGCGCAGATTTCCGATATCCGCTACGGTCACTGGTCGGCGGAAAAGGGCCTCAAGCGCGGGCCGCTGTTCCCGTCGGACGACTTCAGACGCCTGGAGGACATGGGCGCGGTGGTGTACGAACACCTGCTCCGCGTGCATCGCGAGGTGCCATTCAGGTTCCGCGACCTATTCGAGCTGTGGCTGCTCGACAAGCGTGGTCAGCCGCTGGCGCTGCTGCATAGCGTGTGCGCCGACAGCGAAACCGATACCCGGCCGCCGCTCGACTGGCGCGCCGGCATGGCTGCGCAAGAGCGTTTCAGGAGCGCGGCGGTCGCCGACCCGAACGAGCCTGCCGCGGCCTGCCTGACAGGCTATGTAAATAGCCTCGCCAGTGGCGTGGCACAATGGTTTCGCCGTGCCGACGACGGCGCAGGGCTGGGCTTGCACACACTCAAGGGCGGCGACGCTTTGCGCGGGCGCCTACTGGAAACGGACGCCTTCCCACCGCTGTTTATTGCGACTGCCGGCATGGACGCCGCGCACACCCGGCTGGTGAACGATTATCACGCCTGGCAGGCGCCGTGGATGCTGCTGCTGCCGCAGCTTGACCTGGCCACGCGCACCGCGCTCGAAGCCTGCGCCTGCCGGCAGGCCGAACTGATCGAGAGGTACTACCGGCTGTATCCCGAGGTGATCGACCGCACGGCGCTGCAGGCGGCGCGGGTGGAGGCGGCGCTGGTGCGCAGCCAGCCGCATCCGCAAGCACCGGACGAGGTGACGCCGATGTTCTACATCGAGCTCAACAATACCGAGAGCGGTTGAGCTGTCCTTACTCCGCCACGCCCAGAATCGCGGCCGGCAGCGTGGCCGACGCGCCCAGATGCGGCGTCAGCCGCACCGTCACAGCGGGATGGGTGGCCGAGAACTCGGCGATGGCCTCGGGAATGTCCTGCGCCACATGCGTTCCCGCCGCCAAAAAATAGGGGAAGGCCACGATTTCCGTCGCGCCGCGCGACGCCAGTGCCGCCAGGCCCTGTGGAATACTCGGCTCGGCCAATTCCAGAAACGCCGTTTCAATGTGGTCGTAGGCATGGTCTGGCTGCGACCGAACCTGGTCGGCGAGCTGACGGACTTCGTCGTTGGACGCCGCACGGCGGCTACCGTGGGCAATGATAAGCAGGCTGGGCATTATGAATTCCTAGCGTGGGAGAAATCAGCAGAGCGTATTGCGGGGGGTTCAACTTACATCCGAACCGGCTCGAAGGTCGCGTCGAGATTCTGGTCGTCGCAGTAATCGAGGAAATCGCCGCGCAGGGTAGCGATATGGGCATCGGCGGGAATACCCAGCGTCATGTGGACAGCGAACATTGGCGCGCCGGTATGCGGGGCAGGGTAGGTTTCGGTATCGAGCGCCTCGATATTGATATGCAGGCGCGCGAAGAAATTGGCGAGGCTATTGACGATACCGGGCTGATCGAGCGCGGCGACTTCAACGGTGTACGGGATGAGCGGCTTCTCCGGGCGGGTGGGACGGGTGCGCTGCTGGGTGAGCGACAGGCCGAGCTCCTCGCCCACCGCCGGCAGGCGGGCTTCCAGCTTGGCGAGCGCGTCCCAGCTGCCGGACACGCGCATCAGCAGCGCAAAACGCCCGCCAAGCGCGGCCATGCGCGATTCCTCGATGTTGCAGGCGGATTCGCTGATGCGGCGGGTAAAGCCTTCCACCAGGCCAATTTTGTCTTCGCCGCTGGCGGTGATGACGAGGGATTCGGAGTCGCTTGCCATTAAATTAATTCCCTATCGGACAGTTCTTTTTTGAGATACGCGTAGAACACGGGTGCGGCGATCACGCCCGGCACACCGAAGGCCGCTTCCATCACCAGCATGACGATGAGGAGCTCCCAGGCACGCGCCTTGATCTGGCCGCCAATGATACGGGCATTCACGAAATATTCGAGCTTGTGGATGACGACCAGGAAGGCGAGGGAGCCTGCGGCGACATACAGTGAATGCGACAGCGAAATGATGACGATGATGCTGTTTGAAATGAGATTGCCCAGTACCGGCAGCAGGCCCACGACAAAGGTGACCAGCACCATGGTCTTGACGAAAGGCAGGTCGACGCCGAGCAGGGGCAGGATCAGGCCGAGATAGATCCAGGTCAGCAGGGCATTGAGCGCGGAGATCCGCACCTGGGCGAACACCACGCGGCGAAACGCTTCGGCGAGCCGGCGCATGCGCTCGCACAACGCTTGCGCCAGCGGTGCCATGGTTTGATGCGGCGAGGCTTCGCGCAGCGCGACAAAGCTGCCGATGATGAAGCCGACCAGAATCAGCAGCAGCGCGCGGCCGGCATCGCCCCCCAGTTTGCGCAGGTCCTGCGCATGGACACGCAGCCATTCGACCAGGCCGGCACGGATCACCGACCCGTCACCCTGCGGCAGCCATTCGCCGGCCCACGCCGGCAGCAGCTCGCGCGAGTTTTCGATCACCTCGGCCATCTTGGTGAGCAGGCCGGCGAGGCCGCCCTCGGTGCGCAGATACAGCAGGGCGCCTGCGGTGGTGCCGCCCAGTGCGCCCAGCACGACAAGGGTGATCAGGGACACCACCAGCACCTTGGACCAGGTATGGTCGAGCTTGCCGATGACAAACCGGGGCGCCAGCAGATGCACCAGTTGCACCACCAAAAGGCCCGCCAGCAGGGCCGGCAACAAGCGCAGGTAAAGCACAAGCGGCAGGCTTGCGGCCATCATCAGCCAGGCGGCGATCTGGTAGCGGGTTGCGGGCTGGATAGCGGTCATGGCCGCCACCATGCCAACAAAGCCCGAGCGCGGCAAGGACTTACCAACAAGTGCATGCCGATTTCAGGCATCGGCCAGATAACCCAGCGCGGCGCCGGTCTGTTCGGCGGCCTTTTTCAGCGCCTCGGCCCAGACGGGCTTGTGGCGGTCGGCCGGCGCCGAGATCGATAGCCCGGCAACCAGCTTGCCCTCGGCGTCGCGGATCGGCGCGCCGATACATGCCACCCCCAACTCGGCCTCCTCGCGGTCGGAAGCCAACTGCTCGCGCCGGATCACGTCGAGCTCGGCGCAGAGCTTTTCCAGCGTGGTCAGGGTGTTCGACGTATAGGCCGGCAGGCCGGTGCGCTCGGCATAGCCCATCACGCCGCTGGCGCTGTCCTCAGAGAGGAATATTTTGCCGACCGCAGTAACGTGCAGCGGCGCGTGCGCGCCGACCACCTGCACCACCTGGATCATTGTCTGCCCGCCAGTCACGCGCTCAACATAGACCGCTTCGTCGCCGCGCCGCACGATGAGATTGACCGTCTCGCCGGTCAGTTCGGCAAGCTTCTGCATGGCCGGCATCGCCACCTGGCGGATGTTGAGCCGCGCGCGCAGGCGGTTGCCCATCTCCAGCCAGCGCACGCCCAGATCATATTCACCCGCGCCGGTTTTTTCGATCAGGCCATGCGCCATCAGCGCACCGAGAATGCGGTGCGCGCTGGCTGTGTGCAGGTGGGCTTCGCCCGCGAGCCGGGTCAGGCTGATCGGACCGGGCGCGCGGGAGAGGACGCCGACCAACGCCATGGCGCGATCGATAACCTGGATGGACGAACTAACATTTTTCATGAAGTGAAAATTTATCACGCATTGTGAAATTTGTCGCTTTTCCTGTTTCAATACATCCATCGTTTCATATGACGTGAAACATTTTCATATTATGAAAGGAATGGCCATGAGCGCACTGATGCAGTCCACCCCCGAGTCCATCCCCGCTTTTTGCGAAGGCATCCAGTATTTCGCCGACAGCTTTCCGGATATCGACCGCCTGGGCGCATCGCCGCTCTTGGGGCCGAACCAGCCCGCCCTGCCGGACGCGACCAGCGAGGCAGCCATCTACCAGACGCTGCTGGCCGCCGACGCGCTGCGCTACCTGACGCTGCAGGTCACCGGCAGCAAGTCCTCCGGCCACCCGGGCGGCTTCGCTTCCAGCGCCGACGCGGTTGCCGCACTGCATCTGCTGGGCCATCGCAACATGGTGACCGAGGTCGGCCACCACGCGCCCGGCTTCTACTCGGCGATGTTCCTCGACACCTCGCTGGAAGACATGGGCATCCGCACGGTGTCCGACATGCGCGCGCGCTTCCGCGAGCGCCACGGTCTGCTCGGCCACCTGTCGGGCGCGATCCCCGGCCTGCTGGCCCCCGCAGGTCCGCTGGGCCAGGGCCAGCATTTCGCGATGGCCGGTGCCTACCTCAATCGCGACAAGCTCTTCCCCGTCACCATCGGCGACGGTGGTCTGGGCGAGCCCTACATCATGAGCGCGTTCCAGCACTTCGCCACCGCCTATCCGGACGTCACCAACTACCTGCCGGTGCTGGTGTGGAACGGTTATTCGCAGGAGCATCACAGCATGGTGTCCTTGTGGGACAACACGCGCATGACCGACTACTGGCGCGCGCACGGCTTCGACGAAGTGCACCTGATTGACGCCCGCGACTACGCCGACACCCCCGACGCCCCGGTCTACACCGACAGCACGACTTTCGGCTTTGCCGCGCGCATGGCCTTCACCGGCGCCATCCTCAAGGCCGCCGACGCCGCGGCGAAAATCGCGTTGTCGGGCCGCCGCGCCTGCCTCATCGTCAAGCAGCTGAAAGGTGCGGGCGTGCACGCCACCGGCGCCAAGTCGCACAACCTGTATGCGCACCACACACTCGACTCCGACGACGTGAAGGCCGGCCTGCAGCGCCGCGCGCTGCCGATCCAGGCCTGGAAGCTAACCCGCGAGAACTTCCGCCATGCCGGCGGCGGCCCGGCCGCGCGCGTGGCGGTCACCGAGTCCGTGCGTGAACTGCCCAGCCTGGACGGCCTGTCGCTCAACGAATTCACCGTCGGTGAAAACCACATTCCCACCACCGCCCTCGGCCACGTGGTCGGCGAAGTGGGCCGCCGCGACCCGATGTTCGTCGTCACCAACGCCGACGGCAACGAAGCGTCCGCCATGGCCAATATCAACAAGGCGCTGACGATCCGCCACCCGACCGCCGACGACCTCTATTTTCAGGGCCCGTCCGGCCAGGTCTACGAGCCGCTCAACGAAGACGCCTGCGCCGGTTTCGCGGTGGGGCTCGCGCTGTTCGGCGGTCGCAGCCTGTGGTGCAGCTACGAGTCCTTCGCCATCAACGGCCTGCCGATCTGGCAGACGGTGACCCAGGCGATGGCCGAACTGCGCCGCCCGACGCCCGCCACGGTGTGCCTGTTCACCGCCGGCGCGCTGGAGCAGGGCCGCAACGGCTGGACCCACCAGCGCCCGGAAATCGAGAGCTATTTCGCCGCGATGATGCGCAACGGCAACGTCTACCCGCTGTTCCCGATCGACGCCAACATGATCCAGGCGAGCTACGACTGGGCCTTGCGCCAGCACAACAAGGGCATCGTCATCACCGCATCGAAGTCGCCGCTGCCCATTCATGCAACGATGGCGCAGAGCTTCCAGGCGATCGACGACGGCGCGATGGTCCTTAAGGAAACCCGCGGCTCGCACACCGTGGTGTTCGCGGTGACCGGCGACATGGTGCTGCAGCCGGTGTTCGCCGCCGCCGCTTCGCTGGCTGAAACCGGCATCGGCTCGCGCATCGTCGCCGTGGTCAATCCCCGCCGCCTGTACCGTCCCGGCGACGTGCTGTGGAACAGCGTGTCGGAACCCGACGGCCGCTTCATGGACGACGCCGCCTTCCGCGCGATGTTCCACGGCGACGTGCTGGTCGCCGTCACCGGCGGTCCGTCGGGCCCGCTGGAGCCGGTGATGCTGCGCAGCCAGGCTTCGCAGCGCGACGTCTTCTGCTGGAAGCGTGGCGAGACCACCGCCAGCGCGCAGCAGCTGTTCGACTTCAACGGCATGAACGCGCAGGCGATGCACGATCGTGCGCTGGCCCTGCTGGGACTGGCTGCGGCTTAAAAAGATATCCGCGAAGACGCGCGAAGAAAAACCTGGAACCGCTGAAAAAATCTGTTATCCGTCATTGCGAGGTGCAGCGAAGCAATGACGGACTTGTCAGGGGTGGACTCGCATTGCTTCGCGTCCCTGGTGGACAAAAAGGTGTAGACCATGAATCCGAAAATCATCGTCCTCGACGACGACCCCACCGGCTCGCAGACGGTGCATTCCTGCCTGCTGCTCACATGCTGGGATGTGGCCACGCTGAAAACTGCGCTGGCGGACGCCGCGCCGCTGTTTTTTGTGCTGACCAACACGCGCGGAATGGATGCGGAACATGCCGCCGCCATCACCCGCGAGGTGTGCACAAACCTCAAGACCGCACTGGCTGACTACACGGGGCCGGTGCTGTTCGTGTCCCGCTCGGATTCGACCCTGCGCGGCCACTACCCTGTGGAAACCGACGTGATGAACGCCGTGCTCGGACCGTTCGACGCGACGCTGCTCACCCCTGCCTTCTTCGAGGGCGGCCGCATTACGCGTGACAGCACGCATTATTTGATGGTCGACGGAACGCCAGTGCCAACGCATGAAACCGAATTCGCGCGCGACTCGGTATTCGGCTACCAAACAGCCTTTCTGCCTGACTACGTGGCGGAGAAAACCGGCGGCCGCGTCGCCGCAAGCGAAGTGGCTCGCCTGACGCTGGCCGAGCTGCGCGCCGGCGCGACAGGCGAATGGCTCGCCGCGCTGCACGACAATGCAGTGGGTGTGATCGATGGCGAGACGGCGGCGGACTATCAGCGGTTCGCCGACGCCGTGCTGGCCGCTGCCGCCAATGGCAAGCGCCTGCTGTTTCGCAGCGCAGCTTCGCTGCTCACCGCGCTCGCCAAACTGCCGCCACAGCCGGTCGCCGCCGAATCCTTCGCCACCCTGGTGCGCGATGGCCAGCCCGGCGTGGTCGTGGTCGGCTCGCACGTCGCCAGGACTACTGCGCAGCTGACCGCGCTGTTGAAGGAACGCGGCGTGATCGGCCTGCCGCTCGATGTCGCCCGCCTGCCGGATGCGCGCGCCGCCGTGGTCGAAGCGTTGACAGCAGGCATTGCTCACGCCCATGCGCGTGGTCTCACTCCGGTGGTGTTCACCAGCCGCGCGGAACTTACGTTCGGCAGCGTGGCGGAACGGCTGGCCTTCGGCGAGTCGGTGTCGGGCACGCTGATGGACATTGTGAAAAGACTGCCGGAAACGCTCGGCTTCCTGATCAGCAAGGGCGGCATCACCTCCAACGACGTGCTGTCCACCGGGCTGGCGCTGGCCGCGTCGCGCGTGCTGGGGCAGATCCTGCCCGGCGTCACCGTGGTGCAAACGCCGCCCTGGCATCGCCTGCCGCAACTGCCGGTGGTGATCTTCCCCGGCAACGTCGGCGGCAACGACGCGCTGGCGGAGGCCTACCTGCGCCTCGCGCCCTCGCACGCGCAGCCCAGCCCGGCTAAACTCGCAGCCTGAACCACGCTACGACGCATTCATGCTCAGCCCCACCTTCCTTTCCCGGTTACGCCGCCTGTTGCCGCCGCATTGCGTGCTCAACGAGCGTGAGGACCTGATGCCGTTCGAGTCCGACGGCTTGTCGGCGTACCGCAACGTACCCGACGTCGTCGCCCTGCCGGAAAACGAGGCGCAGGTGGCGGCCATCCTGCAGCTATGTCACGCAAACAAAGTGGCGGTCGTCGCGCGAGGCGCCGGAACGGGTCTGGCGGCGGGTGCGTTGCCGATCGACGGCGCGGTCCTGCTGGTGCTGTCCAAACTCAATCAGATCAAGGTGCTGGACCCGCTGGCAAGAACGGCCACGGTGCAGCCCGGCGTTCGCAACCTCGCGATATCCGAGGCAGCGGCCGTGCACGGTCTTTACTACGCGCCCGATCCATCGTCGCAGATTGCCTGCTCGATCGGTGGCAACGTTGCGGAGAATTCCGGCGGCGTGCACTGCCTGAAATACGGGCTCACGGTGCACAACATTCTCCAGCTGCGGGCGTGGACGATCGACGGTCAGCTGCTCGAAATCGGCAGCGAGGCGCTCGACAGTTCCGGCTACGACCTGCTCGCGCTGCTGACCGGCTCGGAAGGCATGCTGGCGGTGATCACCGAAGTCACGGTCAAGCTCCTGCCGCGCCCCGAGCGCGCGCAGGTGGTGCTGGCGGCCTTCGACGACGTCGCGAAAGCCGGCGCGGCGGTCGGCAACATCATCGCCGCCGGCGTAATCCCGGCCGGGCTGGAAATGATGGACCGGCTCGCCATCCAGGCCGCCGAGGCGTTCGTCCACGCCGGCTATCCGCTCGATTGCGAAGCCTTGCTGCTGTGCGAAGTCGACGGCATCAACGAAGAAGTCTCCGACGACATCTTCACCGTGCGCAGAGTGCTGGCCGATTCGGGCGCCACCGAAATCCGCACGGCGGACAGCGAGGAACAGCGCCTGCGATTCTGGGCCGGACGCAAGGCGGCGTTCCCGGCGGTGGGGCGACTGGCGCCCGACTATTACTGCATGGACGGCACCATTCCGCGCGGCCAGCTGCCCCACGTTCTGCGCCGCATCAGCGAGATGAGCGCCGAATACGGGCTGCCTGTCGCCAACGTGTTTCATGCCGGCGACGGCAACCTGCATCCGCTGATCCTGTTCGATGCCAGCCAGCCCGAGGAACTGCACCGGGCCGAAACCTTCGGCGGCAGAATCCTCGAATTGTGCGTCGACGTCGGCGGCACCATCACCGGCGAACATGGCGTCGGGCTGGAAAAGATCAACCAGATGTGCGCGCAGTTCACCTCCCCTGAACTCACGCGCTTTCACGACGTAAAAGCCGCATTCGACCCCGATCGCCTGCTCAACCCCGGCAAGGCGGTGCCCGAGTTGCACCGCTGCGCCGAATGGGGCGCGATGCACATCCACGGCGGCCAGCTGCCCCATCCCGAACTGCCGAGATTCTGATGCTGGACGCTTACATCGACCGCATCCGCGCGGCCCACGCAGAAGGCTCGCACCTGATCATCCAGGGCGGCGGCAGCAAGACGTTTTACGGCAACGCCGACGAAGGCGAGGTGCTCGGCACACGCAAGCTCAGCGGCGTCGTCGACTACCAGCCGAAGGAACTGGTGCTGACCGCGGGCGCCGGCACCCCGCTTGCAGAGATCGAATCCCTGCTCGCCGCCGAGCATCAAATGCTGGCATTCGAGCCGCCGCACTTTGGCGGGCCAGCGACGCTGGGCGGCAGCATCGCCGCCGGCCTGTCCGGTCCGCGCCGGCCCTACACCGGCGCGGCGCGAGACTTCGTGCTCGGCGTGCGCATGATCGACGGCACCGGGCAGGCGTTGCGCTTCGGCGGCCAGGTGATCAAGAACGTCGCCGGGTACGACGTCTCGCGGCTGATGGCGGGTGCGCTCGGCACACTCGGCCTGCTGACCGAGGTGTCGCTGAAAATCCTGCCGCGGCCGGCATCCGAAGTCTCGATCGGCTTCGAACTCGACGAAGCCGCCGCCATTCAGAAAATGAACCGCTGGGCAGGACAGCCGCTGCCGCTGTCGGCCACCTCCTGGCATGCCGGCGTGCTGGCGGTGCGGCTGTCGGGTGCGGCCTCCGCAGTGCAGGCCGCGCGGGCCAAGCTCGGCGGCGAAGCGCTGAACGACCCAGACGCCTTCTGGCAGCACCTGCGCGACCAGCGGACGCCCTTCTTTGACATGCGGCCGGCCGCGTCGAGCCAGCGCCTGTGGCGGCTCGCGGTCAAGCCGACCACGCCACCGATGAAACTCGGCGACGCACAATGGATCGAATGGGGCGGCGCGGTACGCTGGCTGGCCACCGAACTGCCGGCAGCGACGCTGCGTGAAGCGGCCAGGAATCACGGCGGCCACGCGACGCTGTTCCGGGGCGATCCACTGCCCGACGGCGCCTTCACCCCACTCGCGCCCGCGCTGGCGACGCTGCACCGCAGCCTCAAACAGCGCTTCGACCCGCGGGGTATTTTCAATCGCGGCCGGCTATACCCGGAGTTCTGAATGGAGCTTGAAGCCATCGATCACATGGTGCTGACTGTGCGTGACATTCCCGCCAGCGTGGCGTTCTACTCGCGCGTGCCGGGCATGCGCGAAGTGGTCTTCGGCGAGAACCGGCATGCCCTGGCCTTTGGCCGCTGCAAGCTCAACCTGCATCAGGCCGGTCGCGCGTTCGAGCCAAAAGCGGCGCATCCGGCGCCTGGCTCCGCCGCCCTGTGCCTGCTCGCGCGCACCCCGATTGCCGACATTGTGCGCCACCTCGTCGCGCACAATGTTGCCATCGAGGAAGGTCCGGTCGAACGCACCGGCGCACAAGGCCCCCTCCTGTCGGTCTACGTACGCGACCCCGATGGCAACCTGATCGAATTGTCCCGCCCGCTCTGACATGCAGACCCACATCACTGATTCCTTCCGCAATACCCCCGAGGGCGAAGTTGCCGAGCGCATTCTTCGCAATTGCGTGCACTGCGGGTTCTGCCTCGCGACTTGCCCCACCTACCAGATTCTCGGCAACGAGCTCGACTCGCCGCGCGGTCGCATCTACCTGATCAAGCAAGTACTCGAAGGCGCCACGCCGACCGCGAAAACCCAGCTCCACCTCGACCGCTGCCTGACTTGCCGCAACTGCGAAACCACCTGCCCGTCGGGCGTGGAATACGGCAAGCTGCTCGACATCGGCCGCCACATCGTCGAGGAAAAAGTCGGCCGCAGCGCCAGCGAAACCGCCACCCGCACCGCGCTGAAAACCGGCCTCGGCACGCCGCTGCTGTTCAACAGCGCGCTGAAGCTCGGCCAGGGCGTGCGCGGCCTGATGCCCCGCTTCCTGAAATCCCGCATTCCGGCAGCCGAAGCTGCAGGCGACTGGCCGCAGCCGCGCCACGCCCGCCGCATGCTGGTATTGCAGGGCTGCGTGCAGCCCGGCCTCAAGCCCAACATCAACACCGCCACCGCGCGCGTGCTCGACCGCATCGGCATTTCGCTTCTTGCCGCCGCCGCCGCCGGCTGCTGCGGCGCGCTGGCGCATCACCTCAACGACACCGACGATGGCCTTGCCGCCGCACGCCGCAACATCGACGCCTGGATTCCGCATCTGGACGCCGGGGTCGAGGCCATCGTGATGACCGCCTCGGGCTGCGGCGTGATGGTGAAGGACTACGGCTGGCTGCTGCGCGACGATCCCGCCTATGCGGACAAGGCGGCGCGCATTTCCGCCGCGACGCGGGACATTTCGGAAGTATTGATCGTCGAGCGCGCAGCCCTTTCCGCGCTCAACCTGCCGCCCTCCGCCAAAAAAATCGCCTACCACCCGCCCTGCACTCTGCAGCACGGTCAGAAACTCAGCGGCGGCGTCGAGGTCTTGCTGACCGATGCCGGATTCGAGCTCACCCCGGTGGCGGAAAAGCACCTGTGCTGCGGCTCGGCCGGCACCTACTCGATCCTGCAGCCCGACATCGCCAACCAGCTCAAGGCCCGCAAACTCGGGCACCTGCAGGCCGGCGCGCCCGAGCTGATCGTCACCGCCAACATCGGTTGCCTCACCCACCTGCAATCCGGCAGCGCGGTGCCGGTGAGGCACTGGGTGGAACTTTTGGACGAGGTGCTTGCCGGACATTGAATCCCGCTACAGGAGTCCCGGCATGATTTTCAAACAGCTATTCGAGCCTGTTTCCAGCACCTACACCTACCTCCTCGGCTGTGAGGACACCGGCCAAGCGCTCTTGATCGACCCCGTGTTGCCGACCTGGGAGCGCGACCTTGCCGCGGTCAACGCGCTCGGCCTCAAACTCGCCTACACGGTCGAGACCCACATCCACGCCGACCACATCACGTCGGCGTTGAAACTGAAGGCCATCGCCGACAGCCAGATCGCCGGTCCCGCGCTCGATGCGCTGCCGTGCACCGACGTCGGCATCGTCGACGGCGTGCCATTCAAAATGGGCTCGGTCGAGCTGGCGCCGATCCACACGCCCGGCCACACCGACAACCACTTCGCCTACGCCCACGCCGGCCGGCTCTACACCGGCGACGCGCTCCTGATCGAGGCCTGCGGCCGCACCGACTTCCAGAGCGGTGACCCGGCCGCGCTCTATCATTCTGTGCGCGGCAAGCTGTTTGCCTACGACGACGACACCCTGGTCTATCCGGCGCACGATTACGATCAGCGCCGCATCAGCACCATCGGCCAGGAAAAGGCGCGCAATCCCCGCCTCGGTGGCGAGCGCACGCTGGCGGACTTCGTCGCGCTGATGAATAACCTCAAGCTCGCCTACCCGAAGTTCATCGACTACGCGGTGCCCGGCAACCGCGAATGCGGCACCTGCCCGCCCGGCGTGCCGGAACATTTGCAGCAGTATTGCGCGCAGATAGCCGAGAGCCGGCAGGGCTGACTGAGCCTGTCGGCCCGGCCGCAGCAAACCCGTCGTCCGTTCCGGGCCGTGCCATACTGCATGGGCACCAGGCAAAAACACATGACCGGGCGATCGCACTGGACCAGTGCCTTGTCAGCTGCCTGAATCCAGCCGACGCGCAGCCCACACAACCATTTCCAGGAGAAAAACCTATGCAAATACAATTCAACACGGATGAAAGCGTGGACGGCCGCGAAGCCCTCGGCCGCCATGCCGAAGAGGTGGTGCAGCGGGTACTCGGCCGCTTCCAGGACGAGGTTACCCGGGTGGAAATCCATCTCAGCGACGTCAACGGCCAGAAGGCTGGCGATAACGACAAGCGCTGCCTGATGGAAGCCCGCGTGGCCGGCCGTCAGCCAGTCGCGGTCACCGAACAGGCCGGCTCGCTGCACCAGGCAATCGACGGCGCCGCCCAGAAACTGAAGCGCACGCTCGACAGCACGCTCGGCAAACTCGGGGAATTCAAACGCAATCCGCCCATTCCGGGCAGCGACGAGGCGTCGTAAGGCGTATCAGCAGATCGAAATCCTGCGCAGCAAGCGGGATCACGCCCGCAGCAAGCTGCACGAGGTTGAATCTGCAAGCGAAGGCGCCTGGCAAGACCTCAAGGCCGGCGCCGAACTGGCATGGGAATCGGTGAGTGAAGCGATGCGTTCAGCCGCCGCCCGCTTCAAATAAGCCGCCCGCTTCACATCCGAGACACTTTCACGCAACACGACAGGGAGAGCCAAACATGGCAAACGAGGGTTATCACGAGTCGATCGAAGAACTCAGCGCGGAAACCCGCGACATGCACCGGGCGATTGTCTCGCTGATGGAAGAGCTCGAAGCAGTGGACTGGTATAACCAGCGAATGGATGCCTGCAAGGACCCGGAGCTGCGCGCCATCCTCAAGCACAATCGCGACGAGGAAAAGGAGCATGCCGCCATGGTGCTGGAGTGGATCCGCCGGAAGGATCCGAAGTTCGACGAGGAACTTCGGGACTACCTGTTCACCGACAAGAAAATCGCCCACGACTGATTCGAGCAGCGCACGGCACGGCACGGAACCGGGGAGCCCGCAACTTCAGCAGCGACTCGCCCTGCCGTACCGGTTTACTTCAGGAATCGGGCTTCCTCGTCCAGATAGATACGGTAGGCATTGCCGCGGTTGCTGGCTTCGAAAGCCGGCAGCTTTTCGTAGCGGGACCAGTCGGTGTGACGGTAGGCCTCATCGAACGGAATGAAGTCCCTGACCGCCTGGGCCATGGCCTCGCGTACATAAAGAATGTAATCACGGGTCGCCTCCACCACCCGCTGGGCATCCTCCGACATCGTGCCATGGCCGGGAATGACGTATTCCACCTGGTCCTTCAAGCCGGCGATGTAATCCAGGCCCGCCAGCCACTGCTCGACGTCGGTTTCAGGGCTGTCGAGGAAGGGTACGCGGCCGCCGTAGATCACGTCGCCGCCGAACAGCACCCCGTAGTCCCTGACCAGCATGACGGAGTCGCCCGGCGCATGGGCCGGCCCGAGATGCTTAATCTCGAACCGGACGCCGCCCAGTTCGAAGGATGTCTCCCGGTCGAAAACCTGATCCGGCGCCACGATGATCGTGTTCTCGTCCACCCAGGGAAACAGGGCCTCGCGGCGCTGCTCGAGGCGGCGCGCGGCATCCTCGCCCTGGCTGTCCGCCGTGCCCCCAATGTAGCCGAGGGTTCCGCGCTGAGCCAGCACGGTCGGCGCATTGGCGTGCTCCTTGAAGGCCTGCAGGCCATAAATGTGGTCGGCATGGTAGTGGCTGACCACAACGCACCTGACGGGTTTGTCGGTCACCTCGCGGATGCGTTGCAGCAGCCGGTAGCCCAGCGCCGGCGTGCCGAGGGCGTCAAACACCACCACCCCCGCCTTGGTCACCACGAAGCCGGCGTTCGAGGTATGCCCCTCGTTCACCGAGTCAGGAACGCCCGACAGCCCGACGACGTAATAAACAGGGGCATCCGGAATCTTGTGCAGGGTAAAGGGCAGGCTGACCGCGCCGTAGGGGGTCTCCACTGGCGTCGCCGCCGACGCGGCCATTCCGGACAGCAGGGCGATGGTGAGCAATATCCACCGTGGAGCAGTGCATGTAGCCATAATCATTCTCCCGTTTGACGTGATTGAGGAACCCGGCAATTACATTGGATGCGATCTCGCCGCTGTGGTTCGCTGCGATGCCGGATCGGCGGATCTTAATCTGCTTGCATGTCCTGTGGCTGATTGAAATTGGCAAAGCAGGCCGCCTCGAAGCGCACCGTCGTCGAGGGCAATCTCGCCTGCCAGTGACGCACCGCACGCTCGCCGCGCGCCAGATAACCGGCCAGGTTGTCGCGCTGGTCGGTACGCACGATGAAGCAGCTGTGATGCACGCGCACCGCGTCCGCCGCCACCGCCAGCGACACGTTCGCGCGCTGCGCCGCCGCCAGCAGGCGCGCCGCCAGGTCGGCCGGCAGATGCGGCGTGTCGCAGGGCACAACCAGCAGCCAGTCTGCCGTCACCGCCTGCAGCGCCGCCAGCACGCCCGCCAGTGGCCCGGGGAAATCGGGCAGGGTATCGGGCAGCACGCGATAGCCGTACGCCGCGTAAATCTCGAGATTGCGGTTGGCACTGACCATGAGTTCGTCGACCTGCGGGGTGAGGGCGGCAAGCGCCCATTCGATCAGCGGACGCCCCTGGTATTCGATCAGCCCCTTGTCGGCGCCGCCCATCCGGCGGCCCTGTCCGCCCGCCAGGACGACGGCGGCGACGCGCACCGACGCTGCTTTACTGTCGCTGTCGGGCATAGAGGTGGAAACGGTCGGTGCGGTCGCCGGCGCGCGCGCCTTCCCACTGCTTGGTCCAGCTGTCGGGAACATCGGGTTCGCCTTCGTTGCGCCGGGTTCCCACCAGCAACCAGTCGCAGCCGGGCGTGGCGGCCGCGTCAAGCTGGCGCCCGCTGTGGTAGGCCAGCAGCAAGCGCTGCTGGCTGCGCACCTGAACCGTCTGGATGCACGCCGTGGGCGGCACCCGAGCCGCCAGTTCCTCGGCGACGCTGACATAACTCAGGCGGCGGTCGAGCGGCGCCTGAAACAGCGCCATCAGCAAAGCCCATATAAAGGTCATGCTCGCCGTCCACACCAGGATGGGGCGCAGTGGCGAGCGGCTGACCCGGGCCAGGAACACGATCCAGGCCAGAGTGACGACGAGGCCGAGCGCCAATGCCCACGGACGCAATTCCCCGACGCCGCTCACGCCCAGCCTGGTCAGCCGCGCTGCCAGTCGCGCCGGGCTGCCGAGGTCATGCGCGCTCCAGTAGAGCCAGAACACCAGTCCGATAAAACCGAACAGCATCAGCGCAAACCACAGCAAGGCGCTGGCCGCGCCGCGCCGCAGGGTGAGCAGTCCGGCGGACCCCAGCAGCGCCAACGGCAGCAACAGAACCAGACCCTGCTCCTCGCCGGGATGGGCGGCCAGTGCATACAAGCCGAGCAGACCCACCAGCGCGCCGAGCGGCAGCACAATGCCGGGGGTGCGCCATTGGCGCCTGCTGCGATACAGCCCCCAGGCCGCCAGCGGCCACGCCGGCCAGGCGTACCAGCCCAGAATGCCCAGGAAGTAAGCCGGGCGAAGGCCATTACTCCCCAGCCAGCGCTGCAGGTTGAGCACACGCACAAATGGAATTCCCTGCGTGGCGAGATAAGCCAGCCATGCCGCGCTTGCGGCAAGCGCGAGGCCTAGCCCCAACAGCAGCGCGCGCCGCGCCGTCCGGGAACGATAATTTTCAAGCAGCAGCGGCAACAATCCTGCCAGCGCCAGGATCAATACCGCTTCCGCCACCCCGCCGGCGAGCAGCATGAGCGTTGCCCCGATACCCAGCGCCCAGCCGCTACGGGCGCCCTGCGGCAAGCTGGCCAAGCCATACAGCATGATCGCGGCGGCGGCGAACTGGGCGGTATAGGCATTGAGTTCGTGTCCGCGCACCAGCAAGCCCACACAGCCCAGCAGCGTCAATGCCGCCGCCCAGCCGGCTTCTGCGCCATACAATACGCGCGCGGTGCGCGCGACAAAAAACAGTGCCAGCGCGACGAACAGGCCCGAGGCCAGCCGCGCGCCGTCGTGCAAGGCCAGAACGGGCGAAGTGAGCCAGGCAGTGGCGGTCGCTACCCAGTAATACAGAGGCGGCGTGGCCGACACGGCCTGCGGCGCAACGTCGCTTTGCAGCAGCAGCCACAGCTGCACGAAGTGATCGCCGTCGCCGCCTTTCCAGGGGGCGTGCCCCACCAGCCCCGGCAGCAGCCAGGCTGCGCAGAGCAGCAGCAGCCCGAGCTGCGGAAGGGTCGCTGCGCAGCAGCGGGGTACCCACCGGCCCACCCCTTGCGGGGGCTGCGAAAGAGAGGGTGGGTGTCTACTGAACAATTTTGAGACGCTGGCCCGGTGTGGGCTCGCCGCTTGGGTAGAGGGCGTTCAACAGGCGCAACTGGCTTTCGGCATCGGCCCCCAGCGGCGACTGCCGCGCCAGGCTTGCCATCGTCATGCCAGGTTGCGCCGTGACCAGTTTCAGCACATAAGGCCGGGCCGCCTTTTTCTCGGCCGGGGTGATCGCACGGAAGCTGTTGATCGCCGCGCGCAGGGCGCTGCGTTGGCGCGCGTAGGCGGGCTTGTCGCGGGCCATGCCGGCAATCAGGTACTGCGTGCCATGGAACACCACGGCCGCCACGACCACCGGCTTGCCTTGCTGCGCGCCTGCTGCAAATGCCGCCGGATAGCCGCTCAGGCTGCCGCTGTCATAGCGCGCACCGGCATCCAGCTGGAGGCTCTTTTGCAGGGTATCCAGCGGCTTGTTGTTTTTCGGTCCCTGCCGCAGCTCGACCAGCGCATCGCCCTGCGGACTTATCGCCACCACCCGATCGGGGCGATTCTGCACCCGCCAGCCCGGCGGGAACTGGAGTGTCAGGCCGAGCTTTTCGTGCAGCAGCAGATTGTTGCGGATCAGGCCCTGGTCGGGGCTGTCGCCAAAGACCATGCCCGCCAACTTCTGCAGATACTCGAGACGTCCCTCGCGCGGATTGGCGACCGTATATTGATCCGCCGCGCCCACCACCTGCTTGAGGCGCGCATCGTTGCTGGGGTGGGTATCGAAAGTGCCGTGATAGGTGCGGGGCTGGCGGCCGTCGCGCCTCGCCTGTTCGGCGGCAAACAGTTCCTGGTTTTTCAGCACGCCGATGACGTCGATCATCGCCTGCGGGGGGTAGCCGCTCTTCGCCAGATATTCCGCGCCGAGGCGGTCGGATTCCAGCTCGTGCTCGCGGCCATAGCCCGCGGTCCAGGCCTGCGCCAGCGTTTGCAGCAGCGACGCGCCCGCCTGGTTGCCCATCCCCGGCACCAGGATCGACCCCAGCACCGCGCCCAGCCCGACCGCGGTGGACGTGCTTTGCTGGCGTACGCCGTGGCGCGCGGTGACATGGCCGATTTCATGGCCGACCACGCCCGCCAGTTCGGCCTCGGAATTCAGGTACGCCATGAGACCGCGCGTGATATAGACATAGCCGCCGGGCAGCGCAAAGGCATTGACGTCGGGACTGTCGACCACGGTGAAATGCCATTGCAGGTGCGGCCGGTGACTTTGCTGCGCCAGCCGCTGGCCGACCTCGTCCACGTAGGCCTGCAGCGCCGGATTGGCCAATGCCGCGTATTCCTTGAGCACATCCTGGTGCGCCTGCGCGCCCATCTGGACTTCCTGCTGCTCCGACATCAGCACGAAGTTCCGGTCGCCAGTGACCGGATTCTGCGCGCAGTGGGTCAGTGCCAGCGAACCGAAGGCAATGATGGCAATACGACGAAAAGCGCGGGGGGTCACGTCAGTCTCTTCCTCGGGAAGGCGGCGCAGAAAATGATACCGTTGCCGCGCCGCAAAAATGCAAAAAGCGGCCATAGCCGCTTTTTGCATGCATCGCGCAGACCGGGCTGGTTCAAGCCGCGGTTGATTTAATCCCGTAGCGCTGGCGGAACTTCTCGACGCGACCCGCAGTGTCGACGATCTTCTGCTTGCCGGTGTAGAACGGATGGCAGGCAGAGCAAACTTCCACATGCAGGGCGTCTTTGCCCAGCGTGGAGCGGGTTTTGAAGGTGTTGCTGCAGGAGCAGGTCACGGTCACTTCGTTGTAATCGGGGTGAATGCCGGCTTTCATGGCAATTCCTTAAATGAGTTGAATTCGGAGAACGCGGGAGTATAGCGGAGACAGGCGCCCCGATCAACCCCGCCGCATC